>NZ_JBVVAJ010000017.1:0-104965 GCF_055792805.1 Microvirga sp. HS2
AAAGAGTGGAAGATGCCGCCACGGGAGTGGAGCATGGCGAAAGCCCAGTTCGCCATTCTGTTCGAAGGCCGCTTCAGGCTGGGATGATGAACCCGGCCCTTACACGGAAATTCCGACAGTCCCGGATGGTGCTGAACTGCCCATGGGCATGGGCGAAGAGCCCGATGGAGCGCTCGCGCCGCATGATGCCCCAGAAATTCTGCACCACCTTGGTCCAGCGCGCGCCGATGACGGCGGCCTCACGCTCCTCGCCGCGATAGAAGGCGATGGTCTCCGCATTCTCGCGAAGGCGCGCGAGGCTGTAGCGGAAGTCGCTTTCGAGATTCTGATTGGCAGTGTGGAGCTTGGCGAGGGGATGGCCGATGAGATGCGTGAACCAGCTCGCCAGGAAGGTGTAGCCGAACACCGCGAAAACCATGTATCCCGCAATCGAGTAACCCGCGATGGTGACGGTGCCGCTGAGCGACCAGAGAATGGCGGTGAACGCCACGAGGCTGACCGCGACATCCAGGAAGCCCACGACGAGATTGATCGTCTGTCCGGCGAAGAGGCCGAGATGCTCCACGATCCGCTGATCCGGATTGACGCCAGGCGCATCGCCGATCTGCAGGCGGTAATAGGCGCGATCGGAGAGCCAGTCCTGCGTATAGCGACGCACGAGCCAGTCGCGCCAGCGCAGCTTCAGGCTCTCGGCGACCCAATGGGAATAGACGAGGGTCGTGATGAAGCTTCCGGCGATCAGCGCGAAGACACCGATCTGCTTCAGGAATTCCGCGATCTCGCGGTGCTCGATGGCCGCGTAGAAGCTCGCGTACCAATTGTTCTGCTGCACGCAGATCCAGATGGCGGTGAACTTGATGGCGAGCAGGAGAGCCAGCATGCGCCGCGCATAGGATTTCTCGTCCGAGTGCCAATAGGGTCGGGCGAGGGCCCAGACATCGGCTAGGAATGAATTGCGCGAGCGGAAGGAGGAGAGGAAAGCGGCCAGCCGTCCCCGTTGCGCCGAAGGTGCCGGCGCTGCCGTTTGGATAAACATGGATATGCCCCGCGCAACCCGCCGCACCGGAACTCTGACGGCCCTGTGTCCGGCGTGCTGCCCTTGGATCCTGTCAGGGAGCGCCGCTTTCCGCGTGTCGGCCCTGCCAGGCAATTGTTATGTGTTTTGAGTATTCGTTCGGGAGAAGTCTCTTCCTCAAGCATTCGCTGGCGAGGCGAAGTCCTGATGGGAGACGAATAGTGCTCTCAATATGAACTTCTGCTGAAGAATCCAGTGTCGGCCTGCAACACATGCTTGACGCCAAGCAAAAAAGGCAGCCCGGAAAGGGCTGCCTTCAGTAAAAGGTCAATATGTCGCAGGGCGCTCTCAGGCCGGCATTTGCGGCGTGACGACCTTCCCGTCCTGCTTGAAGTCGTAGATCTTGCCGGTCTCGGTCCAGGAGGGCAGGGCGAGCTTCACGATGTGCGGGGCGAGATCCTCGGGAGTCCTGAGGGTCAGCGGGTCCTCGCCCGGCATGGCGGCGCGGCGCATGGAGGTGCGAAGAGCGCCGGGGCTGAGGAGCATGACCTTGATCGGCGTCGTCGCCGTCTCGGCGGCATAGGTGCGGACGAGCGCCTCAAGGGCCGCCTTGGAGATCGAATAGACGCCCCAATAGGCCTTGCACGAATGGGCGGCGCCCGAGGTCAGGAAGATCGCGCGTCCGGCATCGGAGGCACGCAGCAGCGGATCGAAGGAACGGATCAGCCGGTAATTGGCCGTGACGTTGACTGTCATCACCTCATCCCAGACCGGCTGGTCGATATGGGTGATCGGTGCGAGTTCGCCGAGCTGGCCCGCATTGCCGAGGAGGATGTCGAGTTTGCCCCAGCGCTCGTAGATCGCAGCGCCCAGGCGGTCGATGGCGTCGAGGTCCTTCAGGTTCACCGGAACGAGGGTGGCGGACGATCCCCTGGCGCGGATTTCGTCGTCGAGGCTCTCGAGCGCACCCTGGGTGCGGGCCAGCGCGATGATGTGCGCACCGGCTTCGGCCAGAGCCAGGGCCGCCGCGCGGCCGATGCCGCGGGATGCGCCGGTGACAACCGCGACGCGGTTGAGCAGGGGTTTATCCATGAGAGGTCCTCAATCGGCTTCGGCCAGAAGGGCGAGGCGGCGCGGAGTGGCGACGGAGAGGTCCGTCAGGGCCGTCGGGTAGTCGCCCGTGAAGCAATGGTCGGTGAATTGCGGAAGGGCGGGATTGCGGCTCTTCTCGCCCATGGCCCGGTAGATGCCGTCGATGGACAGGAAGGCGAGCGAGTCCGCGCCGATATAGTCCCGCATCTGCTCCAGGTCGTGAGTCGCCGCGAGCAGCTTCTCCTTCTCCGGCGTGTCGATGCCGTAGAAGTCGGGATGGGTGATCGGCGGGCTCGCGATGCGGAAGTGAACCTCCTTCGCGCCGGCTTCCCGCATCATCCGCACGATCTTCACGGAAGTCGTGCCGCGCACGAGGCTGTCGTCCACCAGAACGATGCGCTTACCTTCGATGGCGGCGCGGTTAGCGGAGTGCTTCATGCGCACGCCGAGCTCGCGCACCGACTGGGTCGGCTGAATGAAGGTGCGGCCCACGTAATGGTTGCGGATAATGCCGAGCTCATACGGCAGGCCGCAGCTCTGGGCGAAGCCCAGGGCGGCCGGGACGCCCGAATCCGGCACCGGAATGACCACGTCGGCATCGGCGGGCGATTCCGTGGCGAGCTCCCGGCCCATGCCCTTGCGCACTTCATAGACGCTGCGTCCGTTCACGATGGAATCGGGGCGGGCGAAATAGATGTATTCGAAGATGCACGGGCGGGGCGGCACCTTATCGGCGAAGCGGAAGGACTCGATGCCCTCGTCCGAGATCACGACGCATTCGCCGTTCTCCACGTCGCGGACGAAGCGGGCGCCGATGATGTCCAGCGCGCAGGTCTCGGAGGTGAGGATGTAGCGGCCGTCGAGCTCACCGAGGACCAGCGGGCGGATGCCCATCGGATCGCGGGCGCCGATCAGCTTCTTGTTCGTGAGCGCCACGAGGGCATAGGCGCCTTCGATCTTCTGGATCGCCTCGACGAAGCGGTCCACGACCCGGTCCTTGCGGCTGCGGGCGACCAGATGGACGATCACCTCCGTATCCGTGGTGGACTGGCAGATCGCTCCGTCGCGGATCAGGTTGCGGCGAAGGGTGAGGCCGTTGGTGAGATTGCCGTTATGGGCCACGGCGAAACCGCCGCCGTCGAGCTCGGCAAAGAGGGGCTGCACGTTGCGCAGGACCGTCTCGCCGGTGGTCGAATAGCGCACATGGCCGATGGCGGAGACGCCTGTGAGCCGCTCGATGGTGGCACGGTCGGAGAAGCTGTCGCCGACAAGGCCCAGCTTACGTTCGGAGTGGAACACGCCGCCGTCGAAGGAGACGATGCCGGCCGCCTCCTGGCCGCGGTGCTGGAGGGCGTGAAGCCCGAGGGCGGTGATCGCCGCCGCATCCGGATGACCGTAGATGCCGAAGACACCGCATTCTTCACGCAGGGTATCGCCGTCGAGGTCGAGGTCTACCTTCTTAGGGGTGACCTGCCACGTCTCAGACCTGGAAGACATCGTGATTTCCTTGGGATCCGCGCCCCCACCGGCGCGGCCTTTATGTAATCGTCCTGAGGCCAAAGGCCAATGGGTTTTCCTGTCGCTCTTCAAAGAGTGAACAGGGGGAGGCTCATCCCCGGCGCGGGGGCGTCGGCTGGACGGGAGCGGCCGGAGCGGGAGCCGTGCCGCGCTGCTGCGGATCGGGCTCGGCCGGCTCCACGGGCTCGTTTTCCGGGGCATTCGGCTTCTTGAGCTTCTGGATGAGGGCTTCCGCGTTCTCCGGCAGCATGGCGATGATGCTGTCGCGGGTGTTCTCCATGGCGGGGCGGGTCTTGGAGGCGGTCGCCCATTCGGGCTCCTTGCCCTGGAGCAGCCAGCTCAGGAAAGCCCAGCCGATCACGCAGATCAGGAAGCCGCGGGCGGCGCCGAAGACCAGGCCGAGGGTCCGGTCGATGGCTCCGATGCGGGAATCGAGGATGAGGTCGGAAATCTGCACCGTGATGATCGAGACAATGATCAGGGTGACCACGAAGATGCCGCCGATGGCGGCCACGAGGGCAACGGTGTTGCTGTGGATATATTGCTGCGCGATGGGAAGGGCGGTCGGGTGGAGGTACCAGGCCGCAGCGGCGGCCACGACCCAGGCCACGATGGCCAAAACCTCGCGGGTGAAGCCGCGAACGGCTGCCAGGAGGGCCGAGATCAGGACGATTCCGATGACAACGAGGTCCAGGACAGAAAAGGGCATGAGCCGAGCCTACGCAGAAACAGGGACAAGGGCCGCGTTCGCGGAACGAGGCCAGGCTGTATAGCCTCAAGAGATGGTTTCGTCACCCCTGTGCTGGCTCAAGAGGCTTGAAAGGGCGAACAGAAAAAGACCCCGGCGAAATTCGCCAGGGCCAGGGGGAGAGGAGTAACTGTCAACTCTTGCGGCCAGCATATGTGCCCAAAAAGTTCTGAAACCATGCGTATAAGATTGGCGAGCGGGGTCAATTAGACCGGATGGTCTAATGCCCGGCCGAGGAGGCACCGGCATACTGCTTGGGAAGGATGGCGCGGGTGCCGCAACTGGCGGCGCACATGTTTTCCCAACGCGGAGGCGAGCATGACGGATGACGAGAAAGCGATCAGGGAGCTTGTCGCAGCATGGATGGCGGCCAGCCGGAGCGGCGATGTCGCCACGATCCTGTCCCTGATGGCCGAGGACGTGATCTTCATGGTTCCGGGCCAGGAGCCGTTCGGAAAGGAAGCATTCGCTGCCGCCTCGATGAGCATGGGTGGAATGCGTATCGAGGGAACGAGCGAGATCCTGGAGCTTCAGGTGCTGGGAGATTGGGCCTTCATGCGATGCCAGATGGACATGAAGATCGCTCTTCCGGACAGCGATGAGCCGATCCACCGCTCCGGACATACGCTGTCTCTTCTGAGCAAGGAGGCCGACGGCCAGTGGCGGCTCGCACGCGACGCGAATCTTCTCACGGTGCGCAGCTGACCGCCTTCAAGACGCCGCTTCAGGAGCGAGGTGTGGGACGGCGGGATTGCGCAGGGCCGTAAATGAATTCCGCCCGACGGGGACCGTCGGGCGGGGAAACAGGCGATGCCGATTTAGATGAAGGCGAAGTCGTCCGCCTGGACGTAGGTGCCCGGCTTCAGCTTGAGGATCGCGAAGCCCTTGCCGTGGCCCGAGCCGTCGAGATCCAGGTAAACGAAACCGGTCTTCTTGTCGTAGGTGACGAAGTCGTACGAGTTCTTGGCGTGACCCTTGGAGAAGAACTTGCCCTCCATTTTGCCCTTCTCGAACACCTTGTCGAGGCTGTAGAAGCCCTTCTTCTTGCCTTCGCGGGTGCCTTCGAGCGACTCGTAGACCTCTTCCTTGGCGACCTTCACCTTGAAAGCCTTCAGGGATGCGAGGCTGATCTGGATCGTGTCGTCGACCGAGTTGAAGTCCATGATGTGGTCGAAGTGACCTTTCTTCACGGGCGTGTTGAACACGAAGGTGTCCTTGCCGGCGCCGCCAAAGAGCATGTCCTTGCCCGTGCCGCCATTGATGGTGTCGTCGCCACCCATGCCATAGATCTTGTCGTTGCCGCCGAGGCCATTGATGACCTCGGAAGCGCCCGTGCCGACCAGCCTGTTGTTGTGGTTCGTGCCGTTGATTTCGGGCGTATCGGTAACCGTGACCGTGACCTTCTCGACCTTCGAGAGTCCGGCGGCGTCCGTGATCTTGACCCAGAGTTCGTGGGTGCCGATCTGCGCGTCGTCGAGCGCTGTCTTCAGGACGATCTTGTCCTTCTCGATCCGGAAGAAGGCATTATCCGCGACCAGCGGGCTACCGTTCTCGTCGGCAACGAACATGTAGCTCAGCGTGTCACCCCCGTCCGGATCAATGCCGGCAAGAGTGGCGATCTGCGTGCCGATTGCAGAGAGTTCGGCAACCGTGCCGCCTGTGACGGTCAGACCGGTCGGAGCTTCGTTCTTGTCGGTCACGGTGACCGTGAAGGAACCGTTGTCCACCGTTGTCCCGCCAGCGGTCATGTTGCTGGTCGCGGAGATTGCAACGCCGAAGCTGCTCAGCTCCCTGGTTTCGAAATCGAAGAGGCTCGTGCCGTTCGCGGTGCTCGTCTTCACTAAAAGAGCGTAGCGTGTCACGCCATCGATCGTGACTTCCCCGATCTCGAAACGGTCGGCGAGAGAGTCTGCAAGCGTGTATGTGAAGGTCTCGTCGGTCTGAGCGCCATCGACGCTGATGATGCCGATGAGGGTGCCGACATCCGGATTCTCGTCGACGCTGGTGCCGGAAAGGGTGATTGTAGCCATTTATTCCTCTATGGATCTCAAGAGCTATCGTTGCCTCTACCAACGAGGTACGTCAGTAGTGCTCCAGTTACACGCTATAAAATAACCATAAAGGGTCAATTAGGCTGAACGGTCTATATGGCTGCTAAAAACAGCGGTCCTTTAGGAGACACGACGACGCCGGGCTGCGATTCCGGCAACAAGATCAGTGATATGGCCGATCGACGAGGTGGCGAGCGGGAGCCTTTCCGGCTTGTTCTTGTCGATGCGCGGCGCAGGGGACACGGCGCTCGAAAAGCCGAGCTTGGCCGCTTCTTTCAGCCGCGCCTGTTCCTGCGCGACGGGACGGATCGCGCCGGAGAGGCCCATTTCGCCGAAATAGACGGTGTCCGGGGGCAGCGGGTTGCCGGACAGGGACGACACGAGGGCCGCCGCTGCCGCCAGATCCGCAGCGGGCTCCGTGATCCTCAAGCCGCCCGCGACGTTCAGATAGACGTCGTGCATGCCGAGCTTCAGGCCGCCATGAGCTTCGAGCACCGCGAGCACCATGGACAGGCGACTCTGGTCCCAGCCGACGACGGCCCGGCGCGGGGTGCCGAGGGAGGAGGGGGCGACGAGCGCCTGGATCTCGACGAGGAGCGGGCGCGTGCCTTCCATGCCGGCGAAGACCGCCGTGCCCGCGGTTGCCAGGTCGCGCCCGGCCAGGAACAGTTCGGAAGGGTTGGGAACCTCGCGCAGGCCCTGATCGGACATCTCGAAGACGCCGATTTCGTCGGTGGGGCCGAAGCGGTTCTTCACGGCGCGCAGGATCCGGAAATGGTGGCCCGTATCGCCTTCGAACGACACCACCGCGTCGACCATGTGCTCGACGACGCGAGGACCGGCGATCTGTCCGTCCTTGGTGACGTGGCCCACGAGGATCACGGCGGTGCCCGTCGTCTTCGCGAAACGGATGAGCGCCTGGGCCGACCCTCGCACCTGGGTCACCGTGCCGGGCGCGGATTCCACGGTCTCGGTCCACATGGTCTGGATCGAGTCGATGATGGCGAGCGCGGGCGGGCGGCCCTGGCTCAGGGTGGCGATGATATCTTCCACATTGGTCTCGGAGGCGAGCTCCACCGGGGCCTGTCCAAGGCCGAGGCGTTCCGCGCGCAGGCGCACCTGCCCCACCGCTTCCTCGCCCGATATATAGGCCACGCGCTCGCCGCGATTGGCGAGCGCGGCGGATGCCTGCATGAGCAGCGTCGATTTGCCGATGCCCGGATCGCCGCCGAGGAGGATGATCGACCCGTGCACGAAGCCGCCGCCGGTCACCCGGTCGAGTTCCGCGATGCCGGAGGGCGTCCGGGGCGCTTCCTTGGTCTCGCCGGAGAGGCCTTCGAGCGGGAAGATGCGGCCTTTCGCGCGGGACGGGCGCGTCGCGACGGGTCCCGACATCGGACTTGCCGAGCCTGCTTCCTCGGCGATGGTGTTCCAGCCGCCGCAGGCCTCGCATTTGCCCTTCCAGCGGTTGTAGACCGCGCCGCATTCCTGGCAGACGAACGACGGGTGACGCTTGGCCATCAGCCCTGCTTCCCGCCATAGGTGCGAGCGTAGCGACGGCCCAGATTGGTGAGGATCTCGTAGCCGATGGTGCCCGCGCGGCGGCCGACTTCGTCGATGGTGAGAGAGCCACCGATCATGGTGACCGTGTCGCCGCGCTTGATCTCGTTTTCCGGGACATCGGTCACGTCGACCGTGATCAGGTCCATGGAGACGTTGCCCGCGAAGGGGCAGGGCCGTCCGGCGACGAGAACCCGGCCGACGAGCAACTCCTCACCGCTCGTGCCACGCGCGCTTGCCGAGCGCGGATAGCCGTCCGCGTAACCGACGGAGAGCGTCGCGATGCGGCGGCGTCCGAGCGCGAGCCAGCGCGCGTTGTAGCCGACCGTGTCGTCCGCCTCGACCCAGCGCAGCTGCGCGATGCGCGCCTCGAGCCCGACGACGGCGCTCATGGGATTGTCCCGGTCGGGCGTCGGGTTGCCGCCGTAAAGGGCGTAGCCGGGACGCACGAGATCGAAATGGGGCTGCTCTTTCAGGAAGATGCCGGAGGAGTTGGCGAGCGATGCGCGCATGCCGGGAAGCGTCTCGCGCACGGCCCTGAAGGAGCCGATCTGGCGCAGGTTGATCGGGTTGTCGCTCTCTTCCGCGCTGACGAAATGACTCATGAGAAGCGCGGTCTCGAAATCCTTCAGTTCCTCGCGGTCCTTCAGGGTCAAGCCCTGGGGAACCGTGAGGCCCAGGCGGTTCATGCCCGTGTCGACATGGATCGCGGCGGCGTATTTCCGCCCTTGGGAACGGCAGAACGCCGCCCATTCCCCGATGTCCTCGAACGAGCCGAGGACAGGGCGCAGGTCATGCTGCGCGTAAGCCGGGGACGTGCCGGGGAACAGGCCGTTCAGCACGTAGATGACGGCATCGGGCGCGACGGCGCGCGCGCGGATCGCCTCGCTCACATGCGCCACGAAGAATGTGCGGCATCCCGCCTGATGGAGGGTGGGGACCGCCTGCTCGATGCCGATGCCGTAGGCGTCGGCCTTGACCACAGCCGCGGCCTCCGCGCCGCCTGCCTTGTCGCGAAGAACGCGCCAGTTGGAGGCGAGGGCCGCAAGATCGATGTGAAGGAGGCCGCCGGCGATGTCGCTGGGGATGCGGCTGGCGGTGCTGGTCTGGTCTGTCTTGGTCAATCGCCGATCCGATCGGGAAGTTTGTCTTCGTCTGCGAGGTTGGTGAAGCGGGTGATGTCGGCCTGGAAGGCCAGCTGCACGGTGCCCGTGGGACCGTGACGCTGCTTGCCGATGATGACCTCGGCCTTGCCGTGGACCTGATCCATCTCCGCCTGCCACTTGAAATACTCTTCGGTGCCGGGCTTCGGCTCCTTGTTCTTTAGATAGTACTCTTCGCGGTAAACGAACATGACCACGTCGGCGTCCTGCTCGATCGAGCCCGATTCACGAAGGTCGGAGAGCTGCGGCCTCTTGTCGTCGCGTGATTCCACCTGACGCGAGAGCTGGGACAGCGCGATGAGCGGTACGGAGAGTTCCTTGGCGAGGGCCTTCAGGCCCGTGGTGATCTCCGTCAGCTCCTGCACGCGGTTCTCGCCCTTCTTCGACGAGCCGGAGAGCAGCTGCAGGTAGTCCACGATGAGAAGGTCGAGGCCGCGCTGGCGCTTCAGGCGTCTGGCGCGGGCGGTGAGCTGAGCGATGGAGATGCCGCCGGTCTGGTCGATATAGAAGGGGATCGACTGCATCTCCCGGGCAGCCTCGGTGATCTTGTAGAAATCGTCCTCACGCATGTCGCCGCGGCGGATCTTGTAGGAGGGCACGCCCGCCTGCTCCGCGATGATGCGGGTCGCGAGCTGTTCCGCGGACATTTCGAGGGAGAAGAAGCCCACGATCCCGCCGTTCACGGTTTTCAGGGAGCCGTCCTGCTGTTTCTCCGCCCTGTAAGCCTTGGCGATGTTGAACGCGATGTTCGTCACCAGCGAGGTCTTACCCATGGCCGGGCGGCCTGCCAGGATGATCAGGTCCGAGGGCTGAAGGCCGCCGAGGGACTTGTCGAGATCGATGAGCCCCGTCGAGACACCGGACAAGGCGCCTTCACGCTTGTAGGCGGCCGCCGCCATGTCGATGGCGGCGGTGAGCGCATCGGAGAAGCGCTGGAAGCCGCCATCGGTGCGGCCCGTTTCGGCAATGGAGTAGAGGCGCCGCTCGGCCTCCTCGATCTGGTCGCGGGGCGAGCTGTCGACGGGGGCGTCGAAGGCGGTGTTTACCAGATCCTCGCCGATATTGATGAGACTGCGGCGGATCGCGAGATCGTAGATCGTGCGGCCGTAATCCTCGGCGTTGATGACCGTGGTGGCCTCCGCCGCCAGGCGGGCGAGATATTGCGAGACGGTGACGCCGCCCAGATCCTGGTCGCCCAGGAAGGTCTTCATCGTGATCGGGGTCGCGACCTTGCCGGCCTTGATCAGGCTCGTGGCGACTTCGTAGATGCGGCGGTGCAGATCCTCGATGAAATGCTCGGGCTCAAGAAAATCGGAAACGCGGTAATAGGCGTCGTTGTTGACCAGGATCGCGCCCAGCAGGGCCTGCTCGGCCTCGAGGTTGCTCGGCGGCGTGCGAAACTGCGGCTCGGCATTTTCTAAGCGGGCGATCAGGGCGTTGGCGGTGGCCATCGGGCGCTCCGAAAACGAGGGTAGGGTTGATGGTCTTAGACCCGAATTCGTGTCCGAAAGGTTGCTCTTCGGACACATAGCCGGGACTCGGGGCACCTGTCCTCATTGTCCTCAATACTCACATGGGCCGAGGCTTCGCGACTCATTCGGCTTGACTCTCCGGTGCACGAAGAACCCAACGAAAAAGCGCTCCCCATCGAATCGATGAAGAGCGCCATTCTGGAACAAAACAGGAACTACGGCAAGGGTTTTGCCAAGCTCCCGTGCTGTCGCCTGCAGCCTCCGCCCCGCCGGACGGGCAGGGAGAGGAGGCTGCTTTCAGAGCATCGGAAGGAAGCTCCTTAGAGCTCCACGTCTCCAGCCTCGGCGAGGGCGGCGCCCACTTCGAGGCCGAGATCGTCGAGGTTGGTCTCTTCGCGGGCGGTGACCGCCTCCCCGCGAGCCTGACGCTCAGCTTCCTCGGGGCTGCGGGCGACGTTGATCGTCACCGAAACCTCGACCTCCGGGTGGAGGGAGACCGGCACAGCGTGCATGCCGAGGGTCTTGATCGGCGTGTTGAGGACGATCTGGTTGCGGTCGACCGTGAAGCCGTTCGCCGACATCACCTCGGCGAGGTCACGGGTGGAGACCGAACCGTAGAGCACGCCCGTCTCGCCGGACTGGCGAAGGATGACGAAGCTCTGGCCGTTCAGCTTCTCGGCCACCGCCTCGGCTTCGGTGCGGCGCTCGAGGTTGCGGGCCTCAAGCTGGGCGCGCTGCTGCTCGAAATGCTTCTTGTTGGCCTCCGTGGCGCGCAGAGCCTTGCCGCGCGGCAGGAGGAAGTTGCGGGCATAGCCCGAGCGAACCTTGACGGTCTCGCCCATCTGGCCGAGCTTTGCGACGCGCTCGAGAAGGATCACTTCCATCGGTTTTCTCCTTTAATGTTCGTGATCAGGTTGAAAGGGTCGGTGGTTGTTTCGGCCTGTTTCCGCCGAAGCGGCGTCGAAAGCCGAAGATCGTATCGGCGAGGCCGAAGAGCGACAGGGCCGTGATCATGACGCCCTGGGTGAGAAACAGCAGCGCATAGAGGCCCGCCAGGATGAAGCCGCGTCCCGGCTTCCCTTGCGTCCGCTCGTGGATGACCGCGAGGCCCTGCAGGGTGAAGGCCATCAGGAGCGCGCCGAACAGGGCATAGCCGAGCGCGCCGGCGAAGCCTTCGAACTGGATCAGGACGAAGGCCAGGACCGGGGCCCACAGGATGGTGCGCGGCATCGCCAGTTCCGGGACGGGCGACCAGGGGCGCGGCAGGCGTCCCGAGGCCGAAACCACCTTGGCTGCAAGCCAGAGATAGAGGCCCATGAAGAAGGTGAAGCCGAAGGCTGACAGGGCGGGCGTCATGGTTGCCAGCGTGTCCGTAAGAGCCTCGCGCCCGTCCTCGGTTCCCGGCTCGGGCGCTTCGAAGAACATGCTGACGAAGGCCTCGGAGATCTGCCGCGACCGGGTCTGGAACGCCGTGTAATCGCCCCCCGATGAGATGATCCCGGTGGCGACGATGGTGAGCGCCGCCGTGGCCGCGACCCAGCCGAGAAGGCGCCCGACCGGGTACCATTCCATGGTGCCGTCGGGGGCAGGGCGGCCGAGCAGAGCCAGATAGGCGAGCCACCAGGCCGGCAGGCCCGTGATGGCCACGAAGCCGATGGCGCTGATGGGGGAGGCGGTGAAAACCGCGATCGCCAGGCCGCCCACCAGGGTGGCGACGAGGCCGGAGCGATGGTTCCAGCCGAGAGCGACGATCAGGATGGGGAGCGGCGCAAGCATGGCGAGCAGGACAGCCAGCATGGTCTCCTTGACCACCACCACTGTCAGAAGGGCCGAGACGAGGCCCGCGCCGATGCCTGTTGCGATAAAATTCATGGCTCTCGCTGTCCCGCTGCTCACCGGCAGGGTTAGGGGCCAGGCCCCAACTGACCCGGCGGATTTTCACCGCTGGGCGAAACGTCAAGAAGGCGGGCCGCCCGGGAGAGCGGCCCGCCGAAGGGCTATTAGCGGATCACGTAGGGCAGCAGGCCCAGGAAGCGGGCGCGCTTGATCGCCTGGGCGAGCTCACGCTGCTTCTTGGCCGACACGGCCGTGATGCGCGAAGGAACGATCTTGCCGCGCTCCGAGATGTAGCGGGACAGGAGCTTCGTGTCCTTGTAGTCGATCTTCGGCGCGTTCGGGCCCGAGAACGGGCAGGTCTTGCGACGACGGAAGAACGGACGACGGCCACCGCCGCCACCAGCACCAAATGCCATGATTAAGCCTCCTCGCCTTCGTTGCCGTCGAAGCCGCCGCCGTCGCGCTCGCGGCGCTCGCGGTCCTTGCGCTCGTCACGGTCGCGCTTCTGCATCATCACGGACGGCTCGGACTCGAGCTCGTCGACCTTGATGGTCATGAAGCGAAGGATGTCTTCGTTGATGCGCATCTGACGTTCCATCTCGGCGATCGCGCCGGCGGGAGCGTTGACGTTGAACATCGTGAAGTGCGCCTTGCGGTTCTTCTTGATGCGGTAGGCGAGGGACTTCACGCCCCACATCTCGGTCTTCTCGACGTTGCCGCCGTTCTGCTCGATGACGCCTTTGTACTGGTCGACCATTGCTTCGACCTGCTGAGGCGTCACGTCCTGGCGAGCCAGGAAGATATGCTCGTAGAGAGGCATAATGGGCCTTTCTCAGTTTGAGGATCTGGCCTTCGCACCACGTCTGGATGAAGTGTTCAGGCCGGTTTCGCGCGTCCGATCGGCGCCAAGCCCTTCGAGCCTGCAAGGCCCGAGCGGTTGTCGAAGGCGGAGACACGGGACGACGGGTCCGAAAACCCTGTGCGGCGAGCCGCACCGTCCGTTCAGCCCCCGGCCGGAGCGAACGCGAAGCGGGGGCTATAGTCGATTTGGGCGAGAAAGGCAAATGGGTCCGCCGTAGTCTTTCTCGTACCCTGGACTTTCACAGGAGGCGCCTTTCCTGCCTCCTGGGTCATGGCCGAGCCGAGCCAAGGCGGATAGCGGTGCATTGACGCCCGATTGCTCCATCGGTTCGAGAGGTGTCTAAAGAAACAACGCCAGAGAGGTCAACGGCACAATCGCCAATACGAGAGCCAGCCGCAGCGCCTTGTTTTTCAAGCTCAAAATGAAAGCCGGAAGAGTAAATATCAGGAACAACAAGGTTGATAGGACGGCAAATCCATAGGAGATTCCTTCTTCCATGGGGCCGGCTTCGATAATGAATGCGATCCTGACTATCCATAGCCAGAGCATGGCACCCATCCCTGCCAGGGTTATCACGACAATGCGCAGCATCATGCAGGTCTTCGGCTGACAGGTCTTTGGCTGAAAAATGTAACTATAATACATCTACATCGCGGCAATAGAGAAACGAGCGTTTTCTTGTAAGATGTGGCCAATGCGAAGTTCTCGGTTAGAAACAGGCCTATGAAAGCTCCTCCTCTTCGTCTCGGCGTCAACATCGATCATGTCGCAACCGTCCGGAACGCCCGCGGGGGCGTCCATCCCGATCCGATCCGGGCCGCCCATATGGCCGTGCTGGCCGGAGCCGACGGTATCACGGCCCATCTGCGCGAGGACCGGCGGCACATCCGCGACCTGGACATAGAGCGCCTGAAGCGCCAGCTTTTCGCGCCGCTCAACTTCGAGATGGCGGCGACCCCCGAGATGTTCGAGATCGCCACGCGCATTCATCCCCATGCCTGCTGCCTCGTGCCGGAAAAGCGCGAGGAGCGGACGACGGAAGGGGGACTCGACATCATCGGTGGCGCTTCCCATTTGCGTCCGATGATCCAGGAATTGAAAGCTCAGGGCATCCGCGCCTCGCTCTTCGTCGAGCCCGAGACGGACGTGATGGACGCAGCCTGCGAGCTGGGTGCTCCCGTGGTCGAGCTTCACACCGGCACCTATTGCGAGGCCGTCGCGGAAGGGAACGAGGCCAAGGTCGCCCATGAGCTGGAGCGCCTGCGCCGGGCCGCCGCCTATGGGGCTCGCATCGGGCTCGAAATTCATGCGGGCCATGGACTGGCTCTCGATTCGGTTCGTCCGGTCGCGGCGATCCCCCAGATCGTCGAGCTCAACATCGGCCATTCCCTCATCGGGGATGCGATCTTCATGGGCCTCGACGAGGCCGTCCGCGCCATGCGCGCCGCCATGGACGAGGGCCGGGCACAGGTGCCTGCATGATTCTCGGAATCGGATCGGACCTCTGTGACATTCGCCGGATCGAACGCTCCATCGAACGTTTCGGGGACCGCTTCACGCACCGGATCTTCACGGAAGGCGAGCGGGCGCGCAGCGACCGCCGTGCCGCCCGCGCCCCCTCCTATGCCCGGCGCTTCGCCGCCAAGGAGGCCTGTGCCAAGGCCCTTGGGACGGGTCTCAGCCACGGCGTGTTCTGGCGCGACATGGAGGTGGTGAATCTCCCTGGCGGCCGCCCGACCCTGCGCCTGTCCGGCGGAGCCCTGGAAAGGCTCAGAGCCATGATGCCGCAAGGACACGAGCCCGTGATCCATGTTTCCCTTACCGATGATCCGCCCCTGGCGCAGGCCTTCGTGGTGATCGAAGCGCGGCCTCTTGCAGGGACAGGCGCGTTGCGGCAGCACCCGCCATAGGCTAGAGCATGGGCCACGAGGCGGGCAGGCATGCCGGCTCGGAAGCCATCAGGCTTTAAAAACCTTCGAGAGCGGTTTGCACTTTCTCACGAAGTGCAAACCGCTCTCGACTGCCGCACAGGCATAGAAGGGCGGCCTCAGGCCGCGACATTCCTCGAGCATAGGTCGATTCAAGTGAGCGACAACGCCAAGCACAGCATGGGTAGCAGCGTGAAGAAAAAGGAAGAAGAGGGCCTCTGGGAGACGATCAAGGTCATCATCCAGGCGCTTCTGATCGCCGTGGTGGTCCGCACGGTCCTGTTCCAGCCCTTCAACATTCCTTCGGGCTCCCTGATTCCGACCCTGCTGATCGGCGATTATCTCTTCGTCTCCAAATACGCTTACGGCTACTCGAAGCACTCGATGCCGTTCAGCCCGCCCCTGTTCTCCGGCCGGATTTTCGGCTCCGAGCCGAAGCGCGGCGACATCGTGGTGTTCAAGCTGCCCAAGGACAACTCGACCGACTACATCAAGCGCGTGGTCGGCCTGCCTGGCGATCGGATCCAGGTGATCGGCGGCGTTCTGCACATCAATGGCCAGCCGGTGCATCGCGAGCGCGTGGAGGATTACCAGACGGTGGACGAGTACGGCCGTCCCGCCGCCGTCCCGCGCTACAAGGAGACCTTCCCGGAAGGGACCAGTCATTACATCATCGAGTTGAAGGGCGACCGGGCCTATTGGGACAACACCGACATCTACACGGTGCAGCCCGGCCATTACTTCATGATGGGCGACAACCGGGACAACTCCACCGACTCGCGTGACGAGGCGAATGTGGGTCAGGTTCCGGCCGAGAACCTTGTCGGCCGCGCCGAGATCATCTTCTTCTCCATCGACGAGGGCGCCTCCCTGTGGCGGTTCTGGGACTGGCCGCAGCACATTCGCTGGAATCGCATGTTCGAGCGGATCCGATAAGCCGTGACCCGTCGCAAACCGAACCATGACGCGTTGCTGAAGACGCTGGGCTACGAGTTTCAGAAGCCCGAACTTCTCGACGAGGCGCTCACCCATGTGAGCGCTCCGAAGGCCGGCGGAAAGAGCTATCAGCGCCTCGAATTCCTCGGCGACCGTGTGCTCGGCCTCGCCGTCGCCGAGATGCTCTATCAGACCTTTCCCAGGGCGCCCGAAGGCGAACTCTCGCGCCGCCTGGCTGAGCTGGTGCGCCGCGAGAGCTGCGCCGAGATCGCCGTCGCCTGGGATGTGGCGCCTTATCTCAAGCTCGGCGCGGGCGAAGCCCATTCCGGCGAGAGGCGCAACCCCACCATCCTGGCGGACGTGTGCGAAGCGATCATCGGCGCGGTTTTCCTCGACAGCGGCTACGATGCCGCGAAGGGTCTGGTGGAGCGCAGCTTCAAGGCCTTGCTGGAAGCGCCCCGCCGCTCCCTTCGGGACCCCAAGAGCGCCCTGCAGGAATGGGCGCAGGGAAGGGGCCTGCCGCCGCCGACCTATACGGTGGCCGAGCAGACCGGGCCCGATCACGCGCCGAAATTCCGCGTGATGGTGAAGGTGAAAGGCTCCGAATCCGAGTTCGGGGATGGCACATCAAAGCGCATCGCAGAGCAGGCGGCAGCGCGAAGCCTTCTCCTCCGAGAAGGCGTCTGGACGGAGGAAAAGCATGGAACACCCTGAGCCGACCAACACAAAAGCGGGTTTCGTCGCGCTCATCGGCGCGCCCAATGCGGGCAAGTCGACCCTGCTCAACGCGCTCGTGGGATCCAAGGTCTCCATCGTCTCCCGCAAGGTGCAGACGACGCGCGCCCTCGTGCGGGGCATCGCCATGGAAGGCGATACGCAGATCATCTTCGTGGACACGCCCGGCATCTTCAAGCCCAAGCGCCGGCTCGACCGGGCGATGGTCACCTCCGCCTGGGGCGGGGCAGGGGACGCGGACGTGGTGGCGCTCCTGCTCGACGTGCGCCGGGGAGTGGATGAAGAGGCTGAGGCCATCCTCGCCAAGCTCCCCGAGCTGAAGCAGCCGAAGGTGCTGATCCTCAACAAGATCGACCTGATCGAGCGCTCGAAGCTTTTGGAACTGGCCGCGAAGCTCAATGAGAAGGTGCCGTTCGCCCACACCTTCATGATCTCGGCGCTGAACGGCGACGGCATCGACAGGCTCAGGCGCGAGCTCGCGGCCCTGATGCCGGCGGGCCCCTGGCTGTACCCGGAGGATCAGATTTCGGACGCGCCCCTGCGCATGCTCGCCGCCGAGATCACCCGCGAGAAGATCTACGAGCGCCTGCACGAGGAACTGCCCTATCAGTCCACCGTCGAGACGGATCAGTGGCAGCAGCGTCCGGACGGATCCGTGCGGATCGAGCAGACCGTTTTCGTGGAGCGCGACAGCCAGCGCAAGATCGTCCTCGGCAAGGGCGGCCAGACCATCAAGGCGATCGGTCAGGCTGCACGCAAGGAAATCGCCGAGATCGCGGAAGCCCCCGTCCATCTGTTCATCTTCGTGAAGGTCCGCGAGAACTGGAGCGACGATCCCGAACGCTATCGCGAGATGGGGCTGGAGTTCCCGAAGGGGTAAGGTGAAAGGCTCAATCCATGCGCCGCCTTATTGTATTTTTCTTATGTAGCGGTATATCATATATAATATCGGCGGCATCTGCCGAAGAGGCTGGACCTTCTCCTTTCCCGGCAATACAGCGGGGGTCCAACTTTTGTTTCTCCCGACAATACGATGAGATGCACCTAAGACAACACCCGAAACAATTGGTGACATCCGTTCAATTCATGGGAAGGAATGCATGGAGAACGCACTTAATAGGTGAAGGGAATCTCGATGTGTCCCTTAGAGTGAAATTTCGCGACACATCGAAAGAGCTATTGATGAACGGGAGTTGCGGGCACTACGACGAGGGAAGCCGGATCCTGCGGTGCAAATTTTTACCCTATCCGTGGGATTTTTCCGACATGCTCGGACAAGCACTATTTTTAAACGACTTGGGTTCTGGCCGGATCAAGGCACGGGCAACATCTGACTGGAGAGTTCTCCGCGTCAATAAGGAGCCTGAACCTTATGCGGAAGTTTCCGTGGAAGATCGATACTTCATTCTTTCCGGATCTCACCCGTCGGCGTGCGATTTTCCTCGTAAGTTCTGGTCGAAGAAAGGGCCGACAAAGGCCTTCTTCGAGACTCAGCCTTAGTACTGGATGTAAAGCCGCGAGGAGCATTTCCTCGCGGCTTTCATTTTTTACTGCTGGTTCTGCCCCTGCAGCAGCGGCGTGATGCGGCGCAGCGTGACGCGGCGGTTTTCCCGTTCGGGGCCTTGCACGTTCACCTTCAGATATTGCTCGCCGTAGCCCTGCGTCGTCAGGTTCTCGGCGGGAATCTGGTATCGCTGGGACAGGATAGTCGCAACCGTTTCCGCGCGGCGGTCCGAAAGCGTCAGGTTGTCCTCGTCCGATCCCACCGCATCGGTATGACCCTCCACCAGGAAGATCTCGTTCGGGTTGCGGGAGATGGCCTGGCGCAGACCGTCGGCGATCGAGCCGAGGGCGTCGATCTGATCCGGCGGCAGCTCCCAGGAGCCGAACTCGAAGTTGATCGTGTCGAGGTCCACGCGGCGCATGCGCTCGCGGAGCGGCTGGCTGCGGCGGACTTCATCGAGGGTATAGGCGCGATCGATCCGCTCCACCGGCGGGGCCGTGAACGCCTCGACGATCTGCGACGGCGAGGCGCGTTCCGTCTCGACGATGTATTCCTCCCGCGGGATGGTGACGCGGGGAGGCGGAAGGCGGAGGACCTCCTCCTCCACATAGCCGTAGCCCGGACGGGCATCGATGCCCCGGCGCCGGTTCTCGATGAGAACGACCTCACGGCCCGCGGGCTCGCGCCGGATGCGGCGGATCAGGTTGCCATATTCGTCTCGGACGGAAACGATTTCCGAGCCGTCTGGGCGACGGACGATGGTGACCTCCTCGCCGGGGCCGCGACGTTCCACGCGCACTTCATCCTGGCCGTAGATGCGGCGGAAGCGTTCCGACTCGTCGTGGCGGATGATGACACTGTTGCCCTCACGGATGATCGTGCGGTTGCCCGGCTCCTCGATGATGACCCGGTCGCCTTCCCTGCGCTCGCGGCGCTCGCGGCGCAGATCGTCGATGCGCACCCGCGATGGATCGAGGGGCTGCGCCTGCTGGGGCTGGGCCTGCTGGGGCGCAGCCGGTGCGGGCGGCGGCGTGGGCTGAGCCCGAGGCGCGGGTGCGGGCTGGGCCGGGGCCGGGGCCGGCGCTGTCGGGGCAGGCTGCGTCCGAGGCTCGGGCGCAGGTGCCGTCGGAGCCGGCGCGGGGCGCGGTGCCGATGGGGCCGTCTGGGTCCTCGGCTGGTCTTGATCCCTCCGCTGGTCCTGATCCCTTCGCTGATCCTGGTTCCTGCGCTGATCCCGATCCCGCTGCTGATCCTGATCACCGCGTCGATTCTGATCCTGGCGCTGCTCGTCCCCCGGTCGTGGAGCCGGGGTCGCGTCCCGGCCCTGCTGGGCTGGGGCCGGGGTCGGGGCCGTAGTGGGCGGCGCCGCGGGGCGCTCCGACGCGGCGGGAGCCTGCGGACGCTGGCGGTCGCCGGGGCGCTGATCGCGCTCCTGCGCATTGGGGCGCTGCGGGCGTGCGGGCGTCTCGTCCTGGGTCTGGCTGCGCTCGGCTGGCGCCTGGTTCGGGCGGGCTGGAGTGGGCCGCTCTGCCGGTTGGCGCTGTTCCGGTTGCCGGCGCTCCTGTTGCCGCTGATCCTGCTCCTGCTGCCGCCGCTCTTGCGGGCGCTGTTCCTGCGAGCGCTCGTCCTTGCCACGGCGAGGCGCTGCGGGCGCTTCCTGGTCAGGGCTGGCTGCGCGGGGGGAGCGAGGAGCCTCGGGGGCCTCGCCGCCTTGGCCGCCGCGCTGGGGACGTTGCGGACGTCCGCCTTCGTCGTCCGCTCCGGGGCGGCGCTCGCGGCGCTGCTGGCCGGGAGGAGCCTGCTCGTCCTGACCCTGCGCTTTTTGCCGGGCTCTCGGCGGCTGTTGAGGCTGTTCACCCGTTTCGGCCTGGGCCACGGTGACGGGTGCAGGGTTCTGCGGCTGGAGCGCAGACGCGTTCGCCGACAGCATCATCAGCGGAATGGCAGTGCTCGCAAGGAACAGGTTGGTGAGCTTCATGATCCTCAGTTCACATTTGGGGTATGAATGAGCGAGAATGCTAAGCTGTCCATTTTGTTCCAATTTAGGCGCTGTGCGATCTTGCAAAAGATCTTAACATTTTGGCGCGATGATCTTGGAAAATATGGCGAAAAGCTCTTCCGATGCTTACATCAGGGCTTCAGCCTAGAGGCCGCGCAGAAAGCAACCGCACCCGATGCAATGGACCGATGAAGGCGTCGTTCTCGGCGTCCGCAAGCATGGCGAGACGAGCGTTATCCTCGAAACTATGACGCGCGAGCACGGCCGCCATTCGGGCCTCGTCCACGGTGGGCGCTCCAAAGTCCTGCAGCCGGTGCTCCAGCCCGGGAACACCGTTCAGGTCACGTGGCGCGCCCGGCTCGATGAGCATCTGGGCGCCTTCCAAGTGGAGGCCATCAAGCTGCGCGCTTCTCGGCTCATGGGCTCGTCCATGGCGCTCTACGGCCTCGCCGCTCTGGCGCACCTGCTGCGCAATGTTCCCGAGCGCGATCCGCATTTCGCCCTCTACGAGACCCTGACCGTTCTGGTCGACCACCTGGACGATCCCGACCTGGCGCCCGCGCTCTTCGTGCGGTTCGAACTCGCCATGCTCGCGGAACTCGGCTTCGGGCTCGATCTCACCTCCTGCGCGGCCACGGGCAGCGAACGGGACCTCGTCTATGTTTCGCCCAGGAGCGGCCGCGCCGTCAGCGCCGCGGCGGGAGAGCCCTACAAGGACCGCCTTCTGAAGCTCCCGGGCTTCCTGATCGGCCAAAGCCGGGCCAACCGGCCGAGCGAGAGCGAGATCCGGGCCGGATTTGCGCTGACGGATTTCTTCCTGCATCAGAACGTCTTCGCCCCCCAGGGGCAGCGGGCTCCCGAGGAGCGGGCGCGTTTCGTCGCACTCGCGACAGCTGGGGACGAATAGGGTTTGTTTCTGTTATGTTCTCTTTTCAGGTGGTAAAGAAGCGATTCGCAGTTGAGGAATTCGAGTAATGGGTAAGCCGGTCAATCCACCCTCTGGCGGCGAGATCGAGAACATCAATCTCAAGGACGCCCTGGAAGAGCGCTATCTCGCCTATGCGCTGTCCACCATCATGCACCGGGCGCTGCCGGACGCGCGCGACGGGTTGAAGCCCGTCCATCGCCGCATCCTGCACGCCATGCGGCTTCTGAAGCTCGATCCCAAGTCCGCGCCGAAGAAATGCGCCCGCATCGTCGGCGACGTGATGGGTCAGTACCATCCCCACGGCGACCAATCGATCTATGACGCGCTGGTGCGAATGGCGCAGGATTTTGCCCAGCGCTATCCGCTGGCGGACGGGCAGGGCAATTTCGGCAATATCGACGGCGACGGCGCCGCCGCGATGCGCTACACCGAGGCCAAGCTGACGGAGGTCGCGCGCCTTCTGCTGGAAGGCATCGACGAGGATTCGGTCGATTTCCGCGAGACCTACGATCAGGCCAACGAAGAGCCGGTGGTGCTGCCCGCCGCCTTCCCGAACCTGCTCGCCAACGGCTCGCAGGGCATTGCGGTCGGCATGGCGACCTCCATCCCGCCGCACAATGCGGCCGAGTTGTGCGATGCGGCTCTCCATCTCATTACGAAGCCTAATGCCACCTCCGAGCAGCTGATGCAGTTCGTGCAGGGGCCCGATCTTCCGACCGGCGGCATCATCGTCGACAGCTTGGCCTCCATGGCCGAGACCTACAGCACCGGGCGCGGCTCGTTCCGCGTTCGCGCCCGCTGGCAGAAGGAGGATCTCGGACGCGGCAACTGGCAGATCGTCGTCACCGAGATCCCTTACTCGGTGCCGAAGTCCCGCCTGATCGAGAAGATCGCGGAACTGCTGCAGGAAAAGAAGCTGCCGCTGCTCGCCGACATCCGCGACGAGTCGGCGGAAGACATCCGCGTGGTGCTGGAGCCCCGGGCCAAGACGGTCGATCCGATCATCCTCATGGAATCTCTCTTCAAGCTGACTGAGCTAGAGAGCCGCATTCCGATGAACGTGAACGTCCTCGCCGGCGGCAAGGTGCCGAAGGTGCTGAGCCTCGCAGAATGCCTGCGCGAATGGCTCGATCATCGCCGCGAGGTGCTGATCCGCCGCTCGAAGTTCCGTCTCTCCGCCATCGACAGGCGCTTGGAGATTTTGGGCGGCCTGCTCATCGTCTATCTCGACCTCGATCGGGTGATCAAAATCATCCGCGAGGAGGACGAGCCCAAGGCGGAGCTGATGCGCGTCTTCAAGCTGACGGAGGTTCAGGCCAACGCCATTCTCGACACGCGCCTGCGCTCCCTGCGCAAGCTCGAGGAGATGGAGCTGAAGCGCGAGCAGAAGAACCTGCAGGACGAGAAGGCTCAGATCGAGGAACTCCTCGGCTCCGACAAGGTGCAGTGGAAGACCGTCGCCGGCGAGATCAAGGAGGTCCGCAAGACCTTCGGTCCCGATACGGCGCTCGGAAAGCGCCGCACGACTTTCGCCGACGCTCCGGACACTTCCGACATCGACTTCGCAGAGGCCATGATCGAGCGCGAGCCGATCACCGTGATCGTATCCGACAAGGGCTGGGTCCGCGCCATGAAGGGCCACCAGGAGGACGTCTCCTCGGTGCAGTTCAAGGGTGACGACAAGCTCAAGACGGCCTTCTTCGCCGAGACCACTTCCAAGATCATCGTGGTGGCGAATAACGGGCGCTTCTTCACGCTGGATGCGTCGAAGCTCCCCGGCGGCCGCGGCTTCGGCGATCCGATCCGCCTCATGGTCGATCTGGAGGAGGGAGCGGATTTCATCGCGGCCTTCCCCTACAAGGCGGGCTCGAAGCTCCTCGTGGTGGGATCGGACGGGCGCGGCTTCATCGTGCCCGCCGACGACGTCACGGCGAACACGCGCAAGGGCAAGCAGGTCCTCAACCTCGATGCGCCGGCCGCCATGGTGGTCTGCACCGAGGCCGAAGGCGATCACATCGCGATCATCGGCGAGAACCGCAAGCTCCTGATCTTCCCTGCGAAGCAGGTGCCCGAAATGACCCGCGGCAAAGGCGTGCGCCTGCAGCGCTACAAGGACGGCGGCGTCTCGGACGCGAAGGTCTTCACGCTGAAAGAAGGTCTTACCTGGAAGGACACCTCCGGGCGCACATGGACCGTGGCGAAGGAAGACCTGCGCGACTGGCTGGGCGATCGCACCGACGCGGGCCGCCTTCCGCCGAAGGGCTTCCCGAAGTCCAACAAATTCGGAGAGTGATATAAAGAGGCCCGCCGAAAAGGCGGGCCTCCATTTACAAGCATCCCACCCCGACGGCGGCATCTCCACTCCGAGCTGCTGTTGAATTCCGGAATTCTGCGCCATGGATGACGTCCGAGACGATCGGCTGCCGGCCACTCTCTTTCCGAATGCCCTGGTGCTCACCCTGACACTCTGCCTGGGTGAAGGGATCTACGCCCTCAACAGCTTCCTCGTGTCCACGTCCCTGCCTTCGGCCGTGATCGAACTGGGCGGCGCCGCGCTCATCAACTGGGCCTTCACGGTCTATCTGGTGGCGGCCATTGTCGGGGGCGCCGCGGCGGGATTCCTCAAGGCGCGGCTGGGCGCGCGCCTTCTGCTCATCGGGCCCGCAATCGTGTTCCTGATCGGCACGCTTCTGGCGAGCTATGCTTCGTCCATGGTCATGGTTCTTGTGGGCAGAACTCTGCAAGGGCTCGGGGAAGGGATCATCGCGGCAGCCTGCTATGCCCTCGTGGCGGAGCTCCTGCCGCCGCGCCAGGTGCCGCGATTCTTCGGCCTGCTCGCGGTGACCTGGGCGGGATGCGCTTTCGGCGGCCCGCTCCTCGCCGGTTTCCTGACGGAAACGTGGTCGTGGCGCGCCGCTTTCCTCATGAACGTGCCTCTCATCCTGATCTTCATGGGGCTCGTCCTCGCCATCATCCCGTCGGGGCGCGACGGAGCCACGAAAGGCATGCCGCCGCTTGGGCGGCTCGCGGGAATCGCAGCCGGAATCATGCTGATCGCCGTTGCGGGACTGCAGTCGCATTGGTGGCTCACGACGGGGCTCGTGTGCCTGGCGATCGCCACGCTGGCCGTCACCGTCCTTCACGACAGACGCAGTCTCCATCGTCTTTTCCCGAGCGATGCCTTCTCCCTGACCTCCACGGTCGGCGCCGGATTGTGGGTCGCGCTCCTGATGCCGGTGGCGCAGGCTTCCACCTCCGTGTACCTGCCTTTGTCGCTCCAGAGGCTCTGGGGTTATGCACCGACGGAGGCGGGCTTCGTGTCAGCCCTCATGGCGCTGTCGTGGTCGGCGACGGCTTTCGCCGTTTCGTTCGTGAGCCGCGCGCCCTGGCCTCAGCGCTTCATCCGGTTGGGGCCGCTGCTGCTGGTTCTCGGTCTTGCGGGCGTCGCCGTGGCGATCCTGTTCGAGCTGCCGCAGGTTCTGATCGGGGCGCAGATCGCCATTGGTTGCGGGTTCGGCATCAATTGGGCGTTCCTCAGCCAGGCGATCATGAGGGCCGCCAGACCGGGCGAGCAGGATCTCGCGTCCGGCCTGGTGCCGACCACGCAATCGGCGGGATACGCCATCGGATCCGCGACGGCGGGGATCGTCGCCCAGGCAGCCGGGTTCGACGGCGATCTCGCGCCGGAGGTTCTTGCTCCTGCAATGGTCTCAGTCTTTACCGTGAGCGCCGTGATGGCAGTCGCGGCGTGGCTGGCGAGCCTGCGGGTCACGGTTGCGCCGACGCAAGGCGCGACCTGATCAGGAACGAAAGAGCGGCCGGCTCAACCCGTCGTTTCGGTCGGGTTCTGCATATCGGCGGGCACGGGGCCGCGCTCCCCGGCGCCGTTTTCCAACCTGGCGGCGATCTCCGCCACATGGCGTCCCTGAAAGCGTGCGCCGCCCAGCTCGTTCTCGCTCGGCTGGCGGGATCCGTCGCCGCCTGCGAGGGTCGTCGCCCCATAGGGCGTGCCGCCGGAAATTTCGTCTATCTTCGTCTGCCCAGGATAGGAATAGGGCAGACCGACGATGATCATGCCGTGGTGGAGCAGGGTGGTGTGGAAGGAGGTGATGGTGGTCTCCTGGCCGCCGTGCTGCGTCGCCGTCGATGCGAAGACGCTGCCGACCTTGCCGATCAGCGCCCCCTTCACCCACAGGCCGCCGGTCTGGTCGAGGAAGTTGCGCATCTGCGCCGCCATGTTGCCGTAGCGGGTCGGCGTGCCGAAGATGATGGCGTCGTAATCCGCGAGCTCGTTCGGATCGGCCACGGGCGCGTCCTGGTCGATCTTCATGCCGGATTTGCGCGCGATCTCCTCGGGCACGAGTTCGGGAACGCGCTTGACGGTGACGTCGGTGCCCGCGACCGAGCGTGCGCCTTCCGCAATGGCCCGGGCCATCGTTTCGACATGCCCGTAGGACGAGTAATAGAGGACCAGGATTTTCGCCATCGCGCATCTCCGGATGAATGCATCCAAACATGGTGTGCGGCGTGTTGTTCCCGGCGAAAATATTCGGGCAGCGCCTTGGCACGTTCCGAGAAGGAGATCAGACTTGATAATCGTAGGC
The DNA here is from genome assembly GCF_055792805.1 of Microvirga sp. HS2. Taxonomy (NCBI): domain Bacteria; kingdom Pseudomonadati; phylum Pseudomonadota; class Alphaproteobacteria; order Hyphomicrobiales; family Methylobacteriaceae; genus Microvirga; species Microvirga sp. HS2. The sequence continues at coordinate 25,952 of NZ_JBVVAJ010000017.1, forward strand.
GGATAGAGGTCCTTTCAGCGCGCACTTCGTGAACCGCCATGCACGATCGCCGCCGTGATGTCCGCTTGATTGAGGCGGCTCCATGCTTGAACAGCATGCCCATGACCCCTCAACGAGATTGCGACATGTCGCACGATGGGAGAAATCCAGCAGCAACAAGAAGGCCAGCATAATTCGCGGCTAAATTACATTGACTTGTCATGGATGATGTGAATATGTAATAATGTTGCATCGGAGTCAGCGAAAGGCGGGTCAATGCTGAAATCCATGACGAAGCTTGCCGCCGCCATTGTCGGTTACGGCGCAATCAGCGGGATCGTGGGCTGGGAAATTGCAACCGTGATCAACATGTCCGTTGATAGCGGTTCTGGGTACGATAAAAACTCTTTAAATTTCCTCGGGATGCTTTTCATCTACTTCCCGTTGTCCTGGTTAAGCGTCTACATTCTCCTCTTAGGAATGCATCGCTCGCAGGCCGGTTCATTTTTACAGGACTGGCGCATGATAGCAGCGGCAATCACAGGCTTTCTGGGCTTGGTGATGGGTAGCGTCGTGGCCTTTTTCTCTTACATGGAATACTGGCACGTTGGCTGACCCTAATCAAAACGCACCCAGCCATGGGCGCCAAGGCGCTCCTGGGGGGTGAAGCGGGCCTTGTAGCCCATCTTCTTCGAGCCCTCGACCCAGTACCCGAGATAGAGATACGGCAATCCCATCGCCTTCGCGCGGCGGATGTGATCGAGGATCATGAAGGTGCCGAGGCTCCGGTCCTGATGATCGGGATCGTAGAATGAATAGACCATCGACAAGCCGTCGCTCATCACATCAGTGAGAGCGACCGCGATGAGATCGCCTTCGCCCCGTCCCGTGATGCCGCTGTCGATGCCGCGGCGTCGGTACTCGATCAGAAGCGTGTCCACGTGGCTGTCCTCGACCATCATGGAATAATCGAGCACCGACATGTCGGCCATGCCGCCATCGGCGTGACGGGTATCGACGTAGCGACGAAAGAGCGCGTATTGCTCCGAACTCGGCCGGTTCGGAATCTCGTTGCCGATCAGGTCGGCGTTGTTCCTGAGGACGCGCTTCAGGTTTCCCGATGGCTCGAATTCGCCGGCGAGAACGCGAACGGACACGCAGGCTCTGCAGGTGTCGCAGGCGGGACGGTATGCGATCGTCTGCGAACGGCGGAAGCCGCCCTGGGTGAGGATCTCGTTGAGCTCGCGACCGCGCCGTCCCACGATATGCGTGAAGACTTTCCGTTCCTCCTTGCCCGGCAGGTAGGGACAGAGGGACGGCGAGGTCAGATAGAATTGCGGGGCGTCGCGGGAATGACTCGTCAAACCGGAAAGCCTTGTGGAGAAACCTTGAGCGTTGAATCAACGCTTCAAGGATAACATTGGTGCCCGCCCCGTCCAGGAAAAGAGAACAGGTGTCGCAGCCCCTTATTCGCTGCGGATGATCATCATGCCCGTGAGCAGGTCGCGGATGAAGCGCCCGTCGTTTCGGATGAAGCCGACCAGCACGTCGCACGCCCAGAGCAGGAAGGTCGAAATCGCGACGTAGAAGAACAGCGCGTGCACGGCGGCCGCGAGCATCGAGACCCGGCGGCCCGTCGCCGGGTCGATCACCCGGAGGCCCATGGTGCGCATGCCGACGGTCGCCTGATTGGGGCCGCCGATGGTCACCGCGTTGTAGACGATGAAAATCAACGCGGTGAGGGGAAGGGCGAAGAACAGGCCCCAGCCGAGCCCGAGGGTGATGATGCCGAGGAAGAAGATCCCGATGGAAATCAGCACCACCCAGAGCGCGATGACGAGCAGGTCGATGAGATAGGCCCAGAACCGGCGCGCGATGACGCCGTCAGTCAGGCGGCTATCCGCCGGGAACGTGTTGTAGTCGATGGTCGGCGGGTAGGGCCGATTGACCATGTCTCTTCCTCAATAGGCGGTCTCCGACAGGCCGCGCGAGTCGATCCGTCGCGGTTCGAGGCCCTCCGCCTTCAAGGCCTCGAATACCTCCAATGTATGTTGTCTGTCGCGAGTTTCGATAGTGATGTCGATGGAAACGCCTTTGGCGGGCACGTCGAGGAAGAGACGGCCGTGGGATACTTCGAGGATATTGGCGCCCAGACTTCCGAGAAGGCTCGCCACACGGCCCAGGAGGCCCGGCCTGTCGTGGGAGGTGATCCGGAACGAGGCGATCCGGTCGTCCCGCTCCAGTTCGCGCACCATGACCGAGGCGAGGATGCGGGCGTCGATGTTGCCGCCGCAGAGCACGAGGCCGACCTGTTTTCCCTCGAAGCGCTTGGGATCTGCCAGCATGGCGGCGAGGCCCGCCGCCCCCGCGCCTTCCGCCATGGTCCGCTGGAGGGTGGCGTAGGCGTTGACCGCCCGCTCGATGAGCGGCTCCTCGACCAGAATGATGTCCGAGACGAGATCCCGCACGATCGGCAGCGGCAACTGGCCCACGGTCTTGACCGCGATGCCTTCCGCCAGCGTCGCGCCGCCGATGGGGCGTTCCTCGCCCCGGATCGCGTTCGTGAAGGACGGATAGAGGGCCGCCTCCACGCCGATGATCTCGATGGAGGGCTTCAGGGCTTTCGCCGCGATAGCGATGCCGGCGATCAGGCCGCCCCCGCCGATGGGCACGACGATCTGGTCGAGATCGGGCGCGTCGGCCAGCATTTCCATCGCGATGGTGCCCTGGCCCGCCATGACCTTCGGGTCGTCGTAGGGATGGACGAAGACGAGCCCCTCGGCTTCCGCGATCTCGCGCGCCTTGGCGGCGGATTCGTAGAGTGTCTCGCCGAACAGCACCACGCGCGCGCCGTAGGAACGCGTATTCTCCGCCTTCACCAGAGGGGCACTCTCCGGCATGACGATGACGGCCGGAATGCCGAGGCGCCGGGCATGGTAGGCCACGGCCTGCGCATGGTTGCCCGCCGACATGGCGATGACGCCGCGCCGGCGCTCCTCGGGACTCAGGCTCTCCAGCTTGTTGACCGCGCCGCGCTCCTTGAAGGAGCCGGTGGGCTGCATGTTCTCATGTTTGACGCAGACATTCGCGCCCGTGATCTGGGACAGGCGCGGCGCAGGCACCAGCGGTGTGCGCAGCACCTGGCCGCGAATCGTATCGGCTGCGCGTTCCGCGTCTTGCAGGGTGATGGCGTAGTCGGCCAAGGCTTCCTCCGAATTGCTTATTATACCAGTTCTAGACGGGTCGTGGCGTCGCCTCCTGAAATCCCAGCAATCCGCCGGGCCGGAAGATCAGGAAGACGACGAGCGCCGCATAGAGCGCGATATCCCGTCCCTCGATCGGTAGATAAGCCGACCAGACGGTTTCAAACAATCCAATAATGAAACCTCCTAACAGGGCTCCCGGCACCGAGCCGATGCCGCCGATCACCGCGCCGATCAGGGCCTTGAGGCCGTATTGAAACCCGCCGGCGAAGCCCAGGCCCCCGTATTGCACCACGATCAGCATGCCGGAGAGGCCCGCCATGCCTCCCGCCAGGGCGAGGGTCTGCGTCAGGAGGCGAGGGCCGTTGACCCCCATGATCGCCGCCGCGCGGGCGTCGTCCGCAACGGCCCGCCAGGCCCGTCCGAAGCCTGTCGCCTTCATCAGCCACAAAAGCCCGAGCGCGGCGACCAGGCCGATTCCCGCCGTCATGAGGCTGACGGGCGTGAGGCTAACCAGGAAGTCTCCCGCGCGCGCCAGGGGCCACGCGTCGGACCAGATGGGCGGAAGCCAGATCGTCACGGGGCTCTGGACGAGGCGCAGGTATTCCATGAGCACGAGCGAGAGGCCGACCGTCGCGATGAGGCTCGGTTGGGAGCTGGCCGTGGCGATGCGGCTGATGGTGAGGTACCCGCCGACCGCGCTGTGCATGGCGCCGGCGAACACTGCGCAGCCGAGGCCCGCCGCGATCCCAAGAAGGGGCGAGTTCAGGCCCGAGGCGATGACGAGGGCTGCCCCCGTGACGGCAGCGGCCGATCCCACGGCCGCCAGCTCCCCGAAGGCCAGATTGACGCGCCCGCTGAGGCCGAAGACCAGGGCGAAGGCAACCGACAGGAGGGCATAGATCGCCGTGCGTGGGAGGCTCACCAGGATCTGCTGCAGCCAATAGGCGAAGCCGGCCGGAAGCTCGGCCACGCCTGCGCCCGGCGGGCTGCCGGGATCCGCCGCGATGCCCTCGGGCGTATCGAGGTAATAGTGCTTGAGCATGTAAAGGCTCGCGCCCGAGATTGGTCCCTCCTCGGTGGCGAGCCCGGTCAGTTCCGCCTTGTTGAGGGAAAGCCCCTCGGCGGCGAAGGTGCAGATGGCATAGCGGTCGAGCGGGGGGCGGTCCGGGCGCTCGGCCGAATAAAGGACCGTCAGGCTCCTCGGGGCCGGGCCTTCCTGGATGCGCTGGACCCGGATCGAGGCGCCCGGGTTGAGCGCCGGCAGGGCGGATCGGCACACACGGGCCTGATCCGCGTCGATGGACAGGCCGCAAGCCGAAAGAAGGAGCAGGCCTGCGAGACAGGCGATCGGACGCCATGCCCTGAGAAAGCCTGCCCCCATCATGTGCGGCCTTGCGCGGTCAGGCCTGAGCCTTCAGCTTCTCGGCGACGCGCGGCGCGAAATAGGTGAGGATGCCGTCGGCGCCCGCACGCTTGAAGGCCAGCAGGCTTTCCATCATGGCGCGCTCGCCGTCGATCCATCCGTTCAGGGCCGCGCCCTGGATCATCGCATATTCGCCCGACACCTGGTACGCGAAGGTCGGGACGGCGAAGCTCTCCTTCACCCGCTGCACGATGTCGAGATAAGGCATACCGGGCTTGACCATAATCATGTCCGCGCCCTCCTCGAGGTCGAAAGCGACCTCGCGCAGGGCCTCGTCCGTGTTGGCCGGGTCCATCTGGTAGGTGCGTTTGTCGCCGACCAGGGTGGCATTGGTGCCGATGGCGTCGCGGAACGGGCCGTAGAAGGCCGAGGCGTATTTCGCCGCATAGGCCATGATCTGCACGTCCTGGAACCCGGATTCGTCGAGCGCCGTGCGGATCGCGCCGACGCGCCCGTCCATCATGTCGGAGGGCGCGATGATGTCGGATCCCGCCTCCGCCTGGAGCACGGCCTGCTTGGCGAGGAGCGCGACCGTCTCGTCGTTGAGGATCCGCTCCCCGTCCATGACCCCGTCGTGGCCGTGGCTGGTATAGGGATCGAGGGCGACGTCCGTGATCACTCCGATCTCGGGCACGGCGCGCTTGATCTCGCGCACGGCGCGGTTGACGAGATTGCGGCTGTTCAGGGATTCGGACCCCGTCGGGTCCCGCAGCGCCGGATCGGTATAGGGAAAGAGAGCGATGGCAGGGATGTGGAGGGCAGCGGCGCGCTCGGCCTCCCTCACCACCTCACCGATGGTCAGGCGCTCGACGCCCGGCATGGACGCGACCGGATGGCGTCCACTCTCGCCTTCGACGACGAAGAGGGGCCAGATCAGATCGTTCGTCGTCAGCACGTTCTCGCGTACCAGCCGCCTGGACCACTCGGCCTTGCGATTGCGTCGCGGGCGGTGGGACAGATTGAGGGAGGAAGCGGCTTCCTGGGCTGCGGGGCGGGGGAACGGCGACAGTTTCGACATAATCCTCATCCAGAGCCGGCTTCGCTGCGCCGGCGCATGCGGAAGAGGGGTAGCACATTTAAATCGCTGTAAAAAAGGGTTCGGCGTCGCATCCGGAACATTCCTGAGGGGATATCGAACAGGGCAGCCATGCATTGACGGTAACCTTGGGCCCTGTTTAATCGCGGATGCGGGCATTCGGCCGAAGCAAGGGAAGGGCTCCATGGACGAGAATGCGGAAGTGACATGCGAGAAGCACGGTGCCGCCGGCATCATCACGCTCAACCGTCCCCGCGCCCTCAACGCCCTGACCCTGACCATGGTGCGTGAGATGCGCCGGGCCCTCGACGCCTGGGCCACGGATCCGGACGTCTCCCGCGTCGTCGTTCAGGGCGCCGGGGAGAAGGCCTTCTGCGCGGGCGGCGACATCCGTCGCCTCACGGAGCTCCTGCAGGCGGGAGAGCGCGACGAAGCGCTCGCCTTCTGGCGCGAGGAGTACCAGCTCAACATCCTCATCAAGCGTTACCCGAAGCCGTATGTCTCCCTCATCGACGGCATCGTCATGGGCGGCGGCGTCGGCGTGTCGCTGCACGGATCCCATCGCGTTGCGGGCGAGCGCTACCTCTTTGCGATGCCGGAAGTCGGCATCGGCTTCTTCCCGGACGTGGGCGCCACCTATGCCCTGCCGCGCCTACCCGGCCAGACCGGCATGTATCTGGCGCTCACCGGCGAGCGGGTGAAACAGGCCGATGCGCTGATGCTGGGCCTTGCCACCCATGCTGTCGCGAGCGGCGCGATGGAGCCCCTGCGCCAGGCTTTGATCGCCGGGGAGCCGGTGGACGAGGCGCTGGCGAAGGCATCTTCCGATCCGGGGCCCGCGCCGTTGAGCGCGGAGCGCTCCGTCATCGATGCCTGCTACGCCGCTGAGAGCGTCTCCGGCGTGCTGCGGCGCCTTGATGAGGCTGCGGCCAAGGGCAACGAATTCGCGGCCAGGACGGCGGCGGGCATGCGCGCGAAGTCGCCGACGAGCATGAGCATTGCCTTCGAGCAGGTGCGCCGGGGAGCGTCCCTCTCCTTCGAGGACGCCATGAGGACCGAGTTCCGCATCGTCTCGCGCATCGGCGACGGCAAAGATTTCTACGAAGGCGTCCGCGCCGTCCTCATCGACAAGGACGGCCAGCCCCGCTGGGAGCCCGCTTCCCTCGATGGCGTCACTCCGGAATCCGTCGAACATTACTTCGCGGGCCTGGGCCCTCGTGAACTGGAGACCGCCTGATGCCCCGGAACGGCAACAACGGCGCAGGGCACGAGGCCGCGCGGGACTATCTGTCCGACCGCATCGAGGAGCGTCCGGCGGCGCCGACCTCCATGCGCTGGGGCTTCGTCCTGACCTGGTTCATGCGGGTGCTTGCGATCATCTGGATCATGAAGGGGCTCAGCTCCTGGTCCGTGATCCTGGGGATCTGGACGCCCGCTGGGCAGTTCGAAGCGCGCTCGACAGGTTATCAGGCGATGATCATCTACTTCGCCCTGATCGATCTGATCGCGGCGGTCGGGCTCTGGATGGCGAGCACCTGGGGCGGGATCATGTGGCTCCTGGCGGTCATGAGCCATCTGATCCTCGCGGCCTTCTTCCCGAGCATCGTCTCCAGCGGCATTCTCACGATCATGTTCTTCCTGACCCTCGTGGCGGTCTATGTGGCGGTTTCCTGGCTCGCGGCGCAGGAGGACTAGGGAAGCCCTTTCAGGGCTCCGGCTCGCGGGCGGCCTGAGCGAGGGCCTTCCCGGGAAGTAGGCATTCCCTAGGGATATGCTCCTCACAGAGAAGTGTATCCTCAAGAGCACAGTTCGGAGTTACATCGCAGGTGAGGGCGGTCGCGAGGGCTGAAGTCGGAGCCGAGGACAATTTTGCCATAAAACGGCCCCGAAGTTCTTCGTTTTCGATACCGTTCCTTAATTCAATCCCGGCAGTTTCCGCTGGGAGCGGGGGGATCTGGATGATGGTCCTGACGCCTCCCGTTGCCGTGCCACACCTAACAGAGAAGAGCCTGCGCTCATGTTGTCCCGCCGTGCCCTCCTGACAGGATCGCTAGCCCTTGTCCTCACGCCCGCCACTGTCGCCATGGCGCAGACCCAGGCGGAGTGGTCGCAGAATTACGAAGCCGTGTCGCGCACCCGCGTGCAGCGGACCTCGACGCCGATGCTGTCCCAGGAATCCCTGGCTGCGACCGAGCAGATGATCGAGTATTACCGGAACATCGCCGCCCGCGGCGGATGGCAGCCGGTCCAGGGTGTGCAGGGCCTGCGCGTCGGCTCCAAGAGCCCCGCAGTGATCGCTCTGCGCCAGCGCCTCATCATCACGGGCGATCTCGATCAGTCGGCGGGAGAATCGCCGATTTACGATTCCTATGTCGAGGCCGCCGTGCGCCGCTTCCAGGCCCGCCACGGCATCAGCTCCACCGGCACCGTGACGGCTGCGACCGTGGCCGCGATGAACGTGTCCGCCGACATCCGCATCCGCCAGCTCGAGATCAACGTCGCGCGCCTGCGCAGCCTCGTGGCCGGCGGCCTGCCCAACCGGTACGTGGTCGCCAACATCCCCGCCGCGCTCGTGGAGACGGTGGAGGGGGGCATGGTCCACACCCGCCATGCCGCCGGCGTCGGCAAGAGCGACCGCCAGTCGCCGCTCCTGAACACCAAGGTGGTCGAGGTCAACTTCAACCCCTATTGGACCGTGCCCGCTTCGATCATCAAGAAGGACCTGATCCCGAAGATGCAGAAGGAGCCGAACTACCTGACGGACAACAAGATCCGCATCTTCAGCGGCGACCGCGAAATTCTGCCGTCCCAGGTCAACTGGTTCTCGGACGAGGCGACCCGCTACCGCTTCCGCCAGGATCCGGGCGGCGAGCTGAACTCCATGGGCTTCGTGCGCATCAACATCCCGAACAAGGATGGCGTCTACATGCACGACACGCCCTCGAAGGGCATCTTCGGCGACGATTTCCGCTTCGTCTCCTCGGGCTGCATCCGCGTGCAGAACGTGCGCGACTATATCGAGTGGCTCCTGAAGGACACCCCCGGCTGGAGCCGCGAGCAGATCGACGCCACCTTCAAGTCGGGCGAGCGCATCGACGCCCGCTTGGCCCAGCCGGTGCCGATCCACTGGATCTACATGACGGCCTGGGCGACCCCGGACGGGCTCGTTCAGTTCCGCGACGACATCTACAACAAGGACGGCCTCGGCAGCGCCATCCCGGTGGCGAGCCGCACCCCGACCGAGCCGGACGAGGAAATGTTCCTCCAGAACTGAGATTCTCGGCCTCTGCTTCACGACAGCCCGCCCCCAAGGCGGGCTGTTGCTTTTTCGGAGCCGGATCCACAAGTCCTCAGAGCGGCTTGGCGTATTCGGGCTGCCCATGGTAAAGGCCTGGGCCATCGGGACATGAGCACCTGTCAGGCGGGGCTCACAGCAAGGCGAGAACGACCATGAGCGCGAGCGAAGCAGCAAGAAATCACCTGTCCAACAGCTTTTTCTCGGCCAGCCTCGCCGACAGCGACCCCGAGATCGCCCGCGCCATCGGGCTCGAACTCGGCCGCCAGCGCGACGAGATCGAGCTGATCGCCTCCGAGAACATCGTCTCCCGCGCCGTGCTGGAAGCTCAGGGCTCGGTGATGACCAACAAGTACGCGGAAGGCTATCCGGGCCGCCGCTACTATGGCGGCTGCCAGTTCGTCGACATGGCCGAGGAACTCGCCATCGAGCGCGCCAAGCGCCTCTTCGACTGCAAGTTCGCCAACGTCCAGCCCAATTCCGGCTCTCAGGCCAACCAGGCCGTGTTCATGGCGCTCATGAAGCCCGGCGACACCTTCATGGGCCTGGATCTCGCCTGCGGCGGCCACCTGACCCATGGCTCGCCCGTGAACATGTCGGGCAAATGGTTCAACGTGGTGAGCTACAAGGTCCGCGAGAGCGACCAGATCATCGACATGGACGAGGTCGCCCAGCTCGCCCGCGAGCACAAGCCGAAGGTGATCGTGGCCGGCGGCTCGGCCTATTCGCGCTTCTGGGACTTCGCCCGCTTCCGTGAGATCGCGGACGAGGTCGGGGCCTTCTTCATGGTGGATATCGCGCATTTCGCCGGTCTCGTGGCGGGCGGCGCGCATCCGTCGCCGTTCCCCCATGCCCATGTGGTGACCACCACCACCCACAAGACCCTGCGCGGCCCGCGCGGCGGCATGATCCTCACGAACGACGAGGACTTGGCGAAGAAGATCAACTCCGCGATCTTCCCCGGCCTCCAGGGCGGCCCGCTCATGCATGTGATCGCCGCGAAGGCCGTGGCCTTCGGCGAGGCGCTGCGCCCCGAGTTCAAGCTTTATGCCCGCTCGGTCGTCGAGAACGCCAAGGTGCTCGCCGACACGATGCTCGCCGGCGGCTACGCCATTGTCGCGGGCGGCACGGACAACCATCTGATGCTGGTGGACCTGCGCCCGAAGAAGCTCACCGGCAAGGCCGCCGAGGCTGCCCTGGGCCGCGCCCACATCACCTGCAACAAGAACGGCGTGCCCTTCGATCCCGAGAAGCCGATGGTGACCTCCGGCATCCGTCTCGGCACCCCCGCCGCCACCTCGCGCGGCTTCGGCGTTGCCGAGTTCCGGAAGGTCGGCGAGCTGATCGTCGAGACGCTCGACGGACTTGCCGCCCACGGTGAGGAAGCCAACGCCTCGGTCGAGGAATCCGTGAAGGCCCGCGTCCACGAGCTGACCCGCCGCTTCCCGATCTACGCTTAAACTTGGATCGACCATGCGCTGTCCCTATTGCGGGAGTCTCGACACTCAGGTGAAGGACTCCCGGCCGACGGACGATTCCTCCTCCATCCGCCGCCGCCGCGTCTGTCCGGATTGCGGCGGCCGCTTCACGACCTTCGAGCGCGTGCAGCTGCGCGAGCTGACGGTGGTCAAGCGCTCGGGGAGGCGCGTGCCGTTCGACCGGGACAAGCTCCAGCAATCGGTCGAGGTGGCTCTGCGCAAGCGCGCGGTGGACCCCGAGCGTGTGGAACGGATGATCAACGGCATCGTGCGCCAGCTCGAGAGCATGGGTGACGGCGAGGTGCCGAGCGAAACCGTGGGCGAACTCGTCATGGAGGGCCTCAAGGCCCTCGACGACGTGGCCTATGTGCGCTTCGCTTCCGTTTACAAGAACTTCCGCGAAGCCAAGGATTTCGAGGAGATCCTCGGGAAACTGGCGGAAGAGCCGGAGGAGGCTCCGCGCCTGCAGAAGAAGCCCGCGCAGTCCGAGTGATGAGCCTCACCGAAGCACAGGATCGGGGCTCCGAAAGAGACCGGCAGGACGAGCGCTTCATGCGCCTCGCCATCGCGCTCGGCGAGCGGAATCTCGGCCTGACCTGGCCCAACCCTTCCGTCGGCTCCGTCGTCGTGGACGAGAGCGGGGACGCTCCCGTGATCGTCGCGCAAGGGGCGACCCAGCCGGGTGGACGCCCGCATGCGGAGCGGGTCGCGCTTGCGGCCGCCGGCGACCGGGCGAAGGGCGCGACCCTCTACGTTTCCCTGGAGCCATGCTCCCACCACGGCAGGACGCCTCCCTGCGCCGATGCGGTGGTGGAGGCGGGCATCGCCCGCGTGGTCTCCGCCATTGAGGACCCGGATTCTCGCGTCGCCGGGCTCGGCCATGCCCGGCTGAGGGTCGCCGGAATCGAGGTGGTGACCGGGTGCCTGGAGCCTCAGGCGCGCCGCGCCCATCGCGGTCACATCACCCGCGTCACGAAGGGGCGGCCCGCCGTTACCGTGAAGCTCGCCCGCACGACCGAAGGTCTGGCGGGGTCGCGCAACGGTCCGCGCCTGATGATCACAGGGGAGATCGCCAACGCGACGATGCACCTGATGCGTGCCCACGCGGATGCCATCATGGTCGGCGTCGGCACAATCCTCGCCGACGATCCGCTGCTCAATGTGCGCCTGCCCGGTCTCGAGAGCCGCTCGCCCGTCCGCATCGTGCTCGACTCCCATCTGCGGGCGCCCCTGTCGGCCCGCATCGTCGCGGGAGCCCGCGAGATTCCGACCTGGATCGTGACCACAATCGCCGCACCCGTCGAGGCGGAGCGGGCTCTCGTCGCGCAAGGCGTCGAGGTGCTGCGGGTCTCGGACCAGAAGGGGCATGTGTCGCTGTCCGAGGCCCTGACGCTGCTCGGCGCGCGCGGCCTCACGCGCGTGTTCTGCGAGGGAGGACCGGGGCTGGCCGATGCGCTGGCCGGGGCCGACCTCATCGACGAGCTGATCCTCGTCACGGGCCGTTCCGCGCGCGGTCAGGGCGATGTGCCCGCCCTCGGGCTGGCGCTGCAGGACCGCATGGACGCCCTCGACCTTTACGCCGGCGAACAGGTCGGCTCCGATCTTTTCATGTTCTGGGAGAAGCCCTGATGTTTACGGGTATCGTCACCGATGTCGGCGAGGTCGTGTCCGCGGAAGGGGCACAGGGCACCCTCAAGCGCCTGCGCATCCACGCGTCCTACGATCCCGCGACCATTGCCCTCGGCGCCTCCATCGCCTGCGGAGGACCGTGCCTGACGGTCGTGGCCGTCGGCCCGCGCGAGGGTGGCTGCTGGTTCGATGTCGATGCGGCGGCGGAAACGCTGGACCGCACCACGGTCGGCAAATGGAAGGCGGGCACCAGGATCAACCTGGAGCGCTCGCTGAAGATCGGCGACGAGCTCGGCGGCCATATCGTCACCGGCCATGTGGACGGCCTGGCGACCATCGTGACGCGGGAAGCGATCACCGCCGGCGACGATCCCTGGGGCCCGACCGCGCGCTTCGTCATCAAGGCGCCGTCCGCCCTTGCGCCGTTCATCGCGGAGAAGGGCTCCGTTTGCCTCGACGGCACGTCGCTCACGGTCAATTCGGTGGAGGGCGATCTCTTCTCCGTGCTCATCATCCCGCATACGCTCGCCGTAACCACCTGGGGCGAGCGCAAAGAGGGCGACCGACTCAATCTCGAAGTCGATCTCATGGCTCGCTACGCGGCACGGCTTGCGGAGGCTCGCCGGGCGGGGTAGGGGAACGCCCATCTCATTCGTGTTTCACCATATTCGTCGACGCTGCCCGTTCGGCGCCGAACCTCCCCGGCAAGGGGAGGATGAAGGACTGTTCCATGGTCTCGCATTCCGCAAAGCCGCAAGACTCCCGCCCGCCGGTTCCCGGCGCCCGCATCCTGATCGTCGAGGCCCGGTTCTATGACGACATCGCCGACGAGCTGCTGCGTGGGGCACAAGGCGCGGCCGAGGCCGCCCGGGCCGCAGTGGACGTGCTGACGCTCGACGGCGCGCTCGAAATCCCGGCGACCGTCGCCATTGCCCTCGATGCCGCCGAGAAGGCCGGAAGGCCCTATGATGCCGTTGTGGCCCTCGGCTGCGTGATCCGGGGCGAGACGGGGCATTACGATATCGTGGCGGGTGAGAGCGCCCGGGCGCTGATGGACCTGTCGGTCGCCCGCAAGGTCCCGCTCGCCAACGGCATCCTGACCGTGGAGAATGATGAGCAGGCCTGGACCCGGGCCAGCGTGAGTGAATTGAATAAGGGCGGGGGTGCGGTGGAAGCGGCGCTCGCCGTTCTGCGTATCAAACAAAAGCTGGAGGCCTGATCATGACGAAGCCTGCAGAGCGCTCGGCCGCTCGCCTCGCTGCCGTCCAGGCCCTCTACCAGATGGATCTTTCCGGCAAGACCGTGACGGACGCGCTTGCCGAGTTCGAGGCTTTCTGGATCGGCCGCGAAGTGGAAGGCATCGAGTTCAAGCCGTCCGACATCGAATTTTTCCGCAATGTCATCTCGGGTGTGGTGCAGAACCAGCGCCCGATTGACGTGAAGGTCGATCAGGCTCTCTCCGAAGGCTGGCCCCTGCGTCGTGTCGAGGCGGTGCTGCGCGCCATTCTGCGCGCCGGCGGCTACGAACTGATGTTCCGCAAGGACGTTCCCGCCCGTGTCGTGATCACGGAATACGTGGACGTGACCCACGGCTTCTACGGCGAGGACGAGCCGGGCCTCGTGAACGCGGTGCTCGACAAGCTCGCCCGCGACGTTCGCCCCGGCGAGCTCGAAAAGAAGGCGGCCGGGCAGGGCAAGCGCTGAGGCTTCGGATGGCGGGACCGTCAGGCCAAGGCTCTCATGAGCGTCCCAGCGAGGACGGCCTGATCGCCCGTTTCTTCGCGCCGCTCGCAGGCGAGGGCGCTCTCGGGCTGAAGGACGATGCGGCCTGCCTGTCTCCCCGGCCGGGGCACGATCTCGTGCTGACGACGGATGCCCTGGTCGAGTCGGTTCATTTCCTCCCGGAGGATTCTCCTGCATCCGTCGCCCGGAAGGCGTTGGGCGTGAACGTGTCGGACCTTGCCGCCAAGGGTGCGGAGCCGGCGGGATTCCTTCTGAGCCTCGCACTTCCCGAAGCCTGGACCGAGGAATGGCTCGCGGCTTTCGCGTCCGGTCTGGGGCAGGCTTCGCGCGACTTCGCCTGCCCGCTCCTCGGCGGAGACACCGTCAAGGCGAGCGGGGGGCTCACCCTCTCGGTCACCGCCATCGGCGAAGTGCCCGCCGGACGGATGGTTCGCCGCACGACCGCGCGGGCGGGCGATGTGATCTGCGTGAGCGGCACCATCGGCGATGCCGCCCTGGGCCTGAAGCTCCGGCAGGCTCCGGCATGGGCCAGAGGGCTGTCGGCGGAGGAGCGGGCGCATCTGGCCGACCGCTACCTCCATCCCCGTCCGCGGCACCGGCTCGCGCAGGCGGTGCGTGACCATGCGCATGCCGCCATGGACGTCTCGGACGGGCTTGCGGGCGATCTCGCCAAGATGATGCGGGTGAGCGGCGTTTCGGCCATCGTCGACGCGGACAAGGTTCCGCTCTCGCCCGCCGTAATGAAGGCCGTCGCCGCCGATCCCGGCCTCTTCGATCTGGCGGTCACGGGCGGCGACGATTACGAGATTCTCTGCACAGTGGCGGAAAAGAATCTCGACAGCTTCATGAAAGAGGCTGATAGCGTGGGCGTCATGATGTCCGCCATAGGCCGAGTCGTTGAAGGGCAGGAAGCCCCGGTCTTTCGGATGCAAGATGCTGAAAGACGCTACGATGAAGGCTCATTCTCCCACTTCTGACGCGCTGGCGAAGCGCAACGCCGTCGTTCTCGCCATGGCGGCGGCGCTTGGCGGCTCAAGTCCGGCCATCGTCGTCTCCCTCGGCGGTCTCGTGGGGCAGAATCTCGCCGACAACAAGGAACTCGCCACGCTTCCCGTCAGCCTGCTCAATCTGGGCCTGGCTCTGGGCACCATTCCGGCCGCCATCCTCATGCGGCGCGCCGGGCGGCGCATCGGCTATATCGTCGGGGCAGGCATCGGCCTGTTCGGCGGCTGCCTCGCGGCCTTTGGAATCGTCTCCACGAGCTTCCTGCTGTTCTGCCTGGGCACGACCATCATCGGCATGTACGGCTCCTTCAATCAGAGCTACCGGTTCGCCGCCACCGATGCCGCATCCGAGTCGTTCAAGCCCCGGGCCATCTCCTGGGTCATGATCGGCGGCATCGCGGCCGGGTTCATCGGGCCCCAGACGGTGATCTGGCTCCAGGACGCCGCACCGGCCGCGCCGTTCGCGGGCGCATTCCTGGGGCAGGCGGCGCTCGCACTCCTGTCCATGGTGGTCGTCTCGTTTCTCAAGCCTGTGCCGGTCAGCGCCGCGCCGAAGGCAGGCGGCAGGCCGCTGGGCGAAATCATGAGACAGCCCCGGTTCGTCGTCGCGGTCGTGGCGGGCCTCGTCTCCTATGCCCTCATGAGCTTCGTCATGACCGCAGCCCCCGTCGCCATGGTGGGTTGCGGGCATACTGTAGGCGACGCGGCCTCCGGCATCCGCTGGCACATCCTGGCCATGTTCGGCCCCAGCTTCTTCACGGGACGGCTCATCACCCGTTTCGGCAAGGAGCCTGTGACGGCTGCCGGATTGTGCCTCATCGCCGTTTCGGCCGTCATCGGCCTGTCGGGCGTCGACGTGGCCCATTTCTGGGCCACGCTCATCCTGCTCGGATTCGGGTGGAACTTCGGCTTCATCGGCGCGACCGCCATGGTCACGGATTGCTACCGGGCGGAGGAGCGCACGAAGGTTCAGGCGGCCAACGATTTCCTCGTCTTCGGTTCGGTCGCTCTCGCCTCCTTCTCCTCGGGGAAGCTCTTGAACGCGGGAGGATGGGAAACCGTCAACTGGATGGTCTTCCCGCCCGTCGCCGTCGCGCTACTTCTGCTAGCTTGGCAGCAGAGGGCGCGAGCGACGGTACCCGCATAAAGTCTAAAGGGCTTCCTGTGGGTTGGGCGTGAAGTATCGTTGCGAACGGCCTAGTTTTTTGCCACCAAATATAAAGTTCGCTGGGGGTGGAGGCCGTTCAAGGCCTGAATTCAGGCCTTGAAGAGCGGCTTTCTGCTTTCCCATAACAAGGATGGCACGATGGCACTCACCCTTATTATTCTGGGCGGGCTTCTCTCGATTGCGTATGGCCTCTGGGCCATCAGCGACGTGATGAAGCGCGACGCCGGTTCACAGCGCATGCAGGAAATCGCAGGCGCGGTTGCCGAAGGCGCAAAGGCATATCTCCGCAGGCAATATTCGACGATCTCCATCGTGGGCGTGGTGCTGTTTGCCATCATCGCCTACTTCCTCGGTCTGCGCGTCGCGATCGGCTTCGCCATCGGCGCCATCCTGTCCGGAGCCGCGGGCTTCATCGGCATGAACGTGTCCGTTCGCGCCAATGTCCGCACCGCACAGGCGGCCACCCAATCCCTCGGCGGCGGCCTGGACGTGGCTTTCAAGGCGGGCGCCGTCACCGGCATGCTCGTGGCCGGTCTCGCGCTCCTCGGCGTGGCGCTCTATTACGGCTATCTCACCCGCATCGACGGCCTGGCCCCCGATAACCGCACGGTCATCGACAGCTTGGTGGCGCTGGGCTTCGGCGCTTCGCTGATCTCGATCTTCGCCCGTCTCGGCGGCGGTATCTTCACCAAGGGCGCGGACGTCGGCGGCGACCTCGTGGGCAAGGTGGAGGCGGGCATTCCCGAGGACGATCCCCGTAATCCGGCCACCATCGCGGACAATGTGGGCGACAACGTCGGCGACTGCGCCGGCATGGCCGCCGACCTGTTCGAGACCTATGCGGTGACGGTGGTCGCCACCATGGTGCTGGCTGCAATCTTCTTCGGCGGACAGAGCATCCTCGACTCGATGCTCATGTATCCGCTCGCCATCGGCGCCGCGTGCATCGTCACCTCGATCATCGGCACCTTCTTCGTGAAGCTCGGTCAGAACGAATCGATCATGGGAGCGCTCTACAAGGGCCTCATCGCGACGGGCGTCCTCTCCGCGATCGCGATCGCTCTCGTGACCTGGCAATTGATCGGATTCGGTCCGATCCAGGGGGCGGATTTTACCGGCCAGGCTCTGTTCTGGTGTGCGATCATCGGTCTCGCGGTGACAGCCTTCATCGTCGTCATCACCGAGTATTATACCGGCGTCGGCTTCCGTCCGGTGCGCTCCATCGCGCAGGCTTCGGTGACGGGGCACGGCACGAACGTGATCCAGGGCCTCGCGGTTTCGCTGGAATCCACGGCGCTGCCGACCATCGTGATCATCGCGGGTATCATCGTGGCGTTCAAGCTCGCGGGCCTGTTCGGCATCGCGATCGCGGTCACAGCCATGCTGGCCCTCGCGGGCATGATCGTCGCCCTCGACGCCTTCGGCCCGGTCACCGACAATGCGGGCGGCATCGCCGAAATGGCGGGACTGCCGAAAGAGGTGCGCAAGTCCACGGACGCGCTCGACGCGGTGGGTAACACCACCAAGGCGGTCACGAAGGGCTATGCCATCGGCTCGGCGGGCCTGGGTGCTCTCGTGCTCTTCGCCGCCTATACGTCGGACCTCACCTACTTCACGAAAAACGCCGAGCAGTATCCCTACTTCCAGGGCGTGGCTCCGGACTTCTCGCTCACCAATCCTTACGTGGTGGTCGGTCTTCTGTTCGGCGGCCTGATCCCGTTCCTGTTCAGCGGCATCGCCATGACGGCGGTGGGCCGCGCGGCGGGCGCCGTCGTGGAGGAGGTGCGCCGTCAGTTCCGCGAGAGGCCGGGCATCATGGCGGGCACGGATCGTCCTGATTACGGACGCGCGGTGGACATGCTCACCCGCGCCGCGATCAAGGAAATGATCGTGCCGTCGCTCCTGCCGGTTCTCGCGCCGATCGTGACCTATTTCGTGATCTACTGGGTGGCGGGCAAATCCCAGGCCTTCTCGGCCGTGGGGGCGATGCTGCTCGGCGTGATCGTGACGGGTCTCTTCGTCGCGATCTCCATGACCTCCGGCGGCGGCGCCTGGGACAACGCGAAGAAGTCCTTCGAGGACGGCTTCACCGATGCCTCCGGCACGACCCACCACAAGGGCTCGGAGGCGCACAAGGCTTCCGTGACCGGCGACACGGTCGGCGACCCCTACAAGGACACCGCGGGCCCTGCCGTGAACCCGGCGATCAAGATCACCAACATCATCGCTTTGATGCTGCTGGCGATCCTGGCGCATTCGTAACAGCCGGACGCTCGCGAATTCCGACAGACCCGCGGCCCAGGCCGCGGGTTTTTTTGTCGGCGCCAGGCAAAGAAAAAGGCCGGGACGAGAGCCCGGCCTTCGTGTTGGGGATGTTTGGCGTCTCAGGTGCCGAACGGATTGAAGGTGTTCGTGCCCTTGAGGATCTGTCCGAGGAAGCTCGTTTCCTCGCCGCCGGACTGGGTCTTGCGGCTGATGAAGTCGAACACCTGGCCGTCCTGAATGCCGTAGAGGCCCACACGCTCGACGCGCAGGTTCTTGTCGAAATAGACGGCGGTGACCCGCTGATCCACGACCGTCTCGCCCATGAACTGGAACGTCCGGCGTGACCGCTGGCTGATGTAATACCAGTTCCTGTTGCCGACGGTGGACACTGTCGAGGGGGTGCCGAGGGTCTGGAGCACCTGCTCGGCGCTCATGCCCTTCTTCACCTGGTTCACGGCGTTCTCGTCGAGCTGATATCCGCGGGCAAATTCCTCACCCATCGTGCAGGCTGCAACGGAGGTGGCCAGGAAAGTCGCAGTAGCCAAGCGTACCAAAAGGGTATGATATCGACGCATTGTACGGTTCTTCCAGGAATGCGGCGCGGATGAGCTTGCGCCTATGGATCGTGATGGCGTAACCCGAGGTTTCGATTTTGACAAGCTTCGAAGGGAAAAGGCTGTGATATTCAGTCTCTTCCGCAAGGACCCCCGGCGTACGGCCATCGCGGCTCTCTATGCGAGAATCGCCAATGCCTCCCGCATCCCGGGGCTCTATGCGGCACTCGGCATCCCGGACAGTCTCGAGGGGCGTTTCGAATCCCTCTCGCTGCACATGATCCTCGCCCTGCGGGCCCTGCGGGAGCTTCCGGCTCCGGCGGACGACGTGGCGAAGGATCTGACGGACGCCTTTTTCCGGGACATGGACGCTTCGTTGCGGGAGATGGGCGTCGGCGACACGGTCGTGCCCAAACGCATGAAGAAGGTCGCCGCGGCCTTTTATGGCAGGGCTCAGGCCTATGACCCGGCCTTCAATGCCGGGGACGAGGCCGAGCTTGCCGAAGCTCTCGGACGAAACGCCCTCGGCGGCGATGCACCCGCCATCGGGCTCGCGCGTTATGCCCTGGCGGCGGACAGGAGCCTTAAAGGCGTCACGCTGGAGATGTTACTCGAATCCGGGCCCGCTTTCCCGGCGCCCGAGGCGTTCTCAAAGGAGGAAAGCCGATGACCCCTGAAACCGTTGGTCCCTTGTCGCGCCTCGTGGACGTCATGAACATCCCGCCGCGTGGGCAGGAGATCCGCGTGGAGGCGAGCGCCGAAGAGCGGGACGCCCTCGCGAAGGACTTTGGGCTGCCGGGAATCCAGGCGCTCTCCGGCGATTTCAAGCTCAACACCACTGCCAAGGGCATCAACGTCACCGGGGTCGTCAAAGCATCCATCACGCAGGTCTGCGTCGTCACCCTCGATCCCTTCGATTCGGATATCGAGGAGGAGGTCGAGGTGGATTTCGCGAAATCCTCCGGGATGCCGGCCGAGCCGCCGACAGATATCAACGAGTACGAGCCGCCGGACGAGATCATCAACGGCCAGATCGATTTGGGGGCGCTGACCGCCGAATTCCTGGCGCTCGGCCTCGATCCCTACCCGCGCAAGCCCGGTGTCGATTTCGACTACCGCGACCCCGGGAGCGACAAGGATTCGCCTTTCGCAGCCCTGGGCAAGCTCAAGGCGGACAAGTAAGCCGAAGCGTTCAAAAACAATGGCTTGCGGGGGATGCCTCTCCCGCGGGCCGCTGTCGACGGGGCTATAGAATTCGGTTGCGATACCCTCGCAAAAAGGTATTTTCCGCCCCCTGTTCAAGCCGAAAGAAAGAATAAGCGGTATGTCGAAGCCAGTGCGTATTTCGCTCGATGCGATGGGGGGGGACCATGGCCCGTCGATCGTCATCCCTGGTGCTGCGCTGGCCCTCGAGCGCCATCCCGATATCCGCTTTCTCATCTTCGGCAACGAGGCACTGATCGCGCCGCTCCTGGATGCCCATCCGAAGCTGAAGGCGGCGAGCGAGCTTCGCCATACCGAGATCTCGATCGGAATGGACGAGAAGCCGAGCCAGGCGATCCGCATGGGCCGCGGCAAGTCCTCCATGTGGAAGGCCGTTCAGGCGGTGCGGGACGGGGAGGCGGATGCGGCCGTCTCCGCCGGCAATACCGGCGCTCTGATGGCGACCGCGAAGATCTGCCTGAAGACCATGGCCCATATCGAGCGCCCGGCGATCGCCGCCATGTGGCCGACCATGCGCGGTGAGAGCATCGTGCTCGACGTGGGGGCAACCATCGGCGCGGATGCGGGGCATCTGGTCGACATGGCCATCATGGGCGCGGCCATGGCGCGCATCGTGTTCGACCTGGAACGGCCGACCGTGGGCCTGCTCAACGTGGGCACGGAAGAAATCAAGGGGATCGAGGCCGTCAAGGAAGCCGGCCGGATTCTCAAGGAGATGGACGCCCCTTACCTGGAATACCGCGGCTTCGTGGAAGGCGACGATATCGGGAAGGGGACGGTGGACGTGGTCGTGACCGAGGGGTTCACGGGCAATATCGCCCTGAAGACCGCCGAGGGCACGGCCAAGCAGATCGGCCAGTATCTCCGCTCGGCCATGACTCGCACCCTGATGGCCAAGATCGGCTATCTGTTCGCGAAACAGGCCTTTAACGCTCTCAAGGACAAGATGGACCCGCGCAAGGTCAATGGCGGTCTCTTCCTGGGCCTCGAGGGGGTGGTCGTGAAGAGCCACGGCGGCACGGACGATCTGGGCTTTGCCAGCGCCATCGACGTGGCCTACGACATGGCGCATTTTGAATTGATGAGGACCATCCGGAGCATGCTGGAGCATGGTCCGGTCGGGCATGAGGCCTGAGGAAAGTAGTATCTTGAAACGCATCCGTTCCGTTGTGCGCGGGGTCGGCTCCTACCTGCCCAAACGCAAGCTGACCAATCAGGACCTCGAGAAGATCGTGGATACCACCCACGACTGGATCGTGCAGCGCACGGGCATCGAGCAGCGCTATATCGCCGACGACAGCGAAACCACGTCGGTTCTCGGCATCAAGGCCGCCCAGGCGGCGCTCGCCGACGCGGGGCTCGACGCGCAGGACATCGACCTCATCGTCTGCGCCACCTCGACCCCGGATCATACCTTCCCGTCCACGGCGACGATGATCCAGAACGGCCTGGGGATCACGCACGGCGCGGCCTTCGACCTGCAGGCGGTCTGCACCGGCTTCGTGTACGCGGTCGCCACGGCGGACAAGTTCCTGCAATCGGGCTCGCACAAGCGCGCCCTCGTGATCGGCGCCGAGACCTTCTCCCGGATCCTCGACTGGAACGACCGAACCACCTGCGTGCTCTTCGGAGACGGCGCCGGCGCTCTCGTGCTGGAAGCGCAGGAGGGGGAGGGGACCTCCGCCGACCGTGGGGTCCTGACGTCGCATCTCCGCTCGGACGGACGCTACCGCGAGAAGCTCTACGTGGATGGCGGCCCCGGCTCCACCAAGACCACCGGGGTCCTGAAAATGGAAGGCCGGGAGGTCTTCAAGTTCGCCGTTGGCATGGTCGCCGACGTCGTGCAGGACGCCTTCAAGGCTACCGGCACGTCTGCCGAGGAGCTGAAGTGGTTCGTGCCGCATCAGGCGAACAGGCGCATCATCACCTCGAGCGCTGAAAAGCTCGGGATCTCGCCCGAAAAGGTCGTGATCACCGTCAACCGGCACGGCAACACCTCGGCCGCCTCCATCCCGCTCGCCCTCGACGTCGCCCGCAAGGACGGGCGGATCAAGGATGGCGACCTCGTCATGATCGAGGCCATCGGCGGCGGCTTCACCTGGGGCAGCGCGCTCATCAGATGGTAGGAATATAGGCCATCTGGCCTATATGGTTACCGCTTGACGACAAGTCTAAGGTTGACCATACGGAGCCATCTGCATAGCGTCTTAACTGATTGAAAGACCAAGGACTCATTCTGGCTTGGGGAGCTCAATGGCTGGCAAAACTGTGACGAGGGCGGATCTGAGCGAGGCCGTTTACCAGAAGGTCGGCCTTTCGAGGACCGAATCGGCGGAACTGGTCGAGCGGGTCCTGGCGGAGATCTGCGACAGCCTGGCCGCCGGCGAAACCGTCAAGCTGTCGTCCTTCGGCTCCTTCGTCGTGCGCAGCAAGGGCGAGCGCGTCGGGCGCAATCCCAAGACCGGCGTGGAAGTTCCCATCGACCCGCGCCGGGTCATGGTTTTCAAGCCGTCCAACGTCCTGAAAGCCTACATCAACGGCGAAACCGTCGAGCGCGAGGACTGAGCCCCAGATGGCCGGCGGCGCCATGGACAAGAGCCCTGACGCGTTCCGCACCATCAGCGAGGTGGCCGAGGATCTCGACGTGCCGCAGCACGTGCTGCGCTTCTGGGAAACCCGATTCAGCCACATCAAGCCCCTGAAGCGCGGCGGCGGACGCCGCTATTACCGCCCCGACGATGTGGATCTCCTGAAAGGGATCCGTCATCTCCTCTACGGTGAAGGCTATACGATCAGGGGCGTGCAGCGCATTCTCAAGTCCGAAGGCGTGCGGTTCGTGCAAGCCGTTGGGCGGGGCGAGGAGAGCGTATCCGCGCCCAGGCAGGAGGCGAGGGAGAGCGTCGTCGAGGAGGATGAGGAGCTCATCGAGCCTTCCGACGTCGAATCCGGCCCTGTTCCGCTTCAGGATGCCCTTCCCGAGGAAGCCTTGCGCAAGCTTCAGTCGGCGCTGGAGGAGCTGGTCGAATGCGACCGGGTGCTCCGCTCCTTGAAGGCCGGTGAATCGGTTGCTTCCGAGTAGGGATTTACAGGTTCGCCTAGCGCATCGTACGGAAAAGTGGACCCGGTTTTCCGCTCGAACGATGCGCTGCCTTTAGAGGGAGCATCGGATGGATCCCAAAAGTGCAGATCCACTTTTGGGTCCGATGCTCTCGGTGAATTTGCTCCTCGGCGAAGATTGTGAAACTGCGCGGCGCAGGTTTTTGAAGCTGATCTGAAAACACGTGCAGGGAACCGCTTGACAGGGAACAGGGCGGCCCTTAAAGCACCCACACCGCTTCGGCGGACCAAGAAATGCGCGGGCGTAGCTCAGTCGGTTAGAGTGCCGGCCTGTCACGCCGGAGGTCGCGGGTTCGAGCCCCGTCGCCCGCGCCACTTTCCCTCCCCCTCATACGCTTCCATCGAGACAAGACGTGGCCTCGCCCGAGGCGGCCGTTTTCCGTCCGATTGCCGCATGCGGCCGAAGCGTGGCACTTTTTGAGACCTTGCGCATTTCCCAGTGAGGTCGGGCCCTTCTGCGCCGCAAAAGGGTCTGACGAGTGTGAGCTAGGGTTCTGCCGATGGTGTCGAAGGTCTTTACCAGTTTCTCCAACTGGGTGGCGCAGGTCTCCGGGCGGCCTCTCACCTTTGCGCTCAGCCTGGTGATTATTCTCGTCTGGGCTCTATCCGGTCCGCTCTTCGGCTTCTCCGACACGTGGCAGCTGGTGGTGAACACCGGCACCACGATCGTGACCTTCCTGATGGTGTTCCTGATTCAGAACACCCAGAACCGGGACGGGGCCGCGATACAGGCCAAGCTCGACGAACTGATCCGGGCCAGCGCGGCCCAGAACGTCTTCATCGGCATCGAACACCTGACGCAGGAGGAGCTGGACGAGATTCGGGCCAAATGTGAGGCCAAAGCCAAGGCGGAAAGCGCCGCAAATCGGGCGGAGGAGAAGGCCAACCGCAAGGCGGCCCATGCGGCCGAGCAGGCAACGTCTTAGTTTGGAATGGTTCTTTTTCGAGCGCCTCAAACACTTGTCAGGGCAGGGGAACTCGGCTAAGCCTCCGGCCACAAACCGCCGTTTGTCGCAGGACCTTCCTTCGGGCCTTTCTGTGGCTTAAATGCGTGGCATGCCGCCGGCCGGTCCGGCCGTGCTCCGTTTCTTCTGGGTGTCGTATGACGAATCTTCTCGCCGACTACCTGCCTCTCGTGATCTTCATCGGCGTGTCGCTCCTGATCGGGGTGGCGCTGCTCGTGGCGCCGTTCATCGTCGCCTACAGCAAGCCCGATTCGGAGAAGCTCTCCGCTTACGAGTGCGGGTTCAATGCCTTCGATGACGCACGCATGAAGTTCGACGTGCGCTTCTATCTGGTCGCTATTCTCTTCATCATCTTCGACCTGGAGGTCGCCTTCCTGTTCCCCTGGGCCATCGTGTTCGGGAACCTTGGCTGGTTCGGCTTTCTCTCGATGATGCTCTTCCTCGGCGTCCTGACCATCGGCTTCGTCTATGAGTGGAAGAAAGGGGCCCTGGAATGGGATTGATCTCTGACAACCAGTCCGCCTTGGTGGCGCCCGCCCCGCGCGGAATCATCGACCCGAATACCGGCAAGCCGGTCGGCTCGACCGATCCGTATTTCGTCTCCATCAACGACGAGCTGGCCGACAAGGGATTCCTCGTGGCCTCGTCCGAGGAGCTCATCAAGTGGGCGCGGACCGGCTCGCTGATGTGGATGACCTTCGGCCTGGCCTGCTGCGCCGTCGAAATGATGCAGATGTCCATGCCTCGCTACGACGCCGAGCGCTTCGGGTTCGCGCCGCGCGCCTCACCGCGCCAGTCGGACGTGATGATCGTCGCCGGTACGCTCACCAACAAGATGGCGCCTGCGCTCCGCAAGGTCTACGACCAGATGCCCGAGCCGCGCTACGTGATTTCCATGGGCTCCTGCGCCAATGGCGGCGGCTATTATCATTATTCCTATTCGGTGGTTCGTGGCTGCGACCGCATCGTTCCGGTCGACATCTACGTGCCCGGCTGCCCCCCGACCGCGGAGGCGCTCCTCTATGGCGTGCTTCTTCTCCAGAAGAAGATCCGCCGTACCGGTACCATCGAGCGCTGAGCAAAGGTCATCTTCATGAGTGCTGAGCTCCAAGCCCTGAGCGACCACATCGCCTCGTCCCTCGGCGAGGCGATCGAGGATCGCGCGATCGCTTTCAACGAGTTGACGCTCGTCGCCCGTCTCGAGGAGATCGAGCGGGTCGTCACGTTCCTGCGGGACGATCCGCAGTGCCGTTTCGTCTGCTTCATCGATATCTGCGGCGCGGATTATCCCGCCCGCGAGAAGCGCTTCGACGTGGTCTACCACTTCCTCGCGCCTCACCATAACCGCCGCATCCGGGTGAAGGTGGAGACGGACGAGGTGACTCCGGTCCCCTCGATCATCGGCCTCTTCCCCGCAGCCAACTGGTTCGAGCGCGAAACATACGACATGTACGGCGTTCTGTTCTCGGGCCATCCTGACCTGCGCCGGCTGCTGACCGATTACGGCTTCGAAGGGCATCCGCTCCGCAAGGACTTCCCGCTCACGGGTTATGTCGAGGTCCGCTACGACGACGGCCAGGGCCGCGTGGTCTACGAGCCGGTGAAGCTGAGCCAGGAATTCCGCAACTTCGACTTCCTCTCTCCCTGGGAGGGCACGGATTACGTGCTGCCCGGCGACGAGAAGGCCAAGGCTTAAAGGCGGAAAGGGCGACCCATGGGCGAGCATAATATCCGCAATTTCACGATCAACTTCGGTCCCCAGCACCCGGCCGCGCACGGTGTGCTCCGCCTCGTGCTGGAGCTAGACGGCGAGGTCGTTGAGCGCGTGGACCCGCATATCGGCCTGCTTCACCGCGGCACCGAGAAGCTGATCGAGTACAAGACCTACGTTCAGGCCAATCCCTATTTCGACCGGCTGGACTACGTCGCGCCGATGAACCAGGAGCACGCCTTCTGTCTCGCGACGGAAAAGCTCCTCGGCATCGAGGTTCCGCGTCGCGCGCAGCTGATCCGCGTCCTGTTCTCGGAAATCGGCCGTCTGCTGTCGCATCTCCTCAACGTGACCACGCAGGCCATGGACGTCGGCGCGCTCACGCCGCCCCTGTGGGGCTTCGAGGAGCGCGAGAAGCTCATGATCTTCTATGAGCGCATCTCCGGTTCGCGCATGCACGCCAATTACTTCCGGCCGGGCGGCGTGAGCATGGACATCCAGCCCGAGCTGATCGACGACATCGAGGCCTTCTGCGATCCCTTCCTGAAGGTGCTGGACGATCTCGACACGCTCGTCATGGGTAGCCGCATCTTCAAGCAGCGCAACGTGGATATCGGCACGCTCACCCTCGACGACTGCTGGAAGTGGGGCTTCTCCGGCGTGATCGTGCGCAGCTGCGGCGTGGCCTGGGACCTTCGCAAGTCGCAGCCTTACGAGTGCTACGAGGAGATGGAGTTCGACATCCCCGTGGGCCTCAACGGCGACAACTACGACCGTCAGGTGATCCGCATGGAAGAGATGCGCCAGTCCGTGCGCATCATGCGTCAGTGCCTGGACAAGCTGCGCGCTCCGGACGGGCAGGGGCCGGTCAACACCCTCGACGGCAAGGTCGCGCCTCCCTCGCGCAAGGACATGAAGCGCTCGATGGAAGCGCTGATCCATCACTTCAAGCTCTACACCGAGGGCTTCCACGTCCCCGCTGGCGAGGTCTATGCGGCCGTGGAGGCTCCGAAGGGCGAGTTCGGCGTGTATCTGGTCTCGGACGGCACCAACAAGCCGTATCGCTGCCACGTGCGCGCTCCGGGCTTCGCTCACCTGCAGGGCATGGATTTCATGTGCCGCGGTCACATGCTGGCCGACGTCGCGGGCGTCCTCGGTTCCATCGACATCGTGTTCGGTGAAGTGGACCGGTAAGAAACAATCCAGGCTCGGTTACGGGCCTGGGACACGCTGTTTGAAGGCGTGATCAAAGCGTTCAAGTCGTGAATGGCCGGGCTCGCGCTCGGCCATGACGATGAGGAGAAGAGTCAAAATGGCCGTTCGTAAGCTCGCGCCTGAAGAAATGCAGCCCGAGAGCTTCGTGTTCTCGCCCGAGACGGAAGCTTTCGCCCAGCAGCAGATCGCCAAGTATCCGCCCGGTCGTCAGGCCTCGGCGGTGATCGCGCTTCTGGGGAAGGCGCAGGAGCAGGCCGGTGGCTGGCTCCCCCGCAAAGCCATCGAGGCCGTCGCCGCGCGCCTCGACATGCCGATCATCCGTGTGATGGAAGTGGCGACCTTCTACACGATGTTCAACCTCGAGCCGGTCGGAAAATACTTCATCCAGTTCTGCGGCACCACGCCCTGCGTGCTGCGCGGGGCCGGAGATATCAAGAAGGTTCTCGAGAAGCGCATCGGCGACCAGAACCACGTCACCGCCGACGGCAAGTTCTCCTGGCTCGAGGTCGAGTGCCTGGGCGCGTGCTGCAACGCCCCGATGGTGCAGATCAACGACGATTACTACGAGGACCTGACGACCGAGAACTTCGAGAAGCTGCTCGACGATCTCGCCGCCGGCCGCCCGGTCAAGACGGGTTCGCAGATCGGCCGCGTCACCTCCGAGCCGTTCGAGGCCGTCAACACCCTGCAGGATCCTTCGCTCTACGACGGATCCCAGATCGGCGCGTGGCGCAAGCGCTTCGAGGAACAGGCTCAGCCTGCGGCGACCGGCGAGGCGGCGGCCGCCACGGCGTCCGTTCCGCAGGACGCCAAGGCCGCAAAGCCCAAGGCGGGCCGCCCGATCGAGAGCGACGCCGCCGATACGCCGGCCAAGCGCGCCAAGGAAGGCGAGACTCCCGTGAGCCCCGTCGACCAGAAGGAGGCCGCCGATCCGTCGAAGGCCACCAAGGGCGACGCGCATACGGAGAAGGGCACGCAGCCCGCTCCGCAGAGCAGCAAGTCCTACGTGCCGACACCGGGCAAGGACGCCGTTCCGACGAGCCCCACCACACCGAATGCCGGTACACCTCCGGCGCAGTCCGAGGGACGCCGCGACGGCAGCGAGAGCAAGCCGGGCGTGGTCGTCGACAAAGACAACAAGACGTCGTGAGGGAGTGAGCTTAAGATGCTTCAGGATAAGGATCGCATTTTCACCAACCTCTACGGCTTCCATTCGCCGGGCCTCGAAGCCGCGAAGATGCGCGGCGCCTGGGACGGGACGAAGTTCCTGCTCGAGAAGGGCCGCGATTGGATCATCGACGAGATGAAGGCGTCCGGCCTGCGCGGGCGCGGCGGCGCGGGCTTCCCCACGGGCCTGAAATGGTCGTTCATGCCCAAGCAGTCGGACGGGCGTCCGCATTATCTCGTCGTCAATGCCGACGAGTCGGAGCCCGGCACCTGCAAGGACCGCGAGATCATGCGGAACGACCCGCATCTTCTCATCGAGGGCTGCCTGCTCGCGTCCTTCGCGATGGGCGCGCACGCGGCCTACATCTACATCCGCGGCGAGTACATCGCGGAGCGCCACGAGCTCCAGCGGGCGGTGGACGAGGCCTATGAAGCCCGTCTCATCGGCAAGGACAACGTCCACGGCTACCCCTTCGACCTCTACGTCCACCACGGCGCAGGCGCTTACATCTGCGGCGAGGAGACGGCCCTCATCGAGAGTCTCGAAGGCAAGAAGGGCATGCCCCGCCTGAAGCCGCCGTTCCCGGCCAATATGGGCCTCTACGGCTGCCCGACGACGGTGAACAACGTGGAGTCGATCGCGGTCGCGGGCACGATCCTGCGCCGCGGCGCGTCCTGGTTCTCCAGCATCGGCCGCCCGAACAACGTCGGCACCAAGCTCTTCTGCGTGTCGGGACATGTGAACAAGCCCTGCAACGTGGAAGAGGCCATGGGCCTGACGTTCCGCGAGTTGATCGACCGCCATTGCGGCGGCATCCGCGGCGGCTGGGACAACCTGCTCGGCGTCATTCCGGGCGGCTCGTCCGTTCCGGTCGTTCCGGCGGCGGAGATCATCGACGCGCCGATGGATTTCGACACGCTGCGCAACCTGAAGTCCGGTCTCGGCACCGCGGCGGTGATCGTCATGGACAAGTCCACGGACATCGTTCGCGCCATCGCCCGGATCTCGTATTTCTACAAGCACGAGAGCTGCGGCCAGTGCACCCCGTGCCGTGAGGGCACCGGCTGGATGTGGCGCGTGCTCAACCGCATGGCCGAGGGCCGCGCGCAGAAGCGCGAGATCGACATGCTGCTCGAAGTCTCGACCCAGATCGAAGGCCACACCATCTGCGCGCTCGGCGACGCGGCGGCTTGGCCGGTCCAGGGCCTGATCCGTCACTTCCGTCACGAGATCGAGAAGCGGATCGACGACTACGCGGCGAACCCGCATTCAGAATCCGTCATGATCGCGGCGGAGTGAGAGTGAAGATGGCTAAAATCATCGTTGATGGCGTTGAGGTCGACGTCCCCGCCGAGTACACGCTGCTTCAGGCCGCCGAGGCCGCGGGCGCCGAGGTTCCGCGCTTCTGCTACCACGAACGGCTGTCGATCGCCGGCAATTGCCGCATGTGCCTCGTCGAGGTGAAGGGCGCGCCGAAGCCGGTCGCGTCCTGCGCCTGGGGCGTGCGCGACTGCCGCCCGGGCCCGAACGGGGAGCCGCCGGAAATCTCGACCAAGTCGCCGACCGTGAAGAAGGCGCGCGAGGGTGTGATGGAGTTTCTCCTGATCAACCACCCGCTTGACTGCCCGATCTGCGACCAAGGCGGACAATGCGACCTGCAGGACCAGGCCATGGCCTACGGCGTCGACACCAGCCGCTTCCATGAGAACAAGCGCGCCGTGACCGACAAGTATCTCGGCCCGCTCGTGCGCACCTCCATGAACCGCTGCATCCACTGCACCCGCTGCGTGCGCTTCACCGCCGAGGTGGCGGGCGTGCCGGATATGGGCGCCCTGTGGCGCGGCGAGGACATGGAGATCACGAGCTATCTCGAGAAGGCGCTCGGCTCCGAGCTTCAGGCCAACATCGCGGATCTCTGCCCGGTGGGCGCGCTCACCCATAAGCCGGAATCCTTCCACTACCGTCCGTGGGAGCTCACCAAGACCGATTCCGTCGACGTGATGGACGCGGTCGGCTCCTCGATCCGCGTGGATTCCCGCGGCCGCGAGGTCATGCGCATCCTGCCGCGCGTGAACGAGGCGGTGAACGAGGAATGGATCTCCGACAAGACCCGTCAGATCGTCGACGGCCTGCGCCTGCAGCGCCTCGACCGTCCCTTCGTGCGTGAGAACGGCCGCCTGCGTCCGGCCTCCTGGCAGGAGGCCTTCGCGGCCATCGCCGCCAAGGTGAAGGGGACGGATGCGAAGAAGATCGGCGCCATCGTCGGCGACCTCGCCGCCGTGGAAGAGATGTTCGCCCTGAAGCTCCTCATGGAGAGCCTCGGCGTGACGAACGTCGACGCCCGTCAGGACGGTACGGTCCTGTCCCCCGCCTATGGCCGGGGCTCCTACCTGTTCAACACCACTATCCCCGGCATCGAGGATGCGGATGCGATCCTGATCGTGGGCGCCAATCCGCGCTTTGAGGCTTCCCTCGTCAACGTGCGCATCCGCAAGCGTTGGCGCGCGGCGCCTCCGCCGATCGCCCTGATCGGCGAGAATGCCGACCTGACTTATCCCTACGAGTATCTCGGCGCGGGTCCCGACACCCTGGCCGAGCTGGCCTCCGGCCGCCACAGCTTCATGGAGAAGCTGCGCGGGGCCGAGCGTCCGCTGATCATCGTGGGGCAGGGCGCTCTCGCACGGCCTGACGGCCTTGCGGTCCTCTCGGCCGTTGCGAAGCTCGCTCAGGACGTGGGCGCAGTGAAGGACGGCTGGAACGGCTTCTCGGTCCTGCACACGGCAGCCTCGCGCGTCGGCGCGCTCGATCTCGGCCTCGTGCCGGGCGAGGGCGGCCTGACGGCTCAGCAGATGGCGCAGGGCGGCGTGGACGTGCTGTTCAACCTCGGCGCGGACGAGATCGACATCGCCCCCGGCGCTTTCGTGATCTACCAGGGCACCCACGGCGACCGTGGCGCACACCGCGCCGACGTGATTCTGCCGGCCGCCGCCTATACGGAAAAGTCCGGCACTTACGTGAACACGGAAGGCCGGGTGCAGATGGCCAACCGCGCGGCCTTCGCGCCGGGCGAGGCCCGTGAGGACTGGGCGATCCTGCGCGCCCTGTCCGACGTGCTGGGCCGCCGCCTGCCGTTCGACTCGCTCAATGCGCTGCGGGCCAAGCTCTACGCGGCTCACCCGCATTTCGCGGCCCTTGCCACGGTCAAGCTGGCCGACGGTGCCTCTGCCGTCCAGGCGCTCGCCGGAATCGGCGGCACCCCCGGGCGCGATGCTTTCGCCAGCCCGGTGAAGGACTTCTACCTGACGAACCCGATCGCCCGCGCTTCCGGCGTCATGGCCGAGTGCTCGGCGCTCGCCCGTGAACTGAAGCTCGAAGCGGCCGAGTAAGAGAGGAGAGAAAGAACCATGGAATTTGGAGATATCCTCCTCGTTGTCGCAATCATGCTGGGCAAGAGCGTGCTCATGCTGGTCGCGCTTCTCATCTTCATCGCCTATGCCCTTTATGCCGACCGCAAGGTCTGGGCCGCGGTTCAGCTGCGGCGGGGCCCGAACGTGGTCGGTCCCTGGGGCTTGCTTCAGTCCTTCGCCGACCTTCTCAAGTTCGTGCTGAAGGAGCCCGTGATCCCGGCTCCCGCCAACAAGGGCATGTTCCTCCTGGCGCCGCTGGTGATGTGCACTCTCTCGCTCGCGGCCTGGGCGGTCATTCCGCTCAACGCGGGATGGGCGATCGCCGACATCAATGTCGGCATTCTCTACATCTTCGCGATCTCGTCGCTCGGCGTCTATGGCGTCATCATGGGCGGCTGGGCCTCGAACTCGAAGTACCCGTTCCTCGGCGCGCTCCGCTCGGCGGCGCAGATGGTGTCCTACGAGGTCTCCATCGGCTTCGTCATCGTGACCGTGCTGATGTGCGCGGGCACCCTCAACCTGTCGCAGATCGTCGAGTCGCAGAACACGCGCTTAGGCATCCTCGGCTGGTACTGGCTGCCGCTGTTCCCGATGTTCGTGGTGTTCTTCATCTCGGCCATGGCGGAGACGAACCGCCCGCCCTTCGACCTTCCGGAGGCGGAATCGGAACTGGTGGCCGGCTACATGGTGGAATATTCCTCCACCCCGTACCTGCTGTTCATGCTCGGCGAATACGTGGCCATCATGACCATGTGCGCGCTCGGCACGATCCTGTTCCTCGGCGGCTGGCTGTCCCCGATCCCCTTCGCGCCCTTCACCTGGGTGCCGGGCGTGATCTGGTTCGTGCTCAAGGCGAGCTTCCTCTTCATCCTCATCGCCATGGTGAAGGCCCTGGTGCCTCGCTACCGCTACGATCAGCTCATGCGTCTGGGCTGGAAGGTGTTCCTTCCGCTCTCGCTCGCCATGGTCGTCATCGTGGCAGGCGTGCTGATGGTCACCGGCAACGCGCCGGGCATGCGCTAAAGGAGATAGGCGACATGAAGACCCGTGAATTCTTCAACGCCCTTCTGCTCAAGGAATTCGTGGCCGGGTTCATCCTGACCACGAAGTACTTCTTCAAGCCGAAGGCCACGCTCAACTATCCCTTCGAGATGGGCCACCGCGGGCCCCGGTTCCGCGGCGAGCACGCGCTGCGCCGCTACCCCAACGGGGAAGAGCGCTGCATCGCCTGCAAGCTGTGCGAGGCCATCTGCCCCGCTCAGGCCATCACCATCGAGGCCGGTCCGCGCCGCAACGACGGCACCCGCCGCACGACGCGCTACGACATCGACATGGTGAAGTGCATTTATTGCGGCATGTGCCAGGAGGCCTGCCCGGTGGACGCCATCGTGGAGGGCCCCAATTTCGAGTTCTCCGTGGAAACCCGCGAGGAGCTTCTCTACGACAAGGCCAAGCTTCTCGCGAACGGCGAGCGCTGGGAGCGTGAGATCGCGAAGAACATCGCGAAGACCGCGCCCTATCGGTAAGCGGAGCGTTTTCCGCGGCGTGAACCCCGGTTCACGGCGGAAAGTGGCTCTGGGAGAATGAGCCGGTCCCACGAAAAGGGGCCGGTTCCGGAGTTCCTGCCCGGCAAAGGGCAGGGGGCATGCATGTCCGGTGGGTTGTTCCCGCCGGATTCGGAATTTATAGACACGCCATTGGATTCCCGCCGGGGATTCCTGGCCACGTCGGAAGGGGCCGCACTCGAGGCGGCTTGTGTTTGAGCATGACGGTTACCGCCGCCTTCTTCTATCTGTTCGCGACCATTACGATCGCTTCCGGTTTCATGGTGATCGCGTCCCGCAATCCCGTGCAGTCGGTGCTCTTCCTCATCCTGGCCTTCGTCAACGCGGCGGGCCTGTTCCTGATGATGGGGGCCGAGTTCCTCGCGATGATCCTGGTGATCGTCTACGTGGGTGCGGTCGCGGTGCTCTTCCTCTTCGTCGTCATGATGCTCGACGTGGATTTCGCGGCGCTCCGCCAGGGCTTCCTGCAGTACCTGCCGTTCGGGGCGCTGATCGGCATCGTGCTCCTGATCGAGCTCATCTTCGTCGTGAGCGCCTATGTGGTCGATCCCGGGCTGGTCCGCGCGCCCGCGGTTCCGATTCCGGCCGCCGACGTCATGACCAACACGGAGGCCCTCGGCCACGTGCTCTACACCCGCTACTTCTACTTCTTCCAGACGGCCGGCCTGATCCTGCTCGTGGCCATGATCGGCGCCATCGTGCTCACGCTTCGCGAGCGCGTCGGCGTGCGCCGCCAGAACATCTCGATGCAGAACGCCCGGACTCAGGAAACGGCCGTCCAGGTGCGGAAGGTTCCCTTCCGTCAGGGTATCTAAGGAGACACGCGATGGTTATCGGACTGGGCCATTATCTCACCGTCGCCGCCGTGCTCTTCACGCTCGGTGTGTTCGGCATCTTCATCAACCGCAAGAACGTCATCGTCATCCTGATGTCCATCGAGCTGATCCTGCTCTCGGTGAACATCAACATGGTGGCCTTCTCGACCCACCTGAACGACATCGTCGGCCAGGTCTTCGCCCTGCTGATCCTGACGGTCGCAGCGGCCGAGGCGGCCATCGGCCTCGCCATTCTGGTGGTCTTCTTCCGCAACCGCGGCTCCATCGCGGTCGAAGACGTCAACATGATGAAGGGCTAAAGCATGATCCGGAAAAGTGGGACCCGGTTTTCTGACCAAGATCATGCGGCCATGAGCCAAGCCCGTACGGCAAAGTAGACGAACATGTATCACGCTATCGTTTTTCTGCCGCTCGTCGGCTTCCTCATCGCAGGCCTCTTCGGCCGCGTCATCGGCCCCAGGCCGTCCGAGATCGTCACCACGGCGCTGCTCTTCGTGGCGGCGGTCCTCTCGTGGGTGTCGTTCATCCACGTGGGCTTCGGCGAGGAGCCGATGCTCCGTATCCAGGTGGCCCAATGGATGTCCGTCGGCGATCTTCAGGTCGACTGGGCGTTCCGCATCGACACGCTCACCGCCATGATGCTGGTGGTGGTCAACACCGTGTCGGCGCTCGTGCACCTTTATTCCATCGGCTACATGCACGAGGATCCGCACCGCCCGCGCTTCTTCGCGTATCTGTCTCTGTTCACCTTCGCCATGCTCATGCTGGTGACGGCGGACAATCTGGTGCAGATGTTCTTCGGCTGGGAAGGCGTGGGTCTCGCGAGCTACCTGCTCATCGGCTTCTGGTACAAGAAGGATTCCGCCAACGCCGCGGCCATGAAGGCGTTCATCGTCAACCGCGTTGGTGATTTCGGCTTCCTGCTCGGCATCTTCACGGTCTTCGTGCTGTTCAACGGCGTCACCTTCGACGGGATCTTCCCGCGCGTGGCGGAGTTCGCCGACGCCCGGTTCCACTTCCTCGGCATCGAGTGGCACGCCCTGACGATCGCATGCCTGCTGCTCTTCATGGGCGCCATGGGCAAGTCGGCGCAGTTCCTGCTGCACACCTGGCTCCCGGACGCGATGGAGGGCCCGACCCCGGTTTCCGCGCTCATCCACGCCGCCACCATGGTGACCGCGGGCGTGTTCATGGTCGCGCGTCTGTCGCCGCTCTTCGAGTACGCCCCGAACGCCCTGACCGTCGTGACGGTCATCGGCGGCATCACGGCCTTCTTCGCGGCGACCGTGGGCCTGGTGCAGAACGACATCAAGCGCGTGATCGCGTATTCGACCTGCTCGCAGCTCGGCTACATGTTCGTCGCGCTCGGCGTCGGCGCCTATGGCGCCGGTGTGTTCCACCTGTTCACGCATGCCTTCTTCAAGGCGCTCCTGTTCTTGGGCGCGGGCTCGGTGATCCATGCCATGCACCACGAGCAGGACATGCGGAACATGGGCGCTCTGCGCCGCTACATCCCGCTCACCACGGCGATGATGGCGATCGGCACGCTCGCGCTCACCGGCTTCCCGTTCACGGCAGGCTATTATTCCAAGGACGCGATCATCGAGGCGGCCTACGCCTCTCACAGCTCCGCGGGCTCCTTCGCCTTCCTGGCGACCGTGATCGCGGCCCTGATGACCTCGTTCTACTCCTGGCGCCTGTTCTTCATGACCTTTGAAGGCAATGCGCGCTGGGGCGACGCCCATCACCATGCTCCCTCCGACCATGAGGGAGCCGAGCACGACGTGCGCGGTCATGACGTCGAGCCCGCCACCCATGCGGACCACGAGCACGGCCATCACGGGGCTCACACGCCCCATGAGAGCCCGCTCGTGATGGTGCTGCCGCTCGTCGTGCTGGCCATCGGCGCGGTCGTTGCCGGCTTCGTCTTCCACGATGCCTTCCTCGGCCACGGCTACCAGGAGTTCTGGAAGGGCGCTCTTTTCACCCGTCCCGACAACAACATCCTGGAAGCGATGCATCACATCCCGGGCTGGGTGCCGTATCTGCCTACCGTGATGATGGCGCTCGGCTTCGTGCTCGCCTATTACATGTACGTCGTCGACGCCAAGCGTCCTGCGCAGCTCGCGGCGGATCACCCGATCCTCTACCGTTTCCTGCTCAACAAGTGGTATTTCGACGAGCTGTACGACGCCATCTTCGTGCGTCCCGCCATGGCCATAGGCCGCTTCTTCTGGCGCACGGGCGATCAGCGGATCATCGACGGGCTCGGGCCTGACGGCATCTCCGCCCGCGTGCTCGACGTGACGCGCGGCACGGTGCGCCTGCAGTCCGGTTACGTCTACCATTACGCCTTCGCAATGCTGATCGGCGTTGCGGCTCTCGTGACCTTCTATCTCTTCAGGGGAGCCCACTAATGCTCGGCTTCGGCATCCTCTCCGGCCTTCTCGTCCTGCCGCTGGTCGGTGCGGCGTTCATCCTGACGCTTCGTGGCGACAGCGAGGCGGCGCGCTCCAACGCCCGCTGGGCGGCTCTCGCCACGACGCTGGCGACCTTCGTTCTCTCGCTCGTCGCGTGGGGACGGTTCGACGCCTCGTCCGCCAGCTTCCAGCTGGTGGAGAGCCATACCTGGCTGACGGACACGATCCGCTTCAAGCTCGGCGTCGACGGCTTCTCCATCCCGCTCATCCTGCTCACGACGTTCCTGATGCCGTTCTGCATCCTGGCTTCGTGGGACTCGATCGGGCATCGGGTGAAGGAGTATTACGTCGCATTCCTCGTCCTCGAAACCACGATGATCGGCGTGTTCTGCGCGCTCGACCTCGTGCTCTTCTACCTGTTCTTCGAGGCGGGCCTCATTCCGATGTTCCTCATCATCGGCATCTGGGGCGGCAAGCGCCGCATCTACGCGAGCTTCAAGTTCTTCCTCTACACGCTGCTCGGCTCGGTGCTGATGCTGCTCGCCATCATGGCCATGTACTGGCAGGCGGGGACCACGGACATCCCGACGCTGCTCGCGTTCAAGTTCCCGTACAACCTCCAGATCTGGCTGTGGCTCGCCTTCTTCGCGTCCTTCGCGGTGAAGATGCCCATGTGGCCGGTCCACACCTGGTTGCCCGACGCGCACGTGGAAGCGCCGACGGCGGGCTCGGTGATCCTGGCGGGCGTGCTCCTGAAGATGGGCGGCTACGGCTTCATCCGAGTCTCGCTGCCGATGTTCCCGGACGCCTCCGTGTATTTCGCGCCGCTCGTCTTCGCCCTCTCGGTCATCGCGATCATCTACACCTCCCTGGTCGCCCTGATGCAGGAGGACATCAAGAAGCTCATCGCCTATTCCTCCGTGGCGCATATGGGCTTCGTCACCATGGGCCTGTTCAGCATGAACGAGCAGGGCATCCAGGGCGCCATGTTCACCATGATCTCCCACGGTCTGGTCTCCGGCGCGCTCTTCCTCTGCGTCGGCGTGATCTACGACCGCATGCACACCCGCGAGATCAAGGCCTATGGCGGCCTCGTGAACCGGATGCCCATGTATGCGGTGGTGTTCATGATCCTCACCATGGCCAACGTGGCGCTTCCCGGCACCTCGGGCTTCATCGGCGAGTTCCTGACCCTCATGGGCGCGTTCCGCTCGAACACCTGGGTGGCCTTCTTCGCCACGACGGGCGTGATCCTCTCGGCCGCCTACGCGCTCTGGCTCTATCGCCGCGTGGTCTACGGAGAGCTCGACAAGCCTGCGCTCCAGACCATCACGGATCTGAACCGTCGCGAGATCATCACCTTCGCGCCGCTGGTGCTGCTGGTCATCTATTACGGCGTGCAGCCCGGTCCGATCCTCGACACCTTCGCCGTGCCGACGGATGCGCTCATGCAGAGCGTCCAGGCAGCGCTCTCCACCGTTAAAACGGCGGCTCTCACCGCACACTGAGGTCATGATGAACCCCGTCCTCACCATTCCCGCTTTTGGCCCCGTGCTGCCGGAGATCATCCTCGCGGCGGGCGCCCTTGCCCTGGTCCTGTTCGGCGCGATCCGCGGCGAGCGCTCCGG
The DNA here is from genome assembly GCF_055792805.1 of Microvirga sp. HS2. Lineage (NCBI taxonomy): Bacteria > Pseudomonadati > Pseudomonadota > Alphaproteobacteria > Hyphomicrobiales > Methylobacteriaceae > Microvirga > Microvirga sp. HS2. The sequence goes on from NZ_JBVVAJ010000017.1 coordinate 63,988, forward strand.
AGAGGGCATGAACATCATCGCCCTCGCGCTTCTGGCGGTCGCCTTCGTGGCCGTTCAGATGCTGCCCGGCGAGCGTGTCGAGACCATGTACGGCTCCTTCGTGGTCGACGGCTTCGCCAAGTTCATGAAGTCCCTGACGCTCATCGCTTCCGCGGGCAGCGTGATCCTCTCGATGGATTACATGCGCCGGGAGGGTATCAGCCGCTTCGAGTATCCGATCCTGATCGTGCTCTCGACGCTCGGCATGATGATGGTGATCTCGGCCAACGACCTGATCGCGCTCTATCTCGGGCTCGAACTGCTGAGCCTCTCGTCCTACGTCATCGCGGCGTTCGATCGCGACAACGTCCGCTCGACGGAAGCCGGACTGAAATACTTCGTGCTGGGCTCCCTGGCCTCCGGCATGCTGCTCTACGGCGCCTCGCTGGTTTACGGCTTCACCGGAAACGTGTCGTTCCCGGCGATCGCGGGGATCCTGCAGGGGCAGGTGGGCCTCGGCGCCGTCGTCGGCATCGTGTTCGTGGCCGCCGGCATCGCCTTCAAGATCTCGGCCGTGCCGTTCCACATGTGGACGCCCGACGTGTACGAGGGCTCACCGACTCCGGTGACCGCCTTCTTCTCCGCCGCCCCCAAGATGGCCGGCATGGCCATGGCCATTCGCGTCTTCATCGACGCGTTCCCGAACATCGTCGGCCAGTGGCAGCAGATCATCGTCTTCATTGCCATCGCGTCGATGGCGCTGGGCTCCTTCGCTGCCATCGGCCAGCGCAACCTCAAGCGCCTGATGGCCTATTCCTCGATCGGCAATGTCGGCTATGCGCTGATCGGCCTGGCCGCCGGCACGGTGGAGGGCGTCCAGGGCGTGGCCGTCTACATGGCGATCTATCTCGCCATGACGCTCGGCGCCTTCGCCGTCATCCTCGGACTGCGTCGCGGCAACGTGATGTTCGAGAATGTCGATGACCTGTCGGGGCTGGCACGCACCCATCCGGTCCTCGCCTTCTGCCTGGCGATGATCATGTTCTCGCTCGCGGGCATTCCGCCGCTGGCCGGCTTCTTCGCCAAGTTCGCGGTGTTCACCGCGGCGATCAACGCCAATCTCGTCGCGCTCGCCATCATCGGCGTCGTGACCAGCGTGGTGGGCGCGTACTACTACCTTCGCATCGTGAAGGTGATGTACTTCGACGAGCCCGGGGCGGCCTACGATTCCATGCCCGCCGGCGTGAAGCTGGTGCTCGGCTTGTCCAGCATCTTCGTCGTACTCTTCGGCATCGTCCCGGCTCCGCTCGTCGCGGCCGCGGGCGAGGCTGCGCGCTCCCTGTTCTGATGGTGGATCTGTCGCCCGCAGCCGAGGCCGCCGGTTATCGGCTCATCTCGATCGAGGCGACGGACTCGACCAACGACGACGCGCTCCAGGCCGCGCGCTCCGGCGATCCGGGGCCGCTCTGGATCGTCGCGGCGGAGCAGCGCGCGGGCAGGGGACGGCACGGCCGTCAATGGTCGTCCCCTCAGGGCAATCTCTATGCCAGCCTTCTGCTGACCGACCCCTGCGAGCCGCAGCATGCGCCGCAGCTCGGCTTCGTTGCGGGCCTCGCCCTGCACGAGGCCGTTCAGGCGGTCACCGGAATCGGCGCTCCGCGGCTGTCCCTCAAATGGCCGAACGATCTTCTGCTCGACGGAGCCAAGGTTTCAGGCCTTCTCCTCGAGGGCCACAGGCTCGCGGGCCATGGTCCGCTCGCGATCGTCGTCGGCTTCGGCGTAAACGTGGCCTTCGCGCCGACCGGCACGCCCTATCCGGCTCTCGCTCTGACAACCGCCAGGCCCGGCCTGACACGCGCCGACATGTTCCGGGCGCTCTCCGCTTCCTTTGCGCAGACCTTCGCGGCATGGCGCAACGCAGCGCGCTTGAATGCAGCCGATCCCTTCGGCCCCATTCGGCGGCTTTGGCTGGAGCGGGCGGCAGGCATCGGGCAGGAGGTGACCCTTCGCCTTCCGTCCGGTGAGAAGCATGGTGTCTTCGAAGGGCTCGACCGGTTCGGACGCCTGCAGCTGAAAACCGGCTCGGGTGCCGAACTGATTGACGCGGGCGATCTTTATTTTCCTCATTTGCTACACGATATAGCCAGGCCTTAGCACTGGCATGACAAGGTCTCGATCAAGTATGGCTTCCCCTCAGGACGAATTGGTTTTTCTGCCCCTCGGCGGACTCGGCGAAATCGGCATGAACGCCGCCCTATACGGCTTCGGACCCGAGGCGGAGCGGCAGTGGATTCTCGTCGATTGCGGCATGGGATTCGGCGGCGAGGAGCAGCTGCCGGGGATCGACCTCGTCTATCCTGACCTGCGCTTCATCGAGGAAGAGCGGCACAATCTGCTCGGCATCTTCATCACCCATGCGCATGAGGACCATATCGGCGCCCTCGTCGAAATGTGGCCGCGCCTGCGCGCGCCGGTCTATGCCACCAAGTTCGCCATCGGCCTTCTCGAGACCCGCCGCCTGTCGGAGGCGGATGCGCCGAAGATCGATCTCAACGAGATCGTCCCCGGACAGCGCCTGAAGCTCGGCCCCTTCGATGTCGAATATGTGCCGGTGGCCCATTCGATCCCGGAATCCAACGCGCTCGCGATCCGCACGCCTCAAGGGCTCGTCGTCCACACCGGTGACTGGAAGCTCGATCCGACGCCGTATCTCGGCAGCCTCACGTCGGAGGAATCCTTCCGCAAGCTGGGCGAGGAGGGCGTCCTCGCCCTCGTCTGCGATTCCACCAATGTGGTGCGGGAGGGCGAAAGCCCGAGCGAAGCGGACGTGGCGAAGAATCTCGCGACGCTCATCAAGGATGCGCCGCATCGCGTCGCCGTCACCACCTTCGCGTCGAACGTGGCCCGCCTCCGCTCCGTGGCAGAGGCGGCGCGCGAATGCGGGCGGGAGGTGGTCGTGGTCGGCCGCGCCATGGATCGCGTCGTGGATGTTGCGAAGGAATGCGGCTATCTCGACGGTCTGCCGGAATTCCGCTCCACCGAGAATTACGGGTACATGCCCCGGGACAAGGTCGTCGCAATCCTCACCGGTTCGCAGGGCGAGCCCCGCGCTGCGCTCGCCCGCATCGCATCCGACGAGCATCCCGACATCACGCTGACCGCGGGCGACCGCGTGATCTTCTCGTCTCGCGCCATTCCGGGCAACGAGAAGGCAATCGGCTCCATCATGAACAGCCTCATCGACCAGGGGATCGAGGTCGTGACGGACCGCACAGAGCTGGTTCACGTCTCCGGCCATCCGCGCAGGGGCGAACTGGCGAAGATGTACGAGTGGACGAAGCCGCGCATCGCCGTTCCCGCGCACGGAGAGCCGCTGCATCTCGCCGAGCACGCCAAGTTCGCGCGCCAGCAGGGCGTGCCGGACGTGGTGTGCGCCAAGAATGGCACCCTGGTGCGCCTCGCGCCGGGCAAACCCGAAATCATCGACACCATTCCCGCGGGACGCGTCTACAAGGACGGCAACATCGTCATCCCGGCGGGCGAGCGGGCGATTCCGGAGCGCCGGAAGCTGGCCTTCGCCGGGATCGTGACGGTCGCCATCGCCATCGACGATCGCGGCGAGATCGCGGGCGATCCGGTGGTGGACGTCATGGGATTGCCCGAGAAGAACCGGCAGGGCCGCGATCTGACCGACATCGTCGCCGATACGGTGGCCGATCTGCTCGATGGTCTGCCCAAGGCCAAGCGCCGCGACCCCGAAACCGTCGAGAATGCCGTCCACCGGGCCGTGCGCGCCGCAGTCAATCAGGAATGGGGCAAGAAGCCCGCCTGTCATGTGCTCGTCATCGAGGTATAAGACGGCACGTTCGATCCTTGAGGGAGACACTATGCTCGGTCGGTTGAATCACGTCGCCATTGCCGTCCGCGACATCGCGGCGGCCTCGCAGCTCTATCGCGACACGCTCGGAGCGCAGGTTTCCGACCCGGAAGCACTGGAGGAGCACGGGGTCACGGTGGTCTTCGTCTCCCTGCCGAACACCAAGATCGAGCTCCTGGAGCCTCTCGGCGGAGATTCGCCCATCGCCAAGTTCCTTGAGCGAAACCCGGACGGCGGCATCCACCATATCTGCTACGAGGTGGAGGACATCCTGGCTGCGAGGGACCGGCTTGTGGATTCCGGGGCGAGGGTGCTGGGTTCCGGCGAGCCGAGGATCGGAGCTCACGGAAAACCGGTGCTTTTCCTGCACCCCAAGGATTTCAACGGAACCCTCATCGAAATTGAGCAAGCCTGAGGATAAGCTGTTGACAGGTCTGGTAAAAACTCTTTCGTCCACCCTTTGGTCCACTCTGGCCGTCGTGATCGTCGTCACAGGCATCGCCGTTGCGATCGTGGTTGCAGGCTTCGATCTGCGGGTGAGCGGAGGGCTCGCCCTCTACTTCGTGATCTGGTGGATCCTGCTCTTCGCCATCCTGCCCTTCGGCGTGCGCAGCCAAGCCGAGAGCGGGGATGTGGTCGCCGGTACCGAGCCGGGGGCGCCGATGGCCCATGGACTTCAGGAGAAGGCGATCTGGACTAGCCTGGTTTCGGCAGTCGTCCTTGTCTTCGTGGCAGCCGTCTTCCCGCTCGCGGGGCTCTGAGGGCCGCGGCACGCTGCCCTCTCGTCACGGCTGTCGTCGTGCCCCTTTCCGACGTTTGGGTCTTCTCGTCATCCCCGGGCTTGTCCCGGGGATCCCCGTCTTTCTGCGGTTGCGGTTCTCAAGACGTGGGTGGCCGGGTCTGATCCCCGGATCAAGTCCGGAGACGGCCATGACGGCGAGCGGCGGAAGCGGCAGAGGCGTCGAGGGATGGCGCGAGGGGCATGTTCCGTTTTTGTTCTTGACGGGCTCGGCAAGCTAAGCTATATCGTGACCTGTCCCAGCTCACCGAGGGGCGCGCTCGCGAGGCGTCGCAGGTTGTGGAGCCGGGGCACGGTCCCGCACTCCAGGCCACGCAGCCTGGGCTGACGGGAGGCCGCCCGCGGCCGGTGGGCTCGCCCATCGCGTTCATGCGTTGGCCGCCTAAAAGAACCGTGCGCGAGGAGCCGTCGGGTTCCCCAGCCATCACCATTCTCCATCGAGCCGGACCGCTCCTCGCGTGACCCCTCGACTGCTCCCCTCGGTGCCGATCAGCCCCGAGGCCGATCCTTCATGCCCTGCGCTCTTTGACAGCTCCGCTTCGTCCTGGCGCTCCTTCCGCCATGCTCCTTCGTCATGGCCGGACTTGATCCGGCCATCCACGTTTTGAGACACACCGCGCCATAATGACATGGATCCCCGGCACGAGCCGGGGATGACGAGGCGGGTTGGATGCCCGGAGTGAGGCCGGGCAGGCGGCTTAACACTATCGGAGCGTCTCTTGCTGCCCATCATCCCGGAGCAGACAGGGATCCGGAGCCTCGCCATCTTGGGAAAGGGCACTGCGGGAATTGCCCGTTTCATTCTGAAAGAGTGCTTTTATGGCTTCCGGGCTCCGCTGCGGCCCGGACGACAGCCGAGAGGCGAAGACGTGGGAGGCCGCGCCTCGAGAGCAACGGACATGAAAATGGATTGGCGCTTTTGGGGCCCATCCGACGCCCCGCTGTCTTGAAGAGCGCATCGGTGGAGCGGATCCGAAGGGCTGCATCAGCGACGGGCAGGGTGGCGTTGAGGAACAACCCGGGCGCAATTCTCACGGGCGCGGCCCATTGGCTCCGGCATGAGGCCGGGCGCGACCGGAAGAACTTGAAAAAACCTTGAAAACAAAAGAAAAAAGCAAGGCTTTCGCCTTGCTCAACTGCCTTTTGGCGTTGTTTTGACCCCTGGCTTTTTAGCACCAGCGCCTGAACCGGCGCTTGGGGATCGCGTTCCTCCCGAAACTCGGACCGCAGCCTCTGCCTATTTGAAGGTCTGAGACGTTGCGACTGTTTTATAGTTGGCTTCCTCAATGGTGTCACTATTCTTGGGCAGGCCCTGATGCATTTTACGGCACTTGTTGTATTGATCTTTGGTCTAATCCATTGCGTCGCAGGCCTCGGGGCAGGATGGCAGCTTGTCTTTTCGCCGTCGCCTGTGTTGTGTGCTGAAAACGAGTCGTGACTCACCGTTCCATTCCTGACCGAGACTGAAGGCGTCCTATGCGTTTGAGCCGCTATTTCCTCCCCATTCTCCGCGAGACGCCGAAAGAGGCGGAGATCGTCTCCCACCGCCTGATGCTGCGCGCCGGCATGATCCGCCAGGAGGCGGCGGGCATCTATGCCTGGCTGCCGCTGGGCCTGAAGGTGCTCAACAAGGTCAATGCGATCGTCCGCGAGGAGCAGAATCGCTCCGGCGCCATCGAGCTTCTGATGCCGACGATCCAGTCCGCCGACCTCTGGCGGGAATCGGGCCGCTACGATGCCTATGGCAAGGAGATGCTGCGCATCCAGGACCGGCACGAGCGCGACATGCTCTTCGGCCCCACCAACGAGGAGATGATCACCGAGATCTTCCGGGGCTATGTGCGCTCCTACAAGGACCTGCCGCTGAACCTCTACCATATCCAGTGGAAGTTCCGCGACGAGGTGCGCCCGCGCTTCGGCGTCATGCGCTCCCGTGAGTTCCTGATGAAGGACGCCTATTCCTTCGATCTGGACCAGCAGGGCGCGGTCCACTCCTACAACAAGATGTTCGTGGCCTATCTCCGCACCTTCTCCCGCATGGGCCTGAAGGCGATCCCGATGCGCGCCGATACCGGCCCCATCGGCGGCAACCTGAGCCACGAGTTCATCATTCTGGCCGCCACCGGCGAGAGCGAAGTGTTCTGCCACGCCGATTATCTCGACTACGCGATCCCGCCGGCGGACACGAATTTCGACGATGTTTCCGGCCTGCAGAGCACCGTCGACAAGTGGACGTCGCTCTACGCCGCGACATCGGAGATGCATGACGCGGCGGCCTTCGACGCCGTCCCCGAAGACAAGAAGATGTCGGCGCGCGGCATCGAGGTCGGCCACATCTTCTACTTTGGAACCAAGTATTCCGAGCCTATGGGCGCGAAGGTCATGGGACCCGACGGGCAGGAGAAGCCGGTCCATATGGGCTCCTACGGCATCGGCCCGAGCCGCCTGATCGCCGCGATCATCGAGGCGAGCCACGACGAGAGCGGCATCATCTGGCCGGAGGCCGTGGCTCCGTTCGACGTGGCGATCCTCAACCTCAAGGTGGGCGATTCCGGCACGGATGCGGCGAGCGAGCGTCTGTATCGCGAGCTTTCCGCCGGTCGCGACGTGCTCTACGACGACCGCGACGAGCGTCCGGGCGGCAAGTTCGCCACCGCCGATCTCATCGGCGTTCCGTGGCAGGTGCTGATCGGGCCGAAGAGCCTCGCCGAGGGCAAGGTGGAGCTGAAGAACCGTGCGACCGGCGAGCGCGAGCTTTTGTCGGTCGACGAGGTGGTCTCACGGCTGACGGCGCATAAATAAGCCCACATGGCCAAAGAAGCACCGACCGGAACCAAGCCTTTCTCGCTCTTCGAGTGGATGCTCGCCGGGCGCTACCTGCGTACGCGACGGCGGGAAGGGTTCGTGTCGGTCATCGCGGGCTTCTCCTTCCTAGGCATCATGCTGGGCGTCGCGACGCTCATCGTGGTCCTCTCGGTCATGAACGGCTTTCGCAAGGAACTGCTCGACAAGATCGTCGGCATCAACGGCCATATCTTTGTGGCGCCCATCGAGAGCCCGCTCACGGATTATCCCGAGGTTGCTGCGCGCATTTCTGCCGTGCCCGGCGTGAGGCGGGCGATTCCGCTGGTGGAGGGCCAGGCCTTCGGCTCCTCGCAATACAACGGCAGCGGCGTTCTGGTGCGCGGCATCCGCGGCAACGATCTACGCCAGATCGAGCACATCGCCGGCAACATTCGCCAGGGATCGCTGGACAAGTTCGACGAAGGCGAGGGCGTCGTCATCGGCCGCCGCTTGGCCGAAGCCCTGTCGATCCAGGCCGGGGACACGCTGACCCTGATCACGCCGCGCGGCGCCGCGACGCCGTTCGGCACCGCTCCACGGGTCAAGGGATATCCGGTCAAGGCCGTGTTCGAGATCGGCATGTCGGAGTTCGACTCCACCTTCGTCTTCATGCCGCTCACCGAGGCGCAGAACTACTTCAACCGCCAGGGCGACGTGCAGCTGATCGAGGTGTATCTCAACGACGCCGACAAGGTGGATCAGGCCCGCGCCGCCATCGAGGAGGCGGCGGGCCGGCCGATCCTCATGACCGATTGGCGGCAACGCAACCGCACGTTCTTCGGCGCGCTGGAGGTGGAGCGGAACGTGATGTTCCTCATCCTCACGCTCATCGTGCTAGTGGCCGCGCTGAACATCATCTCCGGCCTCATCATGCTCGTGAAGGACAAGTCCAGCGACATCGCGATCCTGCGCACTATGGGGGCGACGCGCGGCGCGGTGATGCGCATCTTCCTGATCACGGGCGCATCCATCGGCATCGTCGGTACCCTCGCGGGATTCGGGCTCGGGCTGCTGCTCGCGCTGAACGTCGAACATATCCGCGATTTCATCTCCAGGCTCACGAACACCAACCTGTTTCCGGCGGAGCTCTATTTCCTCAGCCGGTTGCCGGCTGACGTGAACCCCACCGAGGTCGCCACCATTCTCATCATGGCGATGGTGCTGTCGCTGCTGGCGACCCTCTATCCCTCCTGGCGGGCTGCGAAGCTCGATCCCGTCGAAGCGTTGCGTTACGGTTAGATATGGCGTCCGGACAAACCCAGCCAGCACTCCACCTCTCACAAGTCGAGCGCCGCTATCCTCAAGGGGACACGTTCCTCGAGGTCTTGCGCGGGGCCGAGCTTGCGATCTGGCCGGGAGAGATCGTGGCCCTCATCGCCCCATCGGGCACGGGAAAATCCACGCTGCTGCACGTCGCGGGCCTTCTCGAAAAGCCCGATGGGGGCGAGGTCTTCGTCGGCGGCAAGCCGACATCGCATATGAGCGACAAGGAACGCACCCGCGTTCGCCGGGAGGAGCTGGGATTCGTCTACCAGTTCCACCATCTGCTGCCGGAATTGTCGGCGCTGGAGAACGTGGTGATCCCACAGCTCATCCGTGGCCTGCCGAAGGCCGAGGCCGAGGACCGCGCGACCCAGCTCCTGACCTTCCTCGGGTTGGGCAAGCGCCTCAAGCACCGCCCCGGTGAACTCTCGGGCGGCGAGCAGCAGCGGGTCGCCATCGCCCGCGCCGTCGCCAATGCGCCGCGCCTGCTGCTGGCGGACGAGCCGACCGGCAATCTGGATCCGCACACGGCGGACCGCGTCTTCCAGACGCTCGTCGCCATCGTGCGCGCGTCGCGCCTCGCGGCGCTGATCGCTACCCACAACATGGATCTCGCGGCCCGCATGGACCGGCGCGTCACGATCCGTGACGGGCTGATCGTGCAGCTGCCGTAACAGCGCGATCACCCGAGCGGATCAAGCGCGGTCATTGGTGAGGGTGCTCGCCTCTCGCAAGCCTCATGTGATGCTGCTGATGGTGCATGCCTCGGGTCATCACGCCTATGAAGCCGAGCGCCCGTAGCTTCGTGAGGTCCTGTTCGGGGACAAGCACCGTCAAGGAGGCGCCGCCGTCGACGTCCTCCGCGTGGAAAGTCCAGCCTGAAACGCCGGACATCGTGGCCGCGTGAGCGGTAACCATCCTGCGGATGGAATCGATAACAGGGCCTGAGCCCTTCACGGTAAAGCGCATTCCGCCCTTCACGGGCTCGCTCGTGACATTCGACGCCAGTGTCACGTTGTTCATGTCCACGAGGTGCTGGCGCAGGGCTTCGATATCGACCGTCGACCAATCCGTCTTCGGGTCGGCTTCCAGGATCTCGACGATTTCCTGAATGGCCGCAAAGGCACTCTGTCCAGCCTGCTCCGGAACCCTGGCTCCTCCACCGTGCATCGCGTGGATACCGTGATGACTGTTACCGGCCCCCTGCGCAAAGGCGCTCAGCGGGATCAGGACGGCAAGGGCAGTCGCTCTTCGTAACATGAGACATCTCCTTCAAAGGAGGATTGTCTTGCACGGGGGTGCTCTCGGCCTACATGATAGTGATCATGTCCGACGTCATCGAGAGCCTCTTTTTGGACGCCTCCCGCCACAGGTTCGAGTACCAGGCGGGCGATACGGTTTTCCGGCTTGGGGCTCCGGTGAGCTTCATCCATTGGGTCCAGGTCGGGACGATCCATCTGGTGCGTCACCAGGCAGACGGGCTCCCCCTCATTCTCCAGCGCGCAGCGGCGGGCGACGTTCTGGCGGAAGCCTCGGTCTATTCGGAGAGGTACCATTGCGACGCCCGTGCGGATGCCGAAGCCCGTACATGCGCGATTCCCAAAGGCGATTTCCTGAAGCGGCTGGCAGAGAACCACGAACTGGCATGGGCCTGGGGGCGAAGGCTGGCCCATGAGGTCCAAAAGGCGCGTCTGCAGGCCGAGATCGTCTCCATGCGAACGGTCGCCGCACGTCTCGATGCGTGGGTGGAATACCATGGCGCTCTTCCGCCACGAGGCCGGTGGGCTGCGCTGGCAGCGGAGATCGGCGTGAGTCCGGAAGCTCTCTACCGGGAGATGGCAAAGCGGCGTTACGGGCCCCTGCAAGACCTCCCGTGACGGGCTGATCGTGCAACGACCCGGGCGCTTTCTTCCTTTCGGAAGGGAATCCGAGCGTCATGTCCGATCTTGCACCGGGCATGCACCACTTATCCACTGGCTCGAGAAGACGCGGAGGGGCGCAACACCTGCGCCCGTGACGGGCGAGGGATCAGAACCCGCCAGGACTTCTTTAATGCCCGATTCACCGTGTCTCCACAGCGTGCTCCACATTCACTTTACAGGGAACATTCAACGAACATAAATGAACGCATAGAGAACAGGAGATCAGACATGCTTCGCATCATCATCGAAACCGCCGCTGAAATCACCTCTCTCGCCGTGTTCGGCTCGGCCGTGGCAATCTGGGCCCTGGTCCTTTCGCCGGTCGCCTGATACCCGCAATATACACAAATCCACGGGATTCACAGGAGGATAGTCCTTCCCACGCCCCGTTAGAGATTCAGGGGCGAGAATCGTGGCAATATGCGCGCCATTGTCTGAGTAGAGTTTCATGGCGCGCATTCTCCAAGACGTCGGCTTCGTTCATCTGCACGTGCACTCCTCGTATTCGCTGCTCGAGGGGGCCCTGAAGGTCGCGCAGCTTCAGAAGCTGGCTATGGCCGACAAGCAGCCGGCCCTGGCGCTCACGGACACCAACAATCTGTTCGGCGCGCTCGAATTTTCGGAGAAGATGGCCGGATCGGGTATCCAGCCCATCGCCGGCGTCCAGCTTTCGGTCTGCTTCGAGGAGCCCGACCCGGTTGCCCGGGTCGTGCCCCAGCCCGCCAATATCGTGCTGCTCGCGCAGACGGAGGAGGGCTATCGCAACCTGATGCGGCTCGTGAGCCATGCCTATTTCGGCGTGCCGCTGGGCGAGGCGCCACGCGTCGCCGCGCCCATCCTTTCGACGCACAGCGAGGGCCTCATCGCGCTGACCGGCGGCTTCACCGGTCCTCTCGATTCCGCCTTGCGCAACGGTGGTCGCCACGAGCTGGCGCAGGCGCGCCTCGACATGCTCAAGAGCGCGTTCGGCCACCAGCTTTATGTGGAGATCCAGCGCCACGGGCTCGATGAGGAGCGGATGGTGGAGGGCGAGCTGATCGCGCTGGCGGACCGCAACGGCCTTCCCATCGTCGCCGCCAACGAGCCGTTCTTCTCCTCCCCGAAGGATTACGAGGCGCACGATGCGCTGCTGGCCATCGCGGAAGGCCAGATCGTTTCCAACGACAATCGCCGCCGCCTGTCGCCCGAGCATTACTTCAAGACGCGCCAGCAGATGATGGAGCTGTTCTCCGATCTGCCCGATGCGCTCAGTGCCACCGTCGAAATCGCCATGCGCTGCTCCACGCGCGTGCGGACCCGCAAGCCGATCCTGCCGAGCTTCGGCACCGGTCCCGATGCCGCGGCGCTCGATGAAGGCGAGGAACTCCAGCGCCAGGCGGAGGAGGGGCTCGCCAACAGGCTTGCAGCGCATGGTCCGGCGCCCGGTCTGACCGAGCAGGATTACCGCGATCGTCTTGCGTTCGAGATCGGCATCATCCGCAAGATGAAGTTTCCCGGCTACTTCCTCATCGTGTCGGACTTCATCAAATGGGCCAAGCAGCACGACATTCCCGTCGGCCCGGGCCGCGGCTCGGGTGCGGGATCTCTCGTCGCATACGCGCTCACGATCACCGATCTCGATCCGCTGCGGTTCACCTTGCTCTTCGAGCGCTTCCTCAATCCGGAACGCGTCTCGATGCCCGACTTCGACATCGACTTCTGCGTGGAAGGCCGTGAGCGCGTGATCGAATACGTGCAGAAGCGCTATGGTGAGGAGCAGGTCGCGCAGATCATCACATTCGGTACACTGCTCGCGCGCGGCGTGATGCGCGACGTGGGCCGCGTGCTCGAAATGCCCTATGGCCAGGTGGACAAGCTCACCAAGCTCGTCCCGCAGAACCCGGCCAATCCGGTGACCCTCGCCCAAGCCATCGAGGGCGAGCCGAAGCTTCAGGCTGCCATCGATGAAGAGCCGGTCGTCAAGCGCATGCTCGACGTTGCGCAGAAGCTCGAAGGCCTGCATCGTCACGCCTCGACCCACGCCGCGGGCGTGGTGATCGGCGACCGTCCGCTGCAGGAACTGGTGCCGCTCTATCGAGACCCGAAGACCGGGATGCGCGTGACCCAGTTCAACATGAAATGGGTCGAGCAGGCGGGCCTCGTGAAGTTCGACTTCCTCGGCCTCAAAACGCTCACCGTGCTGCGCACGGCGGTCGATCTCATCAAGCGGAAAGACATCCACATCGATCTGTCGGCGTTGCCGCTTGACGACCGTAAGACATACGAGATGCTCCGGCGTGGCGAAACGGTCGGCGTGTTCCAGGTGGAATCGGTCGGCATGCGCAAGGCGCTCGTCGAGATGGAGACCGACCGTTTCGAGGACATTATCGCGCTCGTGGCGCTCTATCGTCCGGGCCCGATGGCGAACATCCCCGTCTATTGCGCGCGCAAGCTCGGAAAGGACGAGCACAACAAGAAGGACTGGTATCCCCACGACAAGCTGGAGCCGATCCTGCGCGAGACCTTCGGCATCATCGTCTACCAGGAGCAGGTGATGGAGGTCGCGAAGGTCCTCGCCGGCTATTCGCTCGGTGACGCCGACCTTCTGCGCCGCGCCATGGGTAAGAAGATCAAGTCCGAAATGGACGCGCAGCGCGAGCGCTTCGTCGCCGGCTCTGCCAAGGACGGGCTCGACAAGGCGAAGGCCAACGAGATCTTCGACCTGCTCGCGAAGTTCGCGGATTACGGCTTCAACAAGAGCCACGCGGCGGCCTATGCGCTTGTCGCCTTCCAGACCGCGTATCTCAAGGCGAATTTCTCGGTCGAGTTCCTCGCCGCGTCGATGACGCTCGACCTCGACAACACGGACAAGCTCTCCGAATTCCGCCGCGAGGCGCAGCGTCTCGGCTTCAAGGTGATCCCGCCGTCCGTCAATCGCTCGGGCGTGGTGTTCGATGTGGTCTATGACGCGGAGGGCAAGGGCTCCATTCTCTATGCGCTCGCAGCCGTGAAGGGCGTGGGACGTCAGGCCATCGAGGCGGTGGTGGAGGCGAGGGGCGACGAGCCTTTCAAGGATCTCGCGGATTTCGCGCGGCGCATCAATCCGAAGGCGCTCAACAAACGCACGCTCGAAAATCTCATCGCCGCCGGCGCGTTCGACGAACTGGAGCCGGACCGGGCGAAGGCCTGCGCCTCCATCGACGCCATGATGAGCCTCGCCCAGCAATCCTATGAGGCAGCCAATGGCGGCATGATCGACATGTTCGGCGGCATGGCCTCGGCGGACGTTCAGCTTCGCATCGGGCCTTACGAGCCCTGGCCCGCCGCGGAGCGGCTGCAGCGCGAATACGACGCTGTCGGCTTCTTCCTCTCGGGCCATCCGCTCGACGAGTACGGCGATCTGCTCCAGAAGCTCCGGGTTCAGACCTGGGTGGATTTCTGCCGTTCTGTGAAAGCCGGCAACTCCGTCGGCAAGGTTGCCGCCACTGTTCTCGACCGGCAGGAGCGCCGCACGAAGACCGGCAACAAGATGGGCATTCTGACCCTCTCCGATCAGACTGGGCAGTTTGAGGCCATCATCTTTTCGGAAGGCCTCATGCGTCTGCGCGACGTGCTGGAGCCCGGGACCGCCGTCGTCCTGATGCTTCAGGCGGGCGTAGAGGGCGAGGAGGTAAGGGCGCGCATCGGCATGGCCGAGCCCCTGGAAGAGGCCATCGCCAAACACCAGAAGGGAATGCGGATCTTCCTGCGCGACGAGCGCCCCATCCCTAGCGTCTATGAACGCCTGAGGGCCAGAGGCGAGGGCGAGGTTTCCCTCGTGCTGATTCTCGATGACGGCGACCGGGAGGTCGAGGTGAAGCTCCCCGGCAAGTACATGGCCACGCCCCAGATCGCCGGCGCCCTGCGCGCCGTGCCCGGCGTGGTCGAAGTGCAGATGAGCTAGATCAAGGGTTTTTCGGCAGAGCGGAGGATCACGTTTTCCTCTGCTCGATTTTCCGCAGGCGCAGGGCGGTGACGAACGCGGCCGCGATCATCAGCGCGACGAGGCCTGCGACGGCGTTCCAGCTGCCCGCCGCCCAGAACCAGCCTCCGATCGAGCCCATGACGCTGGCGCCGACATAATACGCGAGCAGGTAGAGGGACGAGGCGTGGCCCTTGGACCCGACCGCAATGCGACCGACCCAGCCGCTCGCGACCGAATGGGTCATGAAGAAGCCTATGGTGCTGGCGATCACCCCGGCGATCACGCCTACGAGGGACGATGAGAGCGTCAGGGCGATTCCAAGGGCCATGGTGCCTATTCCGGCGAGCAGGACCGGGGAGCGCCCGAGCCTGTCCGCCAGATTGCCTGCGAGCGTCGAGGCGACCGCGCCGAGGAAATAGACCAGGAAGATCGCGCCGATCTGGGCGGGAGTGAGATTGAACGGAGCGGCGCTCAGGCGGAACGTCAGATAGTTGAACATGGTGACGTTGATCCCGAGGGCGAGAAAACCTGTCAGGAAGAGCAGGGGCAGACCGGGCGTCGACAGGTGCTTCAGCCATGCGTCCCGATGGTGGGTCATCATTCCCGCTGACCGAGGGAAGAAGTTCCGCGATGGTGGCAGGAGGGCGAAGAAGCCAAGGGACGCCAGAAGTCCCAGCACGCCGATGCCGCCCGATGCGACGCGCCAGGAGAAGAGCTCGGTCACCACTCCGGCGCTGATCCGGCCGAGCATGGCGCCAAAGGCTGTTCCTCCCACATAGAGGCCCATCGCTGTGCCGAGAGCCTTGGGGTGAATTTCCTCGGCGAGGTAGGCCATCGCGACCGCGGGCACGCCTCCGAGCACAAGGCCTTCGAGGGCGCGCAGGATCAGCAGCATGTGCCAGTCCGCCGCGACGGCGCTTCCCACATGGAGGATCGCCGCGCCGCACATGGAGCCGAACATCAGCGCACGGCGGCTGACCGTTTCCGAAATGGCTCCGGCGCACAGAATGGCGAAGGCGAGGCAGCCTGTCGTGAGCGAGAGGGCGAGGGAGCCTGCGGTGGGACTGACACCGAACTCCTCCACCAGATGCGGTAGGAGCGGCTGCACCGCGTAGATCAGGGAGAAGGTCGCGAAACCTGCCAGGAAAAGCGCCAGGCTGATCCGCCGGTAGGCCGGGGTCCCACGCTCCGTCCATTGCGGAACGTGAGGCGCGGCTGCGTCGGCCGTTGGACGTTCCGGCGGATGGTCCGGATCCGGGTTCGGCCGGGGCAGGGGCTTCGCGGTGGTCATCGACATGCTCAAAGGGGCGGATCTCAAGCTTCAACGCGCCTGTCCTCGCTCGTAGCGTCTGGAGAGCCATGCCACATCAGCAATTTACTTTGATCAGCTATAGCGAAATTATATAGGCGACATGGATATCGCGCAGCTTCGGACCTTCATCTACGTGGCCGAACTCGGCAGCCTCAGCAAGGCCGCCGGGAGGCTTCGCATCGCCCAGCCCGCTCTGAGCCGTCAGATCCGCATGCTGGAGGAGGAGCTCGGCGTCCGCCTCTTCGACCGGCATGGCCGGGGCATGGTCATCACCGAGCGGGGACGGGACGCCCTCGCGCATGCGATCCGGGTGATGGCCGAGCTGGACGGGCTCAAGGCCAGTGTCGCGGGATCCGAGGCTTCCCTCACCGGCCATGTGGCCATCGGCGTTTCGCCAACGGTCGCCGACGTGATTTCTGTGCCCTTCGTCACGGCCTTCCGAGCCCAGTATCCCGGCGTCATGGTCCAGCTCGTCAGCGCCTATTCAGGCCATCTCCTGGATTGGCTGTATCGGGGCGAAATCGATCTGGCGGTTCTCTATGACCCCAAGGAGACACGCTCGCTCCGCTCGGAGACGCTGATGCAGGAAAGCCTCTTCCTGATCGGACCGCCAGACATCGCCGTGCCGGGCGAGAGCGTCCTGCCTTTCTCCGAGATGGCCCGCATGCCGCTGCTGCTGCCGAGCGCCCGGCATGGATTGCGCAACATTCTGGAACGATTTGCCCAGGAGGCCCGCGTTTCCCTCAATGTCACGGTGGAAATGGACAGCTACGCGGCACTCAAGGATCTCGTGCGCCAAGGATACGGCTGCACGGTCCTGCCGCTTGCCCCGATCTACGAGGATGTGACGGCGGGCCGTCTCGTCGCCCTGCCAATTTCTGATCCTCCACCCACCCGTCAGCTGGTGCTCTCGTATCCGTCCGACCGGTCCGCCTCGCGGGCGGCGGAACTCGCAGGCGAATCGCTCAAGGGCATCATGGCTGATTATGTGAAACGTGGAATCTGGAGAGGCGAGATGCACGTCGCTGGAGCTGGACCCGTCGGCGGCTGAACCATGCCGGTCCTGCAGCTCAGGATGTGGAGCGTCGAGGTCTTCCCGTTCTCTGAATATTTTCAGGAATGTGCCGGAACCTTGTTGCTGACTGAGCGTAATCTCATCACCTGAGCCGATCGTCTGGAGCAGGCACTCCATCAAAACTTGTTCGTAAAGGTGAACCATGAAGCGTTCATGCGCTCTCGCTTTGTCTGCCGTTACCCTGTTCTTGGCCACGTCCGCAGCTTCCTATGCCCAGGCCGTACGGCCGGGCCAGCAGTGTCAGCCGGAGGTCGCCGATCCTTCGATGTATGGGAATTGTCGCCTCCATATCGTCCGGGGCCAAGAGGTCTGCCGTTGCGCCATTCGTCCGCAGGCCTTGCGCCGTATGGGTCCCGTAGACCGGAGCAACCTGACCACGGGGTCGATCGCCTCGTCACGGACTTCGGCTGTCGGCGGCTTCTTCGAGGGCGGCACCCGCTCGGCCGGTCGTGCAGGGGCATCGATGTCCGGCGCGGGCGCGGCTCCGGCTGCGGGCTCGGCGGCCGCCGATGTCGCATCTGGAGCCTCCGGCGGCAGGAGCGGTAACGGCCAGGGGCCGGGCAACAACAACGGTCTCGGTAACGGTTCGGAGCCTGCCGACAACACGAGCACGGACGTGAAAGGGACCGATCCTTCCAACCCAGGCGGCGGCAGCGGCAATGGGGGCGGCAGAGGCAGCAACGGTACCGGAAATGGAGGTGGCAACGGCAACGGCGCAGGAAACGGAAGGCCCTGATACCCAAGTAGCCCTGGGTAACGGCCTGTGCCGTTCCTCGGGCATTCGCACCGAGTTCCGATCAGGATCGAGCGCTCCAGCCTGTGTTCCGGGCAGGGGCGCTCCGCGCCGTGCCGAGGGCGTTCATGTGAGCTGAAGCCGGGCGAGTTGACCTGAAGACCCTAATGCAGCAATGGTGCCATGTTATATCTGAATAGGGCCATTCTGCATGGCATACCTCCGGCGCATTGCTTTTCCGCTCTGCTGGCTTCTCCAATTTTGGCTAAAAGCCTTTGATAAGATTGGAATAGTCGAACGGTATGTTCCCGTTATCTCCACCAATTATTTAATATATTTTTCAGCTGAGTTCCTATTCATGATGCTAATGATTGTAGGAATAACCTGGGGCGCGAAAAGCGACATTCAGGCGAACAAAAAAATGCGGTCAGATCCTGAACAATTTAGGAAAAAGGCAGCTTTTTTAAGCTTATTGGGCGCCTCGTCAATTCCGATTCTTCTAATGCTAATGCTTGTGGCTGATCGATTGAATCTTTCCTTTCGGGAGGTGCGCGATCTCGGCCTTGCGATCTTCGTGACGCCCATGCTCTTAGGCTCGATTTGGCTGCGACTTCAAAAGCTAGACCTCAGCCTTGCATCCAAAGCAATCTCAGATTGAATAGCCTCAAATCCGGCGGAGGTCCCAATATACTCATAAAAACGCGTAACATTTTAGCATAATATAATAGAGCTGCTCCCAGCTTGCATTCAGATCGTTTTACCCCTATATGCGCCCGCATCCCACACGCGGAAACCGCCTCGTGAGTCCATGAGGTATCCCGGTGGCCGGAAGGTCCGGCCTACTGTTCCGCGGAGGCTTAACCGGAGAAAAACTATGGCGCTTCCCGATGTCTCGATGCGTCAGCTGCTGGAAGCTGGCGCTCACTTTGGCCACCAGGCCCACCGCTGGAACCCGAAGATGGGTCAATACATCTTCGGCACCCGCAACAACATCCATATCATCGACCTCGCTCAGTCGGTTCCGATGATGCACCGCGCTCTGCAGGCCGTCAGCGACACGGTGGCGAAGGGCGGCCGCGTGCTCTTCGTCGGCACGAAGCGTCAGGCTGCCGATGCCGTTGCCGATGCTGCCAAGCGTTCGGCCCAGTACTACGTGAACTCCCGCTGGCTCGGCGGCATGCTCACCAACTGGAAGACGATCTCCGGCTCGATCCAGCGCCTGCGCAAGGTCGACGAGATTCTCGGCGGCGGCGGCCAGGGCCTCACGAAGAAAGAGCGTCTCATGCTCGCTCGTGAGAAGGAGAAGCTCGAGCGCGCTCTCGGCGGCATCAAGGACATGGGCGGCACGCCCGACCTGATCTTCGTCATCGACACCAACAAAGAGCAGCTGGCGATCAAAGAGGCGAACCGCCTCGGCATCCCGGTGGCCGCCATCGTCGACACGAACTGCGATCCGGACGGCATCGCTTTCCCGGTTCCGGCTAACGACGACGCCGGCCGCGCGATCTCGCTGTACTGCGACCTCGTCGCCCGCGCGGCTCTCGACGGCATCTCCCGTGGCGCCGGCGCCATGGGCATCGATATCGGCGAGTCCGAGAACCCGATGGCCGAGGAACTCCCGGCGAACGACACCGCCGCCTACGAAGGCGAGCAGTTCGAGCGTCTGGCTGCCCCCCGCGGCGCTCCGGACGACCTGACCAAGCTCAACGGCGTTGGCCCGCAGCTCGAGAAGAAGCTGAACGAAGCCGGTATCTTCCACTACTGGCAGCTCGCCGCCATGCAGGCCGGCGACATCGCTCAGCTCGACAAGGACCTGAAGCTGAACGGCCGCCTCGAGCGCGACGGCTGGATCGACCAGGCCCGTTCGATGATCGAAGCCGCTGCGGCGTAAGTCTCTTTTGGCGCCGCCTTAAAACCGGCGGCGCTTGAACGAATGCTTGAGCCCGGCGTTCCATGAGCGCCGGGCTCCCTCTATGCAAGAACCTGTGAAA
Source organism: Microvirga sp. HS2 (assembly GCF_055792805.1). Taxonomy (NCBI): domain Bacteria; kingdom Pseudomonadati; phylum Pseudomonadota; class Alphaproteobacteria; order Hyphomicrobiales; family Methylobacteriaceae; genus Microvirga; species Microvirga sp. HS2. The sequence goes on from NZ_JBVVAJ010000017.1 coordinate 83,726, forward strand.
GGATAAGCCATGGCGAATATCACCGCTGCGATGGTGAAGGAGCTGCGCGAGACGACCAGCGCCGGCATGATGGACTGCAAGGCCGCTCTCGCCGAGACCAACGGCGACATGGAAGCCGCCATCGACTGGCTCCGCAAGAAGGGTCTCTCCAAGGCCGCCAAGAAGGCCGGCCGCGTCGCCGCCGAGGGCCTCGTCGCCGTCGAGTCCTCCGGTCACACGGCCACCATCCTCGAGGTTAACTCGGAGACGGACTTCGTCGCCCGCAATGACCAGTTCCAGGCTTTCGTTCGCGAAGCCGCCAAGATCGGCCTGAACGGCAACGGCACCATCGAGTCGCTCGAAGCTGCGACCTTCCCGGGCTCCAGCGTCACGGTGAAGGATCGTCTGCAGGAGCTCATCGCCACCATCGGCGAGAACATGACCCTGCGCCGCATCGCCAAGCTCGAAGTGTCGAAGGGCGTGATCGCATCCTACGTGCACAACGCCGTGTCCGAAGGCCTCGGCAAGATCGGCGTGCTGGTTGCGCTCGAGTCCGAGGGCGACGTCGAGGCTCTGAGCACGCTCGGCCGTCAGATCGCCATGCACGTGGCGGCGACCAACCCGGTCGCTCTGGACGCTTCGGGCGTTGACCAGGCCACCATCGAGCGTGAGACCGCGATCCTGCGCGACAAGAACGCCGGCAAGCCGGACCACGTCATGCAGAAGATCGTCGAGAGCGGCATGAAGAGCTACTTCAAGGAAGTGACGCTCCTCGAGCAGCCCTTCGTGCACGACCCGTCGAAGACCGTGACCCAGGTCCTCAAGGAGGCCGAGTCCAAGGCCGGCAAGCCGGTCACCCTCAAAGCCTTCGCCCGCTACGCTCTCGGCGAGGGCATCGAGAAGGAAGAGGGCCCGGATTTCGCGGCGGAAGTCGCGGCCCAGGCCGGTCTCAAGGCCTGAGACTAACGAAACTCAAAAACGGCGGCTTTTCAGCCGCCGTTTTCATGAGAGGATCAATCAACCTATAGGAGAGTCCGACAGTGGCACAATTCCGGCGCATTCTGGTGAAGCTTTCGGGAGAGGCGTTGATGGCTCCCGATGGATATTGGCTCGACACCCAGGTCCTTTCGAGCCTCGCCCAGGATCTCGCCAACGCCACCAGGGCGGGCTTCGAGATCGCCGTCGTGATCGGTGGCGGCAACATCATCCGTGGCGCCCGCATGAGCGCCGCCGGCTGGATCGATCGCCCCACGGCCGATTCCATGGGCATGCTCGGAACGGTCATGAACTCGCTGGCCATCGAAACGGCCCTGAACGCCGCCGGGGTGCCCGCCCGGACCATGTCCGCGGTGTCCATGCCCACCATCTGCGAAACCTATGCCCGCCAGCCCGCGCTGCATCACCTGGACAAGGGACAGGTGATCGTTCTCGCGGGCGGCACCGGCAACCCGTTCTTCACGACCGATACGGCGGCCGTGCTGCGCGCAGCCGAGCTGAAATGCGACGCAGTGCTCAAGGCAACCCAGGTGGACGGCGTCTATTCCGCCGATCCCAAGAAGGATCCGGAAGCGATCCGGTTCGATCGGCTTACCCATGACGAGGCTATCGCCAAGGACCTGAAGGTGATGGACACTGCGGCCTTCGCGCTTGCGCGAGAGAGCAGGCTCTCGATCATCGTGGGATCGGTCCATGCGCCGAGCTCCGTGACCGACCTCCTCCTCGGAAAGGTTCCATCGACGGCCGTCGTCCCCTGAGACCGGCGCATCGTGTGGAAAAGTGGCTCCAGCTTCGGCGGCGCCGGCCTTCGGTCCGCTGATGCGGACCCCAGTTTCCCGCCGAAACCATGCGGGACGTGAAAAACGAACGTCGGACGGGTCCCAAAGTGGCAGCCACTTTTCCCGTCCGATGCTCCAGGGGGCCTTGATGCGGGCCCCTGGGCAGCGTAAGCCCGTTCATAGACAGTTCGCGTAAGGAAAAGATCTCATGGCTACGACCTTTGACCTCGCCGATGTGAAGCGCCGCATGCAGGGCGCCATCAACTCTTTCAAGAACGACCTCGCCAGCCTGCGCACGGGCCGCGCCTCGCCGAACATTCTCGATCCGATTCAGGTCGACGCCTATGGCGCCCTGATGCCGATCTCGCAGGTCGCCACGGTCAACGTGCCGGAGCCGCGCCTGCTGAGCGTGCAGGTGTGGGATCGGGGGATGGTCTCCGCCGTGGAGAAGGCGATCCGTGAATCGGATCTCGGCCTCAACCCCCAGACCGAAGGTCAGGTCATCCGCCTGCGCATTCCCGAGATGAACGAGCAGCGCCGTAAGGAGATGGTGAAGGTCGCGCACAAATACGCCGAAGAGGCGCGCATTGCCGTTCGCCACGTCCGTCGCGACGGGCTCGATCTGCTCAAGAAGCTCGAGAAGGACTCGGCCATCAGCGAAGACGACGCCAAGCGTGACGGCGACCAGGTGCAGAAGGCCACCGACCAGTTTGTGGCTGAAATCGAGCAGCTCCTGGTGGCCAAGGAAAAGGAAATCATGCAAGTCTAAGCCCTAGACTTGTATCGGAACCTTATCATGAGCGGCGAAGCCAAGCGGTCGGCTCCCATTCTTGCCCCTGAAGGGGCAGGCGAGGGGCTGCCGGCCCATGTTGCCATCATCATGGATGGAAACGGCCGCTGGGCCGCTCAGAGAGGCCTGCCGCGCTTCGAGGGGCACCGGAAGGGCATCGAAGCGATCCGTCGGACCGTTCGCACGGCGACCGATCTCGGCATCCGATATCTGACCGTCTACAGCTTTTCGTCCGAGAACTGGCGGCGCCCCGAGGAGGAGGTCTCCTTCCTCATGGGGCTCCTCAAGCGCTTCGTGCGCCATGACCTTGCGGAGCTCCACTCCAGCAATGTCCGGGTCCGCATCATCGGCGAGCGGGAGGGGCTGGCCTCCGACATCCGCCTCCTGCTGGACGAGGCCGAGCAACTTACCTGGGGCAACACCGGACTGAATCTGGTGATCGCCTTCAATTACGGCGGCCGCCAGGAGATCCTCGGCGCCGTGCGAGCTCTGGCCCGGAAGGTGAAGGAAGGCATGCTCGATCCGGATGCCATCGACATGGACATGCTCGGCGCCTGCCTCGATACCCGTGGCATTCCGGATCCCGATCTCGTGATCCGCACCTCGGGCGAGCAGCGGGTGTCGAACTTCCTGACGTGGCAGACGGCCTATTCCGAGTTCGTTTTCCTTCCGGTGTTCTGGCCCGATTTCGACGAAGCCGCGTTCAAGGCCGCTCTTGACGAATATCGCCGGCGCGACCGGCGGTTCGGCGGTCTGAGCGCCAAGGCCTGCTGACGATGGCCAGCACCGAAGGCCCTGCCTTGGCTCCGAAGGCCCCATCCAGCGAATTGAAGACCCGGGTTCTCTCCGCGATCGTCATGGTCGCGCTGGCCCTCGGCACCGCCTATTGGGGCGGATGGCCCTTCGCCCTGTTCTGGCTCGCGGCGGGCGTCGCGATCATGGTCGAATGGACCGATATGACCCGGGTGGAGCCGCGGCGAACCGTGCAGGCGGTTGTCGGCCTGGGGTTGATGGCCCTGACATTTCTCTTCCTCTCGGGCGGGAGCGTCGCGGCCGGCGCCATGGCGGCACTGGCCACCCTCGTCCTCGGCGCCGTTCTCGCGAAGGGCCGGGGGGGCAGGCTCTGGGCGGTGTCCGGCTTCGCCTATGGGGCGGTCATCGTACTCGTGCCTCCCATGGTTCGGGCCTATCCGGAAATCGGCCCTCTCGCGCTGGTCTGGATGTTCGGGGTCGTTTGGGCGACCGACATTGCGGCCTATTTTACCGGGCGCGCGCTGGGAGGACCCAAGCTCTGTCCGGCCATCAGCCCGAAGAAAACCTGGTCCGGTTTCTTCGGCGGCCTCTTCGCCGCAATCCTGGTCGGCGTCCTGGTCGTGACGGTAGGCGAGCGCGTCGGCCTGGATCACGCCTTCGGGGCCTGGAGCACGATTGCGCTGTCGGCGGTCGCATCCGTTGCCAGCCAGATTGGGGATTTGGGCGAATCCGCGCTGAAGCGCCATTGCGACGTCAAAGATTCGAGCCATCTTATTCCTGGGCATGGCGGTGTAATGGACCGCCTCGACGGCTTCTGGGCCGTGTGTCTCATCGTCGGCATCGTTCTTCTCGCCGCGCACGGAGCTGCTTAGTCCTTTATGGCACGTTCTCTTACGATTCTCGGGGCGACGGGCTCCATCGGCCGTTCCACGGCGGACGTGGTTCTGGCGCATCGGAACGAGTTCCGTGTCGAGGCAGTCGTCGGCGGGTCCAATGCGCAGGCGCTTGCCGACAAGGCCAGATGCCTGGGCGCCAAATTCGCGGCCCTGTCGGACGAGACCGCCGGTCCCGCCCTGAGGGACGCACTCGCCGGAACGGGGATCGGGAGCGGCGCGGGTCGCTCCGCCGTGCTCGAAGCCGTAGATCGGCCGTCCGACATCGTGCTCGCGGCCATCAGCGGCACCGCCGGTCTGGAGCCGACCCATGCGGCCCTCAAGCCGGGACGGCGCATCGCGCTCGCCAACAAGGAAAGCCTGGTCTGCGCAGGCGCCGTCTTCATGGCCGACGCGCGGCGCTACGGCGTCGAGGTCATGCCTGTGGATTCCGAGCACAACGCCCTCGATCATGCCTTGGCGGCAGGGCACAGCCGGGGTGTGGAAAAGGCTGTGATCACCGCGAGCGGCGGCCCGTTCCGGACTTGGTCGCGGGAGCAGATTGCGAAGGCGAGCGCCAGGGAGGCCTCCGCCCATCCGGTCTGGTCCATGGGCTCGAAGATCAATATCGACTCGGCCACCCTCATGAACAAAGGGCTGGAACTGATCGAGGCTCATCACCTGTTCGATCTCGAAGCCGAGAGGCTCGATGTGCTCGTTCACCCGGAGGCCATCGTCCACGGGCTCGTGCAATGGACGGACGGAGCCGTGACCGCCGGTCTGGCGCTTCCGGACATGAAGGTGCCCATCGCCAACGCCATGCGCGGGGCGGAACGGCTTCTGATGGACCTGCCCCGTCTCGATCTCGCCGCGATTGGCCGTTTAACCTTCGAGCAGGCCGACGAGCTGCGTTTCCCGTGCCTCGCTCTGGCTAAGGCCGCGCTCAAGGCTGGGGGATCGCTCCCCACGATCCTGAATGCGGCCAATGAGATCGCGGTCGAGGCCTACATGGCCGGCGAAATAGGATTTTATGCGATTTCGGAGATCGTTGAGGAGGTTTGCTCAAGCTTCTCCGGAACCGGGAATGCTCCTGCGACGGTCGCGGAGGCCCTTGCCGTCGATGGCGAGGCCCGCGTCAGGGCGCGGCAGCTCGTTCCCGGGAAAAGACTTTGAAGCACCCGGACAGGGGGCGGAAGGAACGAAAATGGAATGGCTTTCGACGATCGGCGGAGCGACCGGGTCTTTGGCCCTGACGCTGTTCGCCTTCCTCGTGGTGCTGACGGTGGTCGTCTTCATCCACGAGTACGGCCACTACTGGGTCGGGCGCCGGTGCGGAATCGGCGTGACGGCCTTCTCCATCGGCTTCGGGCGCGAGCTCATCGGGTGGACGGACCGGAACGGCACTCGCTGGAAGATCTCGGCGATTCCCCTGGGCGGCTACGTGAAGTTCGTGGGCGACATGAACGCGGCGAGCGTGCCGGACACGGAATCGGTCCAGCAGATGTCGCCCGAGCAGCGGGCGATCAGTTTTCCCCATCAAAGTGTCGCCAAGCGCGCCGCCACCGTCGCGGCCGGGCCGATCGCCAATTTCATCCTGGCGATCGCCATCTTCGCGGGCTTCAACTACTTCAGCGGTCGCATGGTCCTGGAACCCGTCATCGAGCGGGTGATCCCCGGGAGCGCCGCCGAGGCGGCGGGTTTCCAGCCCCATGACGTGATCCTCTCCATCGACGGAACCCGGATCGAGACCTTCGCCGACATGCAGATGATCGTCAGCTCGAGTTCGGGGGAGGCCTTGAATTTCCAGGTCGATCGCGATGGCCGGACGGTGAATCTCACGGCGGTTCCCAAGGTCGAGGAGAAGGAGACTCCCTTCGGCAAGCAGCGGATCGGCCTTCTCGGGGTCCAGGCTCCGCAGGACCGCTCGGCGATCAAGAGAATCTCCTATTCCCCTTGGGGAGCCCTGAAGGCTGGCGCCGTCGACACCTGGAATCAGGTTGATCGGACGATCAACTTCATGCGCCGCCTCATTCTCGGGCGGGAGTCGCTCGATCAGCTCTCCGGACCGGTCGGAATCGCTCGAATCGCGGGCACCGCCTATGAAATCGGCGGGCTCTACAGCCTGGTGAACCTGATCGGCTTCATGTCGGTCTCGATCGGGCTCATTAACCTTTTCCCCATTCCGTTGCTGGATGGCGGGCACCTGTTGTTCTATGCCATCGAAGCCGTTCGTGGCCGGCCCTTGAGCGAAAGGGCCCAGGAGATCGGCTTCAGGATCGGATTCGCCTTCGTGGCGATGATGATGCTCCTGGCTACCTGGAGCGACCTGACGCGCTCGTTCGGGTGAGGGCTCGTTCACCTTGCCACAAGTTTTGTGGGGAGCAGAACGTGACAAGGACGCCACGCCGGTTAAAAATCGCTACTCTGTTTGTATGGGCCGTTTGCAATGACGGCGAAAGTTTGTACAAGCGGGGCAGCACCAATCAGGTTGGGACACCTGTCTCAAACCAGCGGGCCAGCCTCGCGATGGACAAATTATAAAAGAAACGGGCCAGTTGATGATGTCGACGACCACGCCACGCCGGAAGAAGCCGGCCGCCACCGCAGTGATCGCCATGAGCGCGCTGATGGCTGGCCTTACCGTTGCGGACAGCGCGCTCGCTCAGCGGGCGCAGCCGACGAGCCGCCGGGCTTCCGCCGCCCAGGGGCCGCTGATCAACCGCGTTGCTGTCGAAGGTAACAGCAAGGTCGACAAGGCCTTGCTGGAAGGAGTGCTGCAGACCCGTGCGCGCACGGCCGTGAATCAGGCCACCATCGACGCCGACGTGCAGAGCATTCTCGAAGTCTACCGTCGTCAGGGGCGTGGCCTGGCCCAGGTGACTCCTCGCATCGTGGATCTGCCCAATGGTCGCGTCGACGTGGTGTATACCGTCGTCGAGGGTGACAAGACGGGCGTGAAGGAAATTCGCTTCGTCGGCAACAGCCAGATCTCGTCGGGTCGTCTGCGGAGCATCATGCAGACCACCGAGACGAACATCCTGAGCTTCCTCAAGAGCTCGGACGTCTACGATCCGGATCGTCTCTCGAACGACCTGGAGCTGATCCGTCGCTACTATCTGAAGAACGGTTATGCGGATTTCCGCATCGTCTCCAGCGACGTGGCGTTCGACCCCAATGCCGGCGGGTACGTCGTTACCATCGCGGTCGAAGAGGGTCAGCAGTACCGGGTCGGCAACGTCAGCATCGATTCCCGCATTCCCGGCGTGAATTCCGAGACCCTGCGCAGCGATCTTTCGGTCTCCGCCGGCGATGTCTACAGCGCCGACGCCGTGGAGAAGTCGGTTCAGGCTATGACCCGGACCGTCGGCCGCGAGGGCAATCCCTTCGTGCTGGTCCGCCCGGTCGGTACCCGCGATCCCAGCACCCGCACGGTCAATGTCGGCTATGTGGTCGAAGAAGGCCCGCATATCTACATCGAGCGCATCAACATCCGCGGCAATACCCGCACGCGCGACTACGTTGTGCGTCGCGAGTTCGATCTGGGTGAGGGCGATGCCTACAACCAGGTCATGATCGACCGCGCCGAGCGCCGCCTGAACAACCTGGGCTATTTCAAGCAGGTGCGCATCTCCAGCGAGCCGGGCTCCTCGGCCGACCGCGTGGTCGTGAACGTGGACGTGGAAGATCAGTCCACCGGCGCTTTCTCGGTCTCGGGCGGTTACTCGACGGCCGACGGCTTCATCGGCGAAGTCTCCGTCAGCGAGTCGAACTTCCTCGGCCGTGGACAGTTCGTCCGCGTGGCGGGCCAGCTCGGTCAGCGCACGAGCGGTGTCGATTTCTCCTTCACGGAGCCGTACTTCCTCGGCTACCGGATGGCTGCCGGTATCGATCTGTTCTCGAAGTTCAGCGATCAGACCCGGTATTCCCGTTACGAGAACCGCATGACGGGCGGTCAGCTCCGCCTGACTCTTCCGTTCACGGAGGAGTTCTCGGTGACGGCCCGTTACTCCCTGTACCAGCAGGAAGTGAAGATCCCGAACGACGAGGAGAGGCCGTATAACGACTGCTCGTTCCCGATCCCCGGCTTCACGCGCCCTGGCCTCGACTGCCAGTATAACGGCGAAGCTTCGCTTGCGATCAAGGAATCGCAGGGTTCGACGATCACGTCTCTGGCCGGCCTGACCTTCAACTACAACACCCTCGACAACACCCGCGACCCGCGCAACGGCTTCTATGGCGAGGTGAAGACGGACTTCGCCGGCCTCGGCGGCGACTCGCGCTACTTCCGTGTCACCGGCGATGCTCGTTACTATCGCGAGCTGCTGGAAGACGTCGTCGGTATCGCCCGCGTCCAGGGTGGCAACATCACGGGCTTCGGCGAGAACAACAGCAGCATCGGCGCGAATGGCAATCTGCGCATCGTCGATCAGTTCTTCATGGGTCCGTCCCTGGTCCGCGGCTTCGCCACGAACGGCATCGGCCCGCGTGACATCTCGACCATCGATTCCGGCGCGAACGCTGTCGGCGGCACGACCTATTTCGGCGGTTCGCTCGAAGTGCAGTTCCCGATCTTCGGTCTGCCGAGGGAGCTGGGCCTGAAGGGCGCCGTGTTCGCGGATGCGGGCACGCTCTACGGCTACGAAGGGCCGACGCAGTTCAACGTCGGCGGCGTCTTCGCCCCCGATGGCGGCTTCACCTGCAATGCTCCGGGACAGCCGCAAAACTGCATCGTGGTTCTCGATAGCCACAAGATCCGCTCGTCGGTCGGTGCCTCGATCCTGTGGTCCTCGCCGCTCGGTCCGATCCGCTTCGACTACGCCTTCGCTCTCAGCAAGGAAGAAGGCATCGAGGGCCCCAACGGCACGCGCGTCGGCGGCGACCGTACCCAGGCCTTCCGCTTCTCCGGCGGTACACGCTTCTAACCGGGGAGGGCGCCTGAAGGCGCCCTCACGTTTTCATGACAGAATCCAATTTCTTTCCGAGAAGCCAGACGCTGAACCTGCGTCAGGTTGCGGAGATGGCGCAGACGACGCTCCCCGACGGTGCCGACGGGGAGTTTTTGCTTAAGGGTGTCGCGCCGCTCGAGAGCGCCGGCCCGAACGATCTGGCCTATATGGACAACCCGGCCTATGTGGGCGCCCTGAGCGCGACCCAGGCTGCGGCCTGCCTCGTGACACCGCGCTTTGCGGCGAAGGTCCCTTCGCCGACCGTCGCAATCGTGACGCCGATGGCCTACCGGGTCTTCGCCGCGGTCATGGGCAAGATGTTTCCCTCGGCCATGCGGCCGGAGACGTCCTTTGCGGCCACAGGCGTCTCGCCGGGTTCCTTCGTTCACCCGTCGGCGCGGCTCGAATATGGCGTCACCGTCGATCCGGGGGCGGTCATCGGCCCCCATGCGGAAATCGGCGCGGGCACCATCGTCGGCGCTCACGCGGTTGTCGGTCCGCACGTGAAGATCGGCAGGGACTGCTCCCTCGGGCCCCATGTCAGCGTCTCCAATGCCTTCCTTGGGAACCGGGTCATTCTTCATCCCGGCGTCCGCGTCGGCCAGGACGGGTTTGGCTTCGCCATGGGACCGCAGGGGCATCTGAAGGTGCCGCAGATCGGGCGCGTCATCATCCAGGACGACGTGGAGATCGGAGCCAACAGCACGGTCGACCGGGGCGCGAGCCGCGACACGGTGATCGGTGAGGGCACCAAGATCGACAATCTCGTTCAGATCGGCCACAACGTGGTGATCGGGCGTCATTGCGTCATCGTCTCCCAGGTCGGCATTGCCGGTTCCACGACGCTGGAGGATTACGTTGTCCTCGGCGGCCAGGTCGCCGTGAAGGGTCACGTGAGGCTCGGCATGGGCGCGCAGATCGCCGCGACCTCGGCCGTCAATGGCGACGTCCCTGCCGGGGCCCGCTGGGGCGGCATTCCCGCCCGGCCGGTGCGCGAGTGGTTCCGTGAGATCACAGCCCTGAAAAAGCTTGCATCCAAGGCCGATTCCGACAAAGACGACGGCGCGTCGCCCTAAAATATCGATACGCCAGGCCTATCCGGAGTATTCAGTCATGTCCGAAGCGCCCACCACGCTTCAAACCGCCGATATTCTCGAGATCCTCGAGCTGCTGCCGCACCGCTATCCGTTCCTGCTGGTCGACAAGATCATCGATATCGACGGCGACAATTCGTGCATCGGCATCAAGAACGTCACCTTCAATGAGCCACAATTCACGGGCCATTTCCCGTCACGCCCGATTTTTCCGGGCGTGTTCCTCATCGAGGCCATGGCTCAGACGGCGGGCGCAATCTGCGTGAAGGCCAAGATGGCCGAGCAGGCGAAGCCGAAGCAGGTGTTTTTCATGACGATTGACAAGGTGAAATTCCGCAAACCCGTGGAGCCGGGCGACAGGGTCGAGTTTCACATGAAGAAGCTCAACAATCGCCGCAACATGTGGTGGTACAAGGGCGAGGCGAAGGTGGACGGCGTGCTCGTCTGCGAGGCCGAAGTCAGCGCCATGCTGGTGAGCGAATGACGGACACCGTGATTCATCCCACCGCCGTCATCGAGGACGGAGCGAAGATCGGCGCCGGCGCGAAGATCGGCCCGTTCTGCACCGTTGGGCCGGAGGTCGAGCTGGGCGAAGGCTGCCAGCTCGTGAGCCATGTGGCGCTCGCGGGCAAAACCAAGATCGGTGCCCGGACACGCATCTTTCCCTTCGCGTCCATCGGCCATATTCCTCAGGATCTGAAGTATCGAGGCGAGCCCTCGACGCTCGAGATCGGCGCCGATTGCATGATCCGCGAAGGCGTGACCATGAATCCCGGCACCGAAGGCGGCGGGATGCGCACGATCATCGGCGACCGCTGCACTTTTCTTGCCGGTTCCCATGTGGGCCATGACACGAAGGTCGGAAACGACTGCATCCTGTCCAACAACGTGATGCTGGCGGGACATGTGACGGTCGGCAATTTCGTGATCTTCGGCGGCGGTTCCGCCGTCATTCAGTTCGCCCGCGTGGGCTCCCACGCTTTCGTGGGGGGCCTGTCCGGCCTGGAGAACGATCTGATTCCCTACGGCATGGCCTTGGGCAACCGCGCCCATCTCGCCGGTCTCAACATCATCGGGATGCGCCGCCGCAATTTCACCCGCGAGCAGATCCACGACATCCGCCGCGCCTACCGCCTGCTGTTCGCCGATGAGGGAACGCTCTCGGAGCGCGTCGAGGACGTGGCGGCCGAGTTCGGCAATCATCCGTTCGTGCACGAAATCCTCGACTTCATTCGCGAGGGCAAGGACCGTTCGATCTGCACCCCGCGGGATCCGGTCAGTTCCGCCGGTTGAGGCTGCGCATGCAGCCCGAGAGCAGGACACCAGCGAACGGACCGATCGCGGTGCTGGCGGGAGGAGGACGTCTTCCGCTTCGGCTCGTGGATCATCTGGAGAAGACCGGCCAGGATTATCGGGTTCTCGCCTTCCGGGGCTTCGCCGCGGCCGAGCTGCGCGGCAAGGCTCACGCGAATGTGGATCTTCTCGATCTCAAGACCATCCTGAAAACCCTCGACGGGTGGCAGCCGCGGGCCGTGTCCCTCGCCGGAGCCGTGCGGCGTCCTGGTTTCTCCGCCTTGCTCGGGGCCTATTCGGCTCTGCGTAACATGCAGGAGGTCAAGGAGGTCATCACCCGGGGCGATGACCAGGTCCTGCGCGGAGCCGTGATGCTCATCGAGGAGCGTGGGCACCGGGTGATCGGCGCCCACGAGCTCGCTCCCGACCTCGTTGCCTCCCCGACCCTGAGGGGCTCCCGGGAACCGAACGAAGACGATCGTCAGGCCATCGCGGTCGGGCTCGAACTCCTCGCCTCGCTGTCGTCCTTCGACATCGGGCAGGGGGCCGTGATTGCCCGCAACCATGTGCTCGCCATCGAGGGGCCGGAGGGTACGGACCGGATGCTGACCCGTGTCGCGCACTTGCGGCAGTCATGGTTCGGTCTGCGCCGCCGCAGAGAGGGCGGCGTCCTGATCAAGGCCGCCAAGCGTGGCCAGGATTTACGGGTCGACATGCCCACCATCGGCCCCAGGACCGTTGCCGAGGCTGCGAAGGCGGGCCTCTCCGGCATCGCGGTCGGTTCGGGCTCCACCTTCGTGCTGGAGCAGGACGAGACGCTGCGCCTCGCGGATCGTCTCGGCCTCTTCCTCGTCACGGTCGAGCTGCCCTGGATGGAGGCTGGTCATGGCTGAGACGACGCAGAGGACCATCTGGATCGTCGCAGGCGAAGAATCCGGCGACCAGCTCGGCGCGAAACTGATGCGCGCCTTGAAGGGGAGACTGGGAGAGGGGCATCTGCGCTTCGGCGGCGTCGGCGGGCATGCCATGGAGGCGGAGGGACTGAAAAGCCTGTTCCCGCTCGAGGACATCGCCGTGATGGGGATCGTCGCCGTCATCGGGCGGCTGCCGACGATCCTGAACCGGATCCGGCTGACGGCGGATGCGGTGGTCGCCGCCAATCCCGATCTCCTCGTCATCATCGACAGTCCCGATTTCACCCATCGCGTCGCCAAGACCGTGCGCAAGCGCGCGCCGCATATCCCGGTCGTCGATTACGTGAGCCCGTCCGTCTGGGCCTGGCGTCCGGGCCGCGCCGCGAAGATGCGCGCCTATGTGGACCACGTCCTGGCGCTGCTGCCCTTTGAGCCTGACGCACATAAACGCCTCGGCGGACCGCCGACGACCTATGTCGGACACCCGCTCATCGAGCGTCTCGCGGAGATCAGACCGGCTTCCGGCGAACGCGGCGCCGATGCAAGCGCCCCTCTGAAGCTGCTCGTGCTTCCCGGCAGCCGGCGCTCGGAGGTCGGCCGCCTAATGGAGCCTTTCGGCGAAGCGCTGAGCCTCCTGAGGGAGCAGGCGCCTCGTCCGTTCGACGTCACGATACCCGCGGTCTCCCACCTCGCAGCCGAGATCGAGGCGCGTGCGCAAACGTGGAGCGTGCGGCCCAAGATCGTGCTCGGCGGAGCCGAGAAATGGGCCGCTTTCCGCCAGGCTGATCTCGCCTTGGCCGCTTCCGGCACGGTGACCCTGGAGCTCGGGCTCTCAGGCGTGCCGATGGTCGTGGCCTATCGCGTCTCGAAGGTCGAGGAAGTGCTGAAGTACCTCATCAAGGCGCCATCCATCGTTCTCACCAACCTGGTGCTCGGCGAGAATGTCATCCCCGAACTCATCCAGTGGGATTGCACGCCGGAGAAGCTCAGGGACGCCTTGCTGCCTCTCATGAATGACAGCCCCGAGAGGCGACGGCAGATGGAGGCGTTCACCAAGCTCGATGAACTCATGAAGATCGGCGACGAGGTCCCGAGCGAGCGGGCGGCAGGGATCGTTGAGGAGGTTCTGAAGTCCGGGCGCAAGGCTTAACGCCTTAACTAACCGCCTTCGCCATCGTCTATTCTTGTGTTCGTGATCTTCTCATAAAGCTGCCTACACGGTGTCAACCGAGGGCAGTCTGGGATGAGCATGAGAGGAGCTATGACCAAGAGCGCTGACGAGAAAAGCATTAGGCAAAAAAAACAGCTCTCGGCCCAGCGCGGCTAAATCCCAGGAAGATAAAATACAGGCCTTGGATGAGACAAACGAGGGTCAGAATATCGAGGAATGGTTCAGTTGTTCTCTCGTAAGGGCTTCCCAGCATGCGAAATTCCAGGGACGACAGCAGCACCAGCCAAAAGCTGAACATGGCCCAACCGACAGCAATGAGTCGCAAAATCCAGCTAATTATTGTCTGCCTTATTAGTTGAGGAGCCTGTGACAGGAACTGATCCGCAGGGAACTTGAAACTGGAAGGCAGTCAGATCTAGTTCAAGGGACGTTGCTGCAAAACTCTCTGATCAGATAGGCAAGTGCCGAAGTTTGGCGTGAGCGAGCGCGCGGCGCGGATCGTCGCAGAAGTGTTCAAAGGCTAAATACAAACTCTGAGACCTCGCCTAGCGCCTTCTCCATCATCCATGCGCGTTGCCAGAATGCGCTCGTAAAAGCCGTTCGTCCGAGGGTAGAACGGATCGGTATCGCTTATCCGGAAGATCAATAAGAAAAGGGGCCTTTCGGCCCCTTTTCTTGTCCTTTGCGGAGATATTACCCGCGCTGCGCGACGGTCACGTAGCTGCGCTCGGTCGGGCCGGTGTAGAGCTGGCGCGGACGGCCGATGCGCTGCGACGGGTCCTCGATCATCTCGCTCCACTGGGCGATCCAGCCGACCGTGCGGGCGACCGCGAAGAGCACCGTGAACATGGAGGTGGGGAAGCCCATCGCCTTGAGGGTGATGCCCGAATAGAAGTCGATGTTCGGATAGAGCTTCTTCTCGATGAAGTACTCGTCCTTCAGGGCGATCTGCTCGAGCTCCATGGCGACGTCGAGGAGCGGGTCGTCCTTGATGCCGAGTTCGCTGAGGACCTCGTGGGTGGTCTTCTGCATGATCTTGGCGCGCGGGTCGTAGTTCTTGTAGACCCGGTGGCCGAAGCCCATGAGGCGGAAGGGATCGTTCTTGTCCTTCGCGCGAGCGATGTATTCGGGAATACGATCCGGCGTGCCGATCTCCTCGAGCATCTTCAGAGCGGCTTCGTTCGCGCCGCCATGGGCGGGGCCCCACAGGCAGGCAATGCCGGCGGCGATGCAGGCGAAGGGGTTCGCGCCCGAGGAGCCGGCCAGGCGCACCGTCGAGGTCGAGGCGTTCTGCTCGTGGTCGGCATGCAGGATGAAGATGCGGTCGAGCGCGCGAGAGAGAACCGGGTTCACCTTGTACTCTTCGCAGGGCACGGCGAAGCACATACGCAGGAAGTTCGAGGTGTAGTCCAGGTCGTTCTGCGGATACACGAAGGGCTGGCCGATGGAGTACTTGTACGCCATGGCGGCGAGCGTCGGCATCTTGGCGATCATGCGCATGGACGCGACCATGCGCTGCTGCGGATCGGAGATGTCGGTCGAGTCGTGATAGAAGGCCGAGAGCGCACCGACGCTCGCCACCATGATGGCCATCGGGTGGGCGTCGCGGCGGAAGCCGGTGAAGAACCGGTTCATCTGGTCGTGCACCATGGTGTGGCGCGTGACACGATAATCGAAATCGGCCTTCTGAGCGGCGGTCGGCAGCTCTCCGTAGAGAAGCAGGTAGCAGGTTTCGAGGAAGTCGCCGTGCTCGGCCAGCTGATCGATCGGGTAGCCGCGATACAGGAGAACGCCCTCGTCGCCGTCGATATAGGTGATCTTCGACTCGCAGGCCGCAGTCGACGTGAAGCCGGGATCGTAGGTGAACATCCCCGTCTGCGCGTAAAGCTTCGCGATATCGATGACGCTCGGGCCGATCGTGCCCTCTTTCACCGCTAGTTCCACGGCCTTGTTGTCGACATTGAGTGTTGTGTTGGAACTCATGGGTCTTCGACCTTTCAGCAGGAGGCCGGGCATAACCTAGAGCAACCAAGCGGTCCGAGGAGGGGCCCCGGGCTTGGTCTGCCGGACCGAGGTCAGCCGGTCGGTGGGAGAATGGTCCCCTCGGTAGCTTATCCGTTGGTGAGGGGCAAGCATGTCTATAGGCGGTATGCGCCTGCTATGCAGCAGGCGCACCGCTCAACTGGTCTTGAAGGCGCAATAGCGTTTCTTCCTGGCCGAGAACCGCCATGACGTCGAAGAGCCCGGGTGAGGTCGCCCGGCCGGTGAGGGCCGCGCGGAGGGGCTGCGCCACCTGCCCGAGCTTCGCGCCGATGGCGTCCGCATGCTCGCGCACCACGGCCTCCACGCTCTGGGGATTCCAGTCAGAGACGGCCCGCAGCTTCTCCACGATTCCGGAAAGGCGGGTGCGCCCGTCCGCGAGCAGGCTGGCGGCCTTCTCGTCCGGCTTCAGGGGGCGCTGGGCATAGAGATAATAGGCGCTGTCCAGGAGCTCGACGAGGGTCTTGGCCCGTTCCTTCAGACCGGGCATGGCCGCCAGCAGCTTCTGTCGCAGGTCCGGGCTGAAGGTGGGGCCGAGGCCGCGCTCGGGACCGATCTCGGGCAGAATGGCCTCGATGGCCTGCACCAGATCCTCGTCCTGCGACTGGCGCATGTAGTGGCCGTTGAGATTCTCGAGCTTCACGAAGTCGAAGCGCGCGGGAGAACGGCCGATGTTCTTGAGATCGAAAGCATCGATCATTTCCTCGGTGGAGAAGATCTCCTGATCGCCATGGCTCCAGCCGAGGCGCACGAGGTAGTTGCGCAGAGCCGCCGGCAGATAGCCCAGGCTCCGGTAGGCCTCGACGCCGAGCGCCCCGTGGCGCTTCGACAGCTTGGCGCCGTCCGGCCCGTGAATGAGCGGGACATGCGCCATCTTCGGCACATCCCAGCCCATCGCCTGGTAGATCTGCGTCTGGCGGGCGGCATTCGTCAAATGGTCATCGCCACGGATCACGTGCGTCACGCCCATGTCGTGATCGTCCACCACCACGGCGAGCATGTAGGTGGGCGTCCCGTCCGAGCGCAGCAGTACCAGATCATCGAGATCCTTGTTCTGCCAGACCACTCGACCCTGCACCTCATCCTCGACAACGGTTTCGCCCTCGGTGGGAGCCTTGAGCCGGATCACGGGCTTCACGCCTTCCGGAGCCTCGGACGGATCGCGGTCACGCCAGCGTCCGTCGTAACGGGAGGGGCGGCCCTCCTTGCGGGCGGTCTCGCGCATCTCCTCCAGCTCCTGCGGAGTGGCGTAGCAGTAATAGGCGCGTCCTTGAGCGAGCAGGGTCTCGGCGACCTCGCGATGCCGGGGCGCGCGGGAGAACTGATAGACGACGTCGCCGTCCCAATCGAGGCCGAGCCAGTTGAGGCCGTCGAGGATCGCCTCGATGGCCGCCTCGGTCGAGCGTTCCCGGTCCGTGTCCTCGATCCGCAGCAGCATCTTGCCCCCATGGCGCTTGGCATAGAGCCAATTGAACAGGGCCGTGCGTCCCCCGCCGATATGCAGGAAGCCGGTGGGCGAGGGAGCGAAGCGGGTGACAACGGTCATCGCAGGGAACCTTCGTTGAAATTCTCAAATGATTGCGCGGCCTTGGCGGCAAGCTGCGTTCGTTCGGCTCATCCACAGGGCGGCTTGGGCCGTAGCGTGGGCTCGTCTACCATGCAACCGAGCCCGCGTTAAGCCATAGCCATGACGGTAGACAACAAAGGAGAGCCCAGCCGGATCCCGCGCAGCACCGCGCGGGCCCTTGTGCTGCCGCGCCCGTCCGGCCTGGCCCTTGACTGGGGCGCTCTCGATGGGCGGGAATGGCTGCGGCGCTGTCTCGCCTACGAGATCGCGCAACGACGGCTCTTTCCCTGGCTCGCGGTCTGCTTCGGCATGGGAGTGCTCCTCTTCTTTCAGGCCGAGAAGCCTTCCCTCTGGGCGCCCCTCGGCGCTTGTGCCCTCTGTGCCGCTTCGGCCGTAGGCTTGCGCAAGAACTTCCTTGCCCTCGTCCTCAGCATCGGCCTCGCCGCCGTGTTCGCGGGCTTTTCGGCGGGGGTCGTCCGCACACGCAGCGTCGCGGCTCCGGTTCTGACCCGCATGACGATCGCGCCGGTCTCGGGTTTCGTCGAGGCCGTGGAGGACCGCGAGCAGGGTCAGCGCGTCCTGCTGCGCGTCGTTGCCTTGGACGGCGTGGCCGATGTCGAGCGACCGCAGCTCGTGCGCGTTTCCATCCGAAAGAGCGGTAGCCTCTCGGCCGGACAATTCATCACGGGCACCGTGCGCCTGCTTCCCCCGCCGCAACCCGCCTGGCCCGGCGGATATGATTTCGCGCGCGATGCCTATTACAAGGGGATCGGCGCCGTCGGCTCCTTTACGGGCCCTGTGCGGCATGTGGAGCCGCCGGTCGCACCCGATTGGTCACTCTGGCTCGCCACCCGGGTCGATGCTGCGCGTAATGCGCTCACCCACCGCATCGCAACGGCCATCGGCGGACCGGCGGGCGGCGTCGGCGCGGCCCTCGTGACCGGCAAGCGCGGGCTGATCGGCGAGCCGACGAACGATGTGCTGCGCGCGGCTGGGATCTACCACATCGTCTCCATCTCGGGCCTTCACATGGTGCTCGCGGCGGGGACGTTCTTCTGGCTCGTGCGCGCGCTTCTTGTGCTCAGTCCAAGCCTCGCTCTGCTGTGGCCGGTGAAGAAGATCGCCGCGGTTGCCGCGATGATCGGAGCTACGGCCTATTGCGTCTTCTCCGGTTCGGATGTGGCGACCGAGCGATCACTCATCATGACGCTCGTGATGTTCGGCGCCGTGCTGGTCGATCGCCCGGCGCTGAGCATGCGCAATCTGTCCATCGCGGCTATCGTCGTGCTCGCCCGCGAGCCGGAGGCGCTGCTGGGGCCGAGCTTTCAGATGTCGTTCAGCGCGGTCGCCGCGATGATGGCTCTCGTGCCGTTGATGCAACGCAGACGGACCGAAGGCGGGCCCGCGACGCTGCTCGACAGGGGATTGTCCTGGGCCGGACGCTCGGCCCTGGCTCTCGTCACGACGACCCTCGTCGCGAGCTTCGCGACGGCGCCTTTCTCGGCCTATCACTTTCAGAGCCTCAACCCTTACGGGCTGATCGGCAATGCGCTCGCTCTGCCGCTCGTATCGCTGGTCGTCATGCCTGCTGCCGTTCTCGGCGTGCTGGCCTATCCCTTCGGCCTGGACGTGCCGGTGTGGAAAGTGATGGGATTGGCCGTCTCGAAGGTGCTCGATGTCTCCGCATGGGTCGGTGCTTTCGACGGATCGACGCTCGTCGTGCCCGCGCTCGGAACAGGCGCATTGGCGCTGTTGAGCGCGGGCCTTCTCATCCTGACGATCTCCGCCTCGCATTTGCGATGGCTTGCGCTCATTCCCGCCGGCGCGGGACTGGCAGTCGCGGCGACGCCGCTGCGCTACGACATCTACGTCGACCGCGACGGAGCAGGGGCTGCGATCCGCGCCGCGAGCGGAGAACTCACGCTGGTCGGCAGGCCGTCAGGATTCGTGGCCGAGCAATGGCTGCGGGCGGATGGCGATGGCCGCACCGCCGACGACACATCGCTCAGGAAGGCTGCGCGATGCGATAGGCTGGGCTGCATCGTGGAGCATGGGGCGCACGGCTCCATAGCCTTCGTGCTGGAGGCGGCGGCGTTCGAGGAGGATTGCCGCCGCGCCGCAATCGTCATTACGCGCCTCGATGCGCCGGATTATTGCAGAGCGGCCGTCGTGCTCGACCGCAAGGCCCTCGACGTGCGCGGGGCGACCGCGATCCGCTTGAAAACCGAAGCCTTGGACATTCAATCCGTGAAGAAGGGAAGGGAGGTCCGACCTTGGGGAGCGGTGGCGGATGCGCCTTCTGCTCCCGCTCGGGAGAGGCCGCGCATGGCGCGGCCGGTCCCCGAGCAGGATTGGTCTGAAGAGGACATCAGTAGCGGCGGACCAGACTGACGAGCTTGCCCTGGATCTTCACCCGGTCGGGACCGAGAACGCGGGTCTCGTAGGCCTGATTGGCGGCTTCGAGAGCGATGGAGGAGCCGCGACGGCGGAAGCGCTTGAGGGTCGCCTCCTCGTCGTCGATGAGGGCCACGATGATGTCGCCCGTATTCGCCGTGTCTTGTCTGCGGATCACCACGAGATCCCCGTCGAGAATGCCGGCTTCCACCATCGAGTCGCCGCGCACCTCCAGGGCGAAATGATCGCCTTGCGTGAGGAAATCGCCCGAGAGGGTGATCGAATGGCTACGGTTCTGGATCGCGGAGATCGGCGTACCGGCAGCGATCCGGCCCATGACGGGGATCGTCGCGCTGTCGCGGTAACGCTCCTCGGCCACCGGCTGCGGCGCGGGCTTCTTCTCGGCAAGGCCGCCCTCGACCACGCTCGGGGTGAAGCGGCGCTGACCGGCGGCCGCGCCGACGGATTCGGGCAGGCGGATCACCTCCAGGGCACGGGCGCGGTTCGGCAGGCGGCGGATGAAACCGCGCTCCTCGAGCGCCGTGATGAGGCGGTGAATGCCGGATTTCGACTTGAGATCGAGCGCGTCCTTCATCTCGTCGAAGGACGGTGGGACCCCGGTTTCACGCAGCCGCTCATGGATGAAGCGGAGCAATTCGTGCTGCTTGCGCGTGAGCATGACAGACCCTTACTGCTCCGGAACGGAGCGATTCTGGAAAACAAAGCGAGAACAAGGTAGCTGTTCTCGCTGTGTTCCGCAAGTCCATGCCAAAGTGCTCTGTCGCTGGGGCGAAATACAGGGCCCGGAAAGTCAACGATGCGGCGGGCTTTCGCTCGGTGGAGCCTCGCAGCAACTGTTCCATCTGCTGAATGACACCTTCTCCACGTCCGCCGATTCCGGCAAGGAATTCTTTTACTCGCGATCACGGCAACGGGCGGGATTGAGACATCCCGGGCAGCGGCCATCTGGCCGGTGAACGGCGTCTGGCCATGAGCGCGTCGCGGATGATTGCATAAACGCAAATGAGGCTTGCGGATTTTGCATTGCTCCATTGCGCGAGGAATCGCTTCAAGCGCACCGTCTGCCGGGAAGCAACCCAGCCGTGACCACCTGACGTTCACGGAATCCCTTGGTTTTCTCCTGTTCCTGAACGTCTCGGGCGATCGTGTCGATGGCGAAAATACATCCACCGCCGGTTGAGGGAGGCGGCGTTCGTTGCCGATCGAAATGCAACCTGAGGTGGGTTTTGCTGGCGAGAATGCGGGCCGCACACGAGTAGGTTGCGATTCCTCTTTTGATACACCATTGCAACGCGATCGCGGTTTGATATGTTACGTTATGTTAATGCATTTGCGTGACGCGTATAAAGGGGAAAGCCATGACGAAGCCGATTGCCGGTCGCGAACTCGAGCCTCTCATCCAGGCGGCATCCGCATTCAGTTCAGAACTGTTGGCTCTGAACGACGGTTCGTTCTTCGCCACGTTGGTCCAACCGCGCAAGAGCGCGTCCGGAAAGACCGTCAAGCAGTGATTCACCCCCATTGAATTGGTCCACCTTGAAGTATGTCTTGAGGCAGACAGGAGGACCACAATGCCCAGGAAGCGCCACAAGCCGGAAGAGATCGTCGCCAAGTTACGTCAGGTCGATGTA
>NZ_JBVVAJ010000018.1:0-102950 GCF_055792805.1 Microvirga sp. HS2
CACGTACCAAGGAGGCGCTCTGGACCACCATCGGAGAACTGCTGGACGCCTTCGAGCCGAATGAGTGCCAGAACTACATCAGGAACTGCGGGTATGAGCCCGTCTAAGTCGAATCTGCTCTAGCGCATCGTACGGAAAAGTGGACCCGGTTTTCCGCTCGAACGATGCGCTGCCTTTAGAGGGAGCATCGGATTGATCCCCAAAAGTGCAGATCCACTTTTGGGTCCGATGCTCTAGCGTTTTGCTCAAACCGGGCGCTCACAAGCGAAGAGAGCATCGGATGGGTTTCAGAAGCGCAGGTCCACTCTTCACATCCGATGCCCCGGCTCGCGGGTACGCTATCGTCCAACCACCAGCTCGATGTATGGCTCAAGGCTGTCGTAGGGCAGCGTAAACTTCTCGCCTCGGAACAGCATCGGCACATCCGGCCCATTCCCGAGGCCAGATGTCAGCTTGCCACGGACCGTGAAGGTCTCGCCTGCCGTGACGGGCCCCCAGGGCTCATCAAGGTGATCAATGATGCCGAGCTCGCTCAGCTTGGCATCAACGGCCTGGGTCCGGGCATATGAAGGCAGTTCACGGAGGCTATTCTCGATCTCCTCGCGCTTGAGGGCATAGGCCGGATTCCGAACCTTGTAGCGGAGCTCCGCATCCTGGGTGAAACGCCATAGCGACCCGATCACCATCTGCTGCTGCTTGGTGAGCGGCTTCTTCTCCGGCTTCTCGACCTTCTTTGCCGTCTTGGCGCGGGCGGGAGCGTCGGCAGGCTGAACGTCGGCGATCAACGCCCATTTGCTCGACCACTCCACCGCTCGATAGTCACCTTTCGTCAGGCGATCGGTGTATTCGAGAATGTCCTGATCGATGGGGCGCTTGCCACCACTGGCCTCGAAGTACCGCAACCGCATCTCGTCGGGGAGTAGCAGATAGAAATTGTCGCTCTTCACGTCCACGTCGAAAATGTTGGTGACCTTGACGACTTGATCCCGGGTGGACGGAGCCTCCAGGCCATCGCCCGTTGGATAGACCATTGTTCCTTTTGGAACCCGAATGTAGCCGTCCACCTGAATTTCCGACATGTGTTCTTCGCCTCTCTGTTGTGGGGCAGCGCGAGCTGAAAAGTCATAGACTTGAAAATGGGAACGGCACCCGAAGGTGCCGTTTCTGTTGCTAGGCTGTCCCGAGCCCCGGATGGTTACGCCGCGAGGCGAACCGCACCCATGTCAACGTTGTCGTTGGCATTTGTGAATTTGCACTGTTGAGGCCGTAGCTCAGCCTAATCGCAGCCTAGCCTTTATCGCGCCCAGTCGAACCCATATCGCCCCCATCACAAACATATCCAGGCAGCGGCCCTCCATCTCTGGAAGCCACCTGCTTAAACCTTTCCTGCCAGCGCTGGACGGCTGATGTGTTTGTGGTGGAGGCGGCGGGAATCGAACCCGCGTCCTAAACGCCTATTCCACTCTGCCTCTACGATCATAGTCAGGCGAACCTGACCTGCTCGGTATAACCCTACGGAGGCTAAACTTCCAGTCTTCATGCAATCATATTTTGATCGGGCGGCCACTCGCCTTCGCGCGCGCCGAACCTCCACCATCGCCCCGCCGAAGACTGTAAGAATGGCGCACCCTTTCCGAAGGGCCCAGCCCGAGAGAGACTTGGATCTGCCGGAGGGGCGAGACGTGTTCAGACTTGGGACTGCCGCATCAAATGGTCGATTTCTTGCACGACCGCGTCTGGCGCCAGGTGGTGGATCATGTGTCCCAGACCTGGCAGTACGGTCAAGCTGCTTTGCGGCAATTCGCGGTGCAGGCGCGCGGACTGGCGCTCCACATCCGCAATCTGATCGTCGGCCCCACTGACGATGGTGACCGGCCCCGTCAGTTCGCGGTAGTGCTGATCCAGCTCCATGACGGATGGGGTCATGAGCGCAGCATCTTCGGCGACCGCACGCAGCTGCAGCGGCCGCAGCATCAGCGCCTTCGGAAACTCTCGCTCGAAGCGCTCCGGCACAGGAGCCGGCTGGAACATCCGTTTGATCATGCCTGGCAGGATCGCCCGCGCCACGAGGGGGGAGACGGTGTAGCGCATGGCATCACCGATCAGCGGAATGGCTGGCGGCGAGAGCAGGAACGTGTCCGCCCGCAGGGTTGGATAGTAGTAGCCTGAGCCCAGAACGAGGCCACGGACGACGGACGGAAACTCCAGCGCGAGGGCGATCGCGACCAAGGTGCCCCAGGAGTGGCCATACACCAACGCCTGCCGGGCCCCGAGTTTTGCCAGAGCCTTCCGGAACAGCCTGGCATGGGCGCGTGGCGTCCATAGCCCGCGCGGACGTGAGCTGTAGCCATAGCCGGGCCGGTCGATCACGATCACACGATAGCGCTCCGCCAACTTGTCCACGAGGCCGCTGACGGTGAAGTCCTGGATCATGGTGCCGTTGCCGTGGATGAGCATCAGCGGGTCACCTTGGCCGCGCTCGATGTAGTGCAGCCGCACGCCATCCACGTCGAGAAAACCGCCGATCGGCGGATAATTCCGCTCAGCGGCGCGGGTCTGCTCGTAGTTATAGACCGCAGCCGCTCCCAGAGCAGCGACCGTACCCGCAAGAGCAGGAGCAAGCCATCGGCGCGCCTTGCGGCGTTCATCCCATGCAGGTTCACGAGCCTCCTCATGCCCCCGGGCGGCGTAGCGCGTGGCGCCCTCTTCCCGCCGTCTCCAACCTGGCTGGCTACTGCCGTTTCCCAAGGGCCCGGCGCGACGGAAGTTGTTCAGGTCGGCCTCTGCCTCTAGATTGTGCATGAACCCACTCCATTAAGTCCTGAAGCGAACAACGTCCCGGGTCCGCATGGGTTGCTGCAATGCAGCAAAGCAATTTATCCGGCTGGTGCGTTTCCGGGTGCCGAACGCCTGCGAGGTTCGACCCGCACGCCCGCCCTTTCTATGGAATCCGAGCTTCATCTCTGTGAATGAAGGGTACAGCGGCACCTCAGCACCACAATGGCTTCGCGCCGTGCGCCTCGGAGGGTGAAGCGCAAGAAGCCACGCCAGCAGGCTTGGGTGGAACGAGAAACACGTGGAGCGGAACTTTGCTGGTTTCCCGAAGATCGCCTGATCCCGTAATGTACCAGGCGGGGCTGTTTCGCCGGGCAACCTTGCCCGCCCATTGACATCCCTTCAAGCTACATTCCCAAAGAAGGGGCTCTTAAGCCACGTTGAATGGAAGGGACGCGTTTTGGATTGGGACAAGATCAGACTCTTCTGTGAGGTTGCTGAAGCCGGAAACTTCACCAGAGCGGGCGAGAGGCTTGGCGTGAACCAATCCTCGGTCAGTCGCCAGATCAGTGCACTGGAGCAGGAGCTGAAAGTTCCACTGTTTCACCGGCACCCCCGCGGCCTTCTCCTGACCGAGCACGGAGATCTGCTTCTCAAGGCGTCTCAGGAGATGCGCCTGTGCCTGGAAAAGACGCGCCAGCGTCTCACGGAAACCAGTGAGCGCCCAGCGGGAGATCTCAGAATTTCGGCCACCGTCGGCATAGGCGGAATCTGGCTCGCCCGACGCATCAAGGAATTCCTCGATCTTTATCCCGACGTGCGCATCGAGCTGATCCTGACGAATGGCGAATTGGATCTTGCCATGCGCGAGGCGGATCTCGCCATTCGGCTGCGCCGTCCCACGCAGCCAGATCTGATCCAACGACGCCTGTTTACAATTCAGTATCATGCATACGCGTCGTCCGCTTACTTGGAGCGCTTTGGAGAGCCCGTACGCGTGGAGGATCTCGACCACCACCGCATCGTGTGCCTGGGCGGAGACCAGCCGGGATTCATTCTGGATTTGCATCGGCTGACGACGCTCGGGCGGCATCCGAAGGATCCCCGCCCGAGCCACTTCGTGGTCAATGACAGCCTAGCTCTGCGGAATGCCATCGAGAATGGTGCCGGGATCGGCATGGCTCCGGACTATGCGATGAACGGCAAACCGGGAATCAGGCAGGTCCTGCGCGATATCGAAATGCCGTCGCTTGAAACCTACCTGGTGTATCCGGATGAGATGCGCTCTGTCGCACGTCTCCACGTCTTCCGCGACTTCCTGATCGCAAAGGCTCAGCAATGGGCCCACTGAGCCGTGACCTACTCGGCCGGAACGCACCGCCAACCCTGCCGCACAAAGTGCCTATGAGACCGCAATCGACTTCAGGGCCCGCCTGACGGCAAGGCGGGCCGCATCGACGTGCCCTCCGGTGAGCAGCTCGTCGACGATCCTGAGGGCCATGACAGCATCGGGGCGCTGGCTGGCGTCCGGGGCTACGGGATCCATGCCGTGAGCAGGTCCCACACCTCCGGTGAGTTCATCGCTCCGCCCCAGAAGGTAGGCCGGTGTGCACTTGAGCACGGCTGCAAGGCTTGCAAGGGACTCCTCGCCTGGATCGCTGGCGCGTCCCGTAATGATATCTTGGATGAAACCCGCCTCGAGCCCTGCCTCCAGGGATGCCCGCCGCCAGGAAATCTTAAGGGCGCTGACCCTTTCTCCAATGCGCTGTTTGAGAGCCCCGTTCACGCATTGCTCCTTCGGTCCGATGCGGTGAAAACACGAATGGCGAGGAGGCGGTCCATCCGCGCCATCCCCGCCAGCCTTACGGCAATCCCTATCTTCAACCCGGCATGGTTAACGAATGGCAAATTTAACAGAACCGTAAAGGCAATTCGGCCACGCCGCCGCCTTTTGGCTCCCTGATCCCTCCCCGCCTTGCGCGGCGAGACGGCTCTGGATCTGCACCAGGCCGCATTGTGGAGCGCCGGGAACTACGTAGGGATAGGCAGGCGATTGGCTGCAAGAACGGAACGTCGTCTCGCGCCGGTAGGCAGACGAAGCCCCGAAGGAGCGCCCCGGCGCTAGCCGAGACACCCGGCCCAGACTTGTCGCCATGAATCCGCATCGGCGAGAGGACTTCCGCAGGCCGTAAGCGCCTGCACCGTCTGCGCGATCAACGCCGCATTGGAGCCCGCCACCGCCCCATTGGCCAAGAAGATGTTGTTTTCGAACCCCACGCGCACATGACCGCCCAAGAGCGCGGCGCTCGTCACGCAAGCGGCTTCATGACGGCCGAAAGCGCACACCATCCAATTGGTGAAATTCGGCTGGCTCGGCGCCAAGAACGGCAGCAGATCGGCGGGACGGGAGGTCTGCCCAACCGTGTAGCGCCCCAGGACGTAGAGAACCGGCATCGTTTCGAACGGAACGAGCCCACGCCGCGTCATTTCCTCCAACCGGACCGCCTCCTCGGGTGTGTAGAGGATGATTTGCGGAACGATCCGCTCCTGCCGGAGCCAGTTCAGAAACTCCGCAAAGGCCGCTTCGGAGGCTTCGTCCGGCACAAGCTCGCGCAGAGCCAGCGACACCGCCTCGGGCCGTGTGGCACGCACCACAGCCATCTGCTCCTCGGGTTCGTAAACACCAAGTGCCTCGCTGGTGATCTGAACCACGAGACGATCGCCGATGGCCTGACGGATCGCCTTCGTCATTTCCGTATAGGCATCCGCGTCGAGAAGGTGCCCGCCCTGTCCGTCGCGCACGTGCACGTGAATCATGCACGCGCCCGCATCAAGACACTCGGAAGCCACGTGGGCCATTTCGTTCGGCGTCATGGGGAGTGCAGGATGATCGGCCTTGGTGCGGCGTCCGCCATTGGGAGCGACCGCGATCGCAATCCCCTGCCCTGCTGCCGCTTGCTGCCCGTTCATGCGCCGCCTCCGATCCATCTGTTTCAAACCACCGCCTTGGAAAAACAAATGTTGCACAAAATCGAGAGCTGAGTCTATGGTTCGGTGATGGACACCGCGCCCTTAGCCGCAGCGATTGTCGAGACATTCCCGGACCTGCCGGAGCAGCTCCAGGCGGCAGCCCGCTTTGTTCTCGACCGGCCGAGAGATGTGGCGCTTCTCTCCATGCGTGAGCAGGCGAGGCAGGCTGGGGTCCAGCCTGCGACAATGACTCGGCTGGCCAAGAGGTTGGGCTTCGACGGCTATGACGCCGTCCGCAATCTTTATGCACAAGCCATTCGCGATAACGGCCTCAGTTTCTCGGGCAAGGCCGGAGCACAGGTGCTGGCGCAGAAGGCAAGGGGCGAAAAGGCCCTGGCTGCGGAGATGGTCGCTTCCCTGATAAGCCAGATCGGCCGACTGGCCGACCCCGAGCCGCTCGACCGGCTGGCGGGCGCCGCCGCCCTCTTGGCCTCCGCCGAGCGCATTTTCTGTCTCGGCCTGCGCTCGTCGCACATCGTGGCGTGGCACATGAATTACGTGCTGTCGCTGATCGGTGAAAAGTCGGTTCTGCTCGAAACTCATGCCGGGTTCGGAATGGACCCTATCCGCAACGCTACGCCGCAGGATGCCCTCTTCACCGTCAGCGTCGCGCCCTATACCCGCGCAACCATCGAAGTGGCGCAATACGCCCATTCGCGCAAAGTGCCGATTGTCGCCGTCACCGACAGTCTCGTGTCCCCCCTCGCGCCGATTGCGCAATCCACCATTCTCGTCTCGACCGACAGCCCCTCGTTCTTCCACAGCATGACGCCCGCCTTCGTCGTTGGCGAAATCCTGACGGCGCTCGTTGCCGGGCGCGGCGCAGAAGCCTCGCTGGAAGCGCTCCGGCGCACCGAGGATCAGCTCACGGCCTTCAACATCCACTGGTTGCCGAAAGACGGCAGGAGAACCTGATGACCCGCATTCTTCATCGCCAGATCCACGGGACTCTGCCGGTCGCAGTTGGCGGCAAGGGCGTCGAGATCATCGACGCGCAAGGCAAGGCATATATCGATGCCTCCGGCGGGGCGGCGGTTTCCTGCCTGGGCCATGGTCATCCCGACGTGACGGCCGCGATTCATGCACAGGCCGATAAGCTGGCCTATGCGCATACGAGCTTCTTCACCACGCAAGCAGCCGAATCCCTGGCAGACCGCCTGATTGCGGATGCGCCGGAAGGGATGTCCCACGTCTATTTCGTCTCGGGGGGATCCGAGGCTATCGAGGCTGCGCTCAAGATGGCGCGGCAATACTTCGTCGAGATCGGCCAGCCGGAGCGCCGCAACGTCATCGCCCGACGCCAGAGCTACCACGGCAATACGCTGGGCGCGCTCGCCACCGGCGGCAACGAATGGCGCCGGACGCAGTTCAGGCCGCTTCTCATCGAAACGCACCATATCGACCCTTGCTTCGCCTATCGTCATCAGCTGCCGGGCGAGAGTGATCAGGACTACGCGGCCCGCGCCGCGCAGGAACTGGAGAACAAGATCCTCGAACTCGGCCCTGAGACGGTGATCGCCTTCGTTGCGGAGACCGTCGTCGGCGCCACCACCGGTGCCGTGCCCCCCGTGGCGGACTATTTCAAACGCATTCGGGCGATCTGCGATCGTTACGGCGTGCTGCTCATTCTCGATGAGGTGATGTGCGGCATGGGCCGCACGGGCACGCTCCATGCCTGCGAACAAGACGGGATTTCGCCGGACATCATGACCATCGCCAAAGGTCTGGGAGGCGGCTACCAGCCGATCGGCGCGGTCCTGCTGGGGCGGCACATCTATGATGCCTTCGCCAAAGGCACCGGCTTTTTTCAGCACGGCCACACGTATCTGGGCCATCCCCTCGCCTGCGCGGCGGCCCTTGCCGTCCAAGAGGTGATCCAGCGCGACGGTCTTTTGTCTAACGTCAAGTCAATGGGCACGCGCCTGCGCCAGCGGCTGGGAGACCGGTTCGGAAATCATCCTCATGTCGGGGACATCCGGGGGCGCGGGCTCTTCATGGGCATCGAGCTGGTGGAGGACCGGTCAACCAAGGCCACCTTTGACCCTAAAGAAAAACTGCATGCGCGCATCAAGCGCGAGGCGATGGCCCGCGGCCTCATGGTCTATCCCATGGGCGGCACCATCGACGGGGTACAGGGCGATCACGTTCTGCTCGCCCCTCCTTTCATCGTCGACGAAGCCATCGTCGACACGATCGTCGAACGCCTGGGAGATGCCGTGGATGCGGCCCTCGAAGGCGTGAGATTGAAAGCCGCCTGACCTCTCTCGCAGAGGCCAAGGCACCAACGGGAAAACCAATCCCGGACAACTTCAAGTTCGGCGCAAAGCCGGACACAACAAGAGGGAAGTCAATGAAGATCATGAACAAGACCCTGCTGAGCGCAGCCGCAGCCACATTGGCCTTCACGGCTCTTCCAGCTCAAGCGCAGCAGAACTTCGCCACCATCGGCACCGGCGGCGTCACCGGCGTGTACTATGCCGTCGGCGGCGCGATCTGCCGCCTGGTCAACAAGGACCGCAAGACGCACGGCATCCGCTGCTCCGTCGAATCCACCGGCGGCTCCGCCTACAACGTCAATACGATCAAGGCGGGCGAGCTCGATTTCGGCCTTACCCAGTCCGACGTTCAGTACAACTCCCTGAAAGGTCTCGGCTCCTTCAAGGACGGTGGCGCCTTCGAAGACATGCGCGCGGTTTTCTCCGTGCACCCTGAGCCCTTCACGGTGCTGGCCCGAAAGGAAGCCAATGCCGCTACCTTCGACGATCTCAAGGGCAAGCGCGTCAACGTGGGCAACCCGGGCTCCGGCACCCGCGCCTCCATGGAAGAGCTCCTCGGCGCGAAGGGCTGGAAGCTGTCCGATTTCTCGCTCGCTTCCGAGCTGAAGGCCGACGAGCACGGCCCTGCGCTCTGCGACAACAAGATCGACGCGTTCTTCTATGGCGTAGGCCATCCGTCCGCGAACATCCAGGACCCGACCACCACCTGCGGCGCGAAGCTCGTGTCGATCACGGGACCTGCCGTGGACAAGCTGCTCGCCGACAAGCCCTACTATGCCAAAGCCACGATCAAGGGCGGCCTCTACAACAACAACCCGCAGGACGTCGAAACCTACGGCGTGCTCGCAACCGTCGTGACCTCGACCAAGGTGCCGGAGGAAACCGTCTATCAGGTGACCAAGGCCGTGTTCGAGAACTTCAACGAATTCAAGTCGCTGCACCCGGCCTTCGCCAACCTCGACCCGGCCAAGATGGTGAAGGACGGCCTGTCCGCTCCGCTCCATCCGGGTGCGGCAAAATACTATAAGGAAAAGGGCTGGCTGAAATAAGCGGGCCTTTCCCGAAGTCTATCGGAACGGGGGCAGCGAATGCTGCCCCCTTGCCTTATTGAGACGACTTGAGGACGCGACCATGTCGACAAACGAGAAAGCCGCACTCGCTCCGTCCGCCGAGCTCGAGCAGCTCGTCGCCGAGGCCGATACGGGAGGCCGCAAGCCGACCGGTTTCACCGCCACATTGATCACCACGGTCGCCATTGCCTGGTCGCTGTTCCAACTCTGGTACGCCTCGCCGCTACCATTCACCCTGGGCTTCGGCATCCTGAACGACACCGAAGCGCGCGCCATCCATCTCGGCCTCGGGCTCTTTCTCGCGTTCATGGCCTATCCGGCCTTCAAATCCTCCCCGCGCGCTTACGTGCCCATCGTCGATTGGGCGCTCGCCCTCGCAGGCGCTTTCGCAGGCGCCTATCTCTTCCTGTTCTATCGCGATCTCGCCACGCGCCCAGGCCAGCCGATCATGCTGGATCTCGTGACCGCGGGGGCAGGCATTCTGCTTCTGCTCGAGGCCACGCGCCGCTCCCTCGGCCTGCCGATGGTCATCGTCGCGCTGGTCTTCATCCTCTTCACCTTCGCCGGCCCGTACATGCCGGACGTGCTGCTGCACAAGGGCGCTTCGATCTCGAAGTTCTTGCAGCACCAATGGCTGACGACGGAAGGCGTGTTCGGCATCGCGCTCGGCGTGTCGACGAGTTTCGTGTTCCTGTTCGTTCTATTCGGCACGCTGCTCGACAAGGCAGGCGCAGGCAACTGGATGATGCAGATCTCCATCGCCCTCCTAGGCCATCTGCGCGGCGGCCCGGCGAAAGTCGCCGTGGTGTCTTCCGCCCTCAACGGCGTGGTGTCCGGCTCCTCCGTCTCGAACGTGGTGTCGGGCGGCATCTTCACGATCCCGCTGATGAAGCGCACAGGCCTGTCCGGCGTGAAAGCCGGCGCCATCGAGGCCGCCTCCTCCATTAACGGGCAGATCATGCCGCCCGTGATGGGCGCAGCCGCCTTCCTCATGGTCGAGTATGTCGGCATCCCCTACTCGGAGATCGTCACGCATGCCTTCCTTCCGGCCGTCGCCTCCTATGTGGCGCTGCTCTACATCGTGCATCTGGAAGCGCTGAAGATCGGCGCGAAGCCGATCCCGCGGGAAGCGTCTCCTGCGAAGACACGCTTCCTGCGCACGGGTCTGGGCCTGTCCGGGTCGGTCGTGGTGCTTGGCCTGCTCTATTACGGCGTGATCGGCGCGCAAGCGGCTTTCGGCGCGGGCGCTCCCTGGATTCTCGCAGCCGCCGGTCTCGTGATTTATCTCGCAACCGTCGCCTATGCGGCGCGCTTCCCCGATCTCGAACTCGACGATCCCAACACACCCATCATCAAACTTCCCCGGGCCTGGGACGTGACGCGCACGGGCCTCGATTTCCTCATTCCATTGGTCGTCCTGCTGTGGTGCCTGATGGTCGAGGAAATGTCGCCCGGCCTCTCCGCCTTCTGGGCCACCACCTCCATCATCGGAATTCTGGCCACGCGCCGCCCGCTGCTCGCTCTGTTCCGCAAGCAATCTGCTTCGGCGGCCACTCGCGCAGCCATGGCCGACCTTCTGGACGGCTTCGCGCTCGGGGCGCGCAACATGATCGGCATCGCAATCGCCACCGCGACCGCGGGCATCATCGTCGGCACGGTGACGCTCACCGGCCTCGGCCTCATGATGACCGAATTCGTGGAGTTCATCTCTGGCGGCAATGTCATCATCATGCTGATGCTGATCGCTCTCATCAGCCTCGTGCTCGGCATGGGCATCCCGACCACCGCGAATTACATCCTGGTCGCGACGCTGATGGCGCCGGTGGTGGTGGAGCTCGGAGCTCAGGCAGGCCTCGCCATTCCGCTGATCGCCGTGCACCTGTTTGTGTTCTATTTCGGCATCATGGCCGACATCACGCCGCCCGTGGGCCTCGCGGCCTTCGCGGCGGCGGCGATCTCGCGCGAGGATCCCATCGCCACAGGCTTCCAGGGTGCTTTCTACGCGCTCCGCACGGCCCTTCTGCCCTTCGTGTTCATCTTCAACCCCGCAATGCTGCTGATCGGCGTGGACAGCTGGACTGACACGGCAATCGTCATTACGGCCAACATCACGGCGGTCCTGATCTTCGCGGCCGCCACGATGAACTACTTCGCGACCAAGAGCCGCCTGTGGGAGAGCGCGATTCTGCTCGTCATCTGCTTTGCCTTGTTCCGCCCCGACTGGTGGCTCAACCAAGTCCATCCGGCGACGATCGAACTGCCCGCGAGCGAGCTGATGAATGAGGTCGCCCGCGCGCCGGCGAGCCATCGTCTCGCCTTCGTGGTGGAGGGCACGACCATCGAGGGCGACGATGTGCGCAAGACGGTGAGCCTCGATCTCGGGGAGCAGAAGCCGACCCCGCAGGAGCGCCTGCGCAACTCCGGCCTCACCGTTGCAGGTCTCGGCAACCAGATGACCATCAGCAACGTGGCCTTTGGTTCCTACGCCAAGCGTGTGGGCCTGGAGCCGGGCTTCACCATCGTTGCCGTTCTCCAGTCCGCTCCCGGACGGCCCTCCACCTTGTGGGTCTACATCCCGGCATTCGCCTTGACAGGCTTTATCTGGTGGCTGCAGCGGCGACGGATGAAGCTTGTATCCGAAGCGCTGTCACCGGCAGCCGCGTAGCACATCGCGCGGAAAATTGGTTTCGGTTCTCCGCGAAAAACGATGCGTCAGAGAATGAAGAGCGCATCGGACATCAGAAAGGACTTGGGCTCGCAACATCTCTTGCGGGCCTTCTTCATGGCGTGAGCACGACAATTCCCGGCTGCCTGCGGTCGGTGTTCCCGGTGACGCCCAAGCCAGTCGCACCTCCCACATTGGTTATCGTCTTCCGGGGATGCGGCGAGTCATTTGCGCTTGCGCCTGAGATATCGGCGGGCATTTTGAGACACTCGGTTTGGGAAGGAGACAATCGCTTGATGTAACCCGGCCGAGCCATGATCAGAAGAGCCCGCGGCGTTGTAGGAGATTTGAGATCGATGATGTGATCGGGACCTGTTCGACGGGCTTTCAGCAGCGCCAGTGGCTCTATGGACCGGACCCGACAATCTTGCGTACACGTTCAGCAAGAACCTTGCCGGACGGGGCGGCCACATATGACAGTTTCTCCGGAGGAAGGCTCTGATGGTCGTGGCTTACACTATTGTGGGGCTCATCAGCGCGTTGATCACGGTCCTGATCCTCTGGTGGGCATATGGACCGCTCGTGGCGTTTCTTGGAGCACCATTCGGGGCAAGTCTGTCGATCTCAATCGTGGCGCTCCTGCGAGCATTGCGTTCTGATGGCCGTAGCCAAGATGGCAGCATGGATGAATGACAAGCCTCGGGCTCGGCCTGCGGCTCTCCTTCCTTCGCATGCGCTTATCGGACGTTCTCGCGCGACGATCTCCGGCTTCACAACCCTCACCGCGACTTGGCTCGGCTCCGCGCCTTCGCAGCACCAACCCACAGTCGCGAAATCTTCAGGACACAGCTGCCAACATCGATGAAGGGGGCAAATGTGATGCCCACGGCTTCCGAAGCAGCAGATCATCGAACAGCGACTTGGCCATTCATGGACATTACAGCCGAGCGCGGACAAGGCACTACGATCATCACCTGCGTCGCCCTCCAGGATGCAGGGCTTGGTGCCATCACGGTAGAGAGCATACACGAGCGTTGGATTTGTTTATGGGTGGCAGATTCGACGCTGCTGTAACCGAAACTCAGCCAGTATTGTTAAGTTTATACAACGCAATAGAGTGACTATTATCTCTTTAGACTATCGGCCAATTGGACATGGTCTGGTTCCCGACAGACGGATCGCACTCTTCCTGATTACCATTTCTTGATCTTAAAATTGTTAGGGGCACAGATGACCGCGCCAACGCTGCCGCTTATTGCCAAGCACTCGTCGGATACTGACCTCCCACCCAGCGGCCTTAATCCAAAGATTCCAACAACGCTTATCTGCGACAGCCGCCTTCTGCGTTCAGGGCTGCAGCATATCCTCCAGGGAACTTCGTTCGCTCTTACCGAGGCCGCTTCTGTCTCAGGATCCCTTCCTCCGGAAGCGCTACGGCCCGACTTGGTGATCATCGAGCACAAGCAGAACGTCAGTCGCCTGATCGATGTCGTCAAGCATGTGAAAGAGCAGCTCCCGGAGGCCCGGATCGTGGCTCTGGCGGATCAATTCGACCTCAATGTGGTGCAGCATGGGCATGCCGCAGGCGTACATGGCTTCTGTCTTGCAGACGCTGCTCCGGAGGTTCTGACCAAATCATTTGAACTGGTTATGCTTGGCGAAAATGTCCTGCCCTCCGCGGTTCTGCACACGCTCTCGGATGCGACGTCGCAGAGGCAAATGCATTCGCCCCAGCATATGAACTCGAATCTCTCTGATTTAGAGACTTACAAGCTGTCGGCACGGGAGACGGAAATCCTCGGGTGCTTGACGAAAGGCGAACCTAACAAGGTCATCGCTCGCCAGCTGGAGATCAGCGAAGCCACCATCAAGATTCACGTCAAAGCCATCCTGCGCAAAATCGGGGCCGCTAATCGCACTCAGGCTGCCATGTGGGCCTGTCAGCGCCTGCCGAGCAGAGGAGTATCTCTCTGATCCTCCCCGATTGCGCGGACATCGGGCTCGAGCATTTTTCGGCGAGGTGGGCCCGGTTCGCCGAAAAACTGCAACACAACAGAGCGAAGAGCTGTTTCCACGCGAGTGGAACGCCCTAGCTCGCGTTCCCCTCGGGCCATCAGACTTGCCACCTGAGGTCATCGGCCGGGAATTCGCAGCAGCTCGACATTTCGGCTGCGCATCCTGCTCGGCGCGCTGTCGTGCAATCTGCATGGGTGGCAGAGCTGCGCCTTGCGAAGCGGAGGAAAGGCCAGGAACAGGCCTAGAACAGGTGCCGGTAAACAAGCCCGGTAACAAGGCTTCATAAGAAACCTTAATTACCGTTGCTAACTCTCTGGGAATTAAGTGGTGAGCGCGCTGGGACTCGAACCCAGGACCCTCTGATTAAAAGTCAGATGCTCTACCGGCTGAGCTACGCGCTCCCAGAGGTGAGCCCGAAATAGGGGCTCTTGGGCGGTGGGTCAATCGAAAAGCCCCGGTCCGACGTCGAAATCGTCAATTCGGGTCGCACAGCCCTCGGGTTTTCCACCACTGGAAGGGATCCCGGCCCTTCTACCCCTCCGCCGGCATGGCGATGTTGTCGGCGTGCTGGCCGATCTCGGCCTTGCCGTCGCGCTCGCCCCTCACCCAGCCTTCCTTGATCTCGCCGATATGGTCTTCGAGACGGCCCTCCGCGATGGCCTTGCGCAGACCGGCCATCAACTCCTGGTAATAGGCAAGGTTGTTCCAGGTCAGCAGCATCATGCCCAGGATCTCGTTCGATCGGACGAGATGGTGGAGATAGGCCCGGCTATAGGTATTCGAGGCCGTGCATTTCGAGCTCTCGTCAAGCGGACGCGTGTCTTCGGCGAAGCGCGCGTTGCGCAGATTCATACGGCCGTGCTTGGTGAAGACCTGGCCGTGGCGTCCGGCGCGGGTGGGCATGACGCAATCGAACATGTCCACCCCGCGGCGCACTGCCTCGATGATGTCGTCCGGAGTGCCCACGCCCATGAGGTAGCGCGGCTTTTCCCGTGGCATGTGCGGCTCGACCGTTTCGATCATGCGCAGCATCACCTCTTGCGGCTCGCCCACGGCGAGCCCGCCGATGGCGTAGCCCTTCAGGTCCATGGCGGCGAGTTCCCGCGCGCTCTCGATGCGAAGCCGCTCCACTGCACCGCCCTGAACGATTCCGAACATGGCCTTGCCGGGCTGCTCGCCGAAGGCGATGCGACAGCGCTCCGCCCATCGCAGGGACAGCCGCATGGCCCGCTCCGCCTCTTCGTCCGAGCACGGCAGACGCACGCATTCGTCGAGCTGCATCTGGATGTCGGATCCGAGAAGCCCCTGAATCTCGATGGAGCGCTCCGGCGACATGAAGTGCTTCGAGCCGTCGATATGGGATTGAAAGGTCACGCCGGTCTCGTCGACCTTACGCAGAGCCGACAGCGACATGACCTGGAAACCGCCGGAATCCGTGAGAATCGGATACGGCCAGTTCATGAACTGGTGCAGCCCGCCGAGACGGGCGACGCGCTCCGCCCTGGGGCGGAGCATCAGATGATAGGTGTTGCCGAGCACCACATCCGCCCCGAGAGCCTTCACCTGATCGGGATACATCGCCTTCACGGTGGCCGCCGTGCCCACCGGCATGAAGGCAGGCGTCCGGATGACGCCGCGGGGCATCCGGATCTCGCCAGTCCGCGCGGCTCCATCCGTCTTCGAGATGGTGAAGGTGAAATTCTCGGTGGTCATTCGGTCCTCGTGGGATCGGCTCAAGCCCGTGCGGGCGCGAAGAGCAGAAATGGCGCATCAACGCCGGAAGAGCAAACTCGCATCGCCGTAGGAGTAGAAGCGATAGCCCGTCGTGATGGCATGGGCATAGGCCGCGCGCATGCAATCCAGTCCCGCGAAGGCCGAAACCAGCATGAACAGGGTCGAGCGCGGCAGATGGAAATTGGTCATCAGCACGTCCACGGCCTTGAAGCGGTATCCGGGCGTGATGAAGATCGACGTGTCGCCGGAAAAGGGGGCGATGGTGCCGTCCTCTCGGGCGGCGCTCTCCAGCAGACGCAGCGAGGTGGTGCCGACCGCCACGATCCGCCCGCCCCGGGCCCGGGCCTCGTTGAGCGCCTGTGCGGTTTCAGCGCTGACCGTGCCCCATTCGGCATGCATGCGGTGTTCGTTGGTATCGTCGGCCTTGACGGGCAAAAAGGTTCCCGCGCCCACATGCAGGGTCACGAACCGACGGGAGACCCCGCGCTCGTCGAGGCGCCGGAAGAGCTCGTCCGTGAAGTGCAGGCCCGCCGTGGGGGCCGCGACCGCGCCTTCGTCCCGGGCATAAACCGTCTGGTAATCGGTCCTGTCCTTCTCGTCCGTCGCGCGCTTCCCCGCGATGTAGGGCGGCAGCGGCAGCTCGCCGAGACGGGCGATCGCCTCGTCGAGGAAGGGGCCCGAGAATGAGAAGCGGAGCGCCACGTCTCCCCCCTCGCCTTTCTCGATCACCTCCGCATCGAGGCGCACCAGCTCGCAGGCCGTGCTCTCGGATTCCTCGCCGAAGCGGATGCGGTCGCCGATATGGAGCTTCTTTGCCGGGCGCGCGAAGGCGCGCCAGCAATCCGCCCCTTCCCGCTTGTGCAGCATGATCTCGACGCGCGCGGCGGTTTCTTCGCGGACGCGCAGGCCGTAGAGCCGCGAGGGAATGACCTTCGTGTCGTTGAGGACCAGCACGTCTCCCGGCTGCAGCAAATCCGGCAGATCGCGCACGATCCGGTCCTCGAAGCCGCTTCCGGGCCTGACGACGAGCATGCGCGCGGAATCGCGCGGCTCCACGGGGCGGAGCGCGATGTTCTGCTCGGGAAGGTCGAAGTCGAAGAGATCGACACGCATGGATCTATCTCAAAGCGTCGTGGCCGGACCTGACCCGGCCATCCGCGCCTTCCGGGGATGGAAGACATGGATGCCCGGGACGAGCCCGGGCATGACGGAGTGAAACCCCAGGGGCTTTTAAGCAGCGTCCGCCGCGACCTTCATCGAGATGATGCGGTCCGGATCGCGCACGGGCTCGCCGCGCTTGATCTTGTCCACGTTCTCCATGCCTTCCGTCACCTTGCCCCAGACGGTGTACTGCTTGTCGAGGAAGCGGGCATCGTCGAAGCAGATGAAGAACTGCGAGTTGGCGGAGTGCGGGTAGTTGGTGCGCGCCATGGAGCAGGTGCCACGCACATGCGGCTCGGCGTTGAACTCGGCCTTCAGGTCCGGGAGATCCGAACCGCCGGTGCCGGTGCCCTGGGGGCAGCCGGTCTGGGCCATGAAGCCGTCGATCACCCGGTGAAAGGCGATGCCGTCATAGAAGCCCTGGCGCGCCAAGGTCTTGATGCGCTCCACGTGACCGGGGGCCAGATCGGGGCGCAGCTCGATAACCACGCGGCCTTTCGTGGTTTCCATGATGAGGGTGTTTTCCGGATCTGCCATCGGTCTCTCCTGAAGCGGTTTGGTCGGCAAAACTCTATTCCTGCCCGTTCACATAGGTCGGGCGTCGATGAAACGGAAGGCAAAGATGCGTCCTGCGATGGCCGCTCCAAAGCTTTCCGTGAAGGGGAAGGGCGTGCAGCGCTCGAAGGCTTCGCGAACGGAGCGGGTGAAAGGCTCGCGCTGCTCTCCTTCGGTTCCGGGCTTGTAATAGGTGATCAGCGGCTTGCCCAGGACCTCGCCGTTGCGCTTGAAGCTGAGGCGTAACGTGATTTCCTGGCCGGAATAGCCGCTTCCCCGAGGCGGTCGCCAGCAGGCCTGCAAGGCCCTGAAGACGTCCTGCATGGTGTTGATGCGCCCGATGGGTGCTCCATCGGGCTTCGGCCTGACGCTTCCTATGATGCCCTCCGGCAACGTCGGAAGCTCCTCATAGGGCCGGTACCAGTAACCGTCCCTATGGTGATAAAGACCATGGCCATGCCAGCCGTCCCGCGCGGCCGCCGCCGAAGCGGAGGCCATCGCGAGGATGAGCGAGACGGACATCCATCGCGCTCCGGATGGCAGGTCAGGGCACATTCGCTCACTTCGCGTCGGCGGCGAGCTGCATCTTCACGATCTTGTCGGGATTGGAAACCATGCCGTTCGCGGCCGGGTTCCCTTTCTTGATCTTGTCGGCCACGTCCATGCCGGACACGACCTCTCCGAAGAGCGTGTATTGGCCCGTCAGCGGGCCGCAGCCCTCATAGCAGATGAAGAACTGGCTGTTGGCGGAATTGGGGTTCTGCGAGCGGGCCATGCCAACGGAGCCGCGCTTGTACTGGGTCTGGCTGAACTCGGCCGGGATATCCGGCAGGTTGGACTTTCCGGTGCCGGTGCCGGTGGGATCGCCCGTCTGAGCCATGAAGCCCTCGATCACCCGATGGAACGGGACGCCGTTGTAGAAGCCCTGTTTCGTGAGCGCCTTGATCTGCTCGACATGCTTGGGGGCCAGGTCCGGGCGCAAGCGGATGGTGATCCGACCATCCTTGGTGTCCAGGTAAACGGTGTTCTGCGGGTCACTGGCCGGCTGGGCCGCGGCCGGGACAAGGCCGGCCAGCACGAGCACACCGGCTACGAGCAAACGCTTCATGGATGGGGTTCTCCTCTGAGGGTCGAAAAACGTTATGGCCGCGTGAATTTGGCCTTGAGCCGTTCCGCGACAAGCCCTGGCACGAAGGCCGAAACGTCGCCGCCCATAGCTGCGATCTGCCGGACAAGCGTGGCAGTAATCGGGCGAACCGGCGGCGAGGCGGGAAAGAAGATCGTCTGGACCTCGGGTGCCATGGACGCGTTCATGGACGCCATTTGAATCTCGTAGTCGAAATCCGTGCCGTCCCGCAGGCCACGAACGATGAGGCTGGCTCCGTGGCGACGGGCCGCCTCCACGGCGAGATCGTCGAAGGTCACGACCTCCAGCTCCACGCCAGCCGCCTGCAACACGGGTCCGCAGACCGCCCGCAGCATCCCGGCCCGCTCCTCGGCCGTGAAAATCGGAGCCTTCGAGGAATGAACGCCGATGGCCACGACTATTCTGTCCGCCACGCTGCAGGCCTGGCGCAGGACATCCAGATGGCCGTTGGTGACCGGGTCGAAGCTGCCGGTATAGAGGGCGATGCGTGTCATGGCTCAAGGCGTAGCGGGATAATTCGACGTCCGCAAGCCGTGTGCCAACGCACGGCGATCCCAGCCCGGCTCTGCCACAAGGAAGCGCACAGCAGGGAGGCTCCCATGATCGTTCGGCTCGTCGTCACTCTCGTAACGGCATTTCTCGTCCTCGCGCCCGCCGCCATAGCTTCGGGCTACGTACCGGCGATCTGATGAATGCAGCGAGCGGCAAAACCCATTCGAAACCAGTTCCTTAGACAAGAATGGCCCCGGCGTGAGATTCACGCGCCGATTTAAGACGTCAGCCCTATGCAACCTAGGCTGGACGAGGCACCGGCTCGCC
This sequence comes from Microvirga sp. HS2, assembly GCF_055792805.1. Taxonomy (NCBI): domain Bacteria; kingdom Pseudomonadati; phylum Pseudomonadota; class Alphaproteobacteria; order Hyphomicrobiales; family Methylobacteriaceae; genus Microvirga; species Microvirga sp. HS2. Next base: position 19,249 of record NZ_JBVVAJ010000018.1, read on the forward strand.
CTAGGTAACTCTTTGTTAACCATTTCAGGGGGCATTCCATGGCCTTTCGTCTTGGCATCGTCGTTCTTCTTGCAGCCGCCGTCCTGAGCCCGGCGGCCATCCAGGGACTGCATCTTTTCTGATCGCGGTTGCCGCCTTTTCGGCGTCGGCTGCCCTACTCCCTGCCCGGCCACATAGGGCTTTCCATTCCCAATACGTTATAATATTTAGATGGGGATTGTGGGAGTTGTCATGTCTCGTTTCTTGCGCGTTCTGGGCTCGTGGAGCCTTTCGCTCGGCCTCGTTCTTACACTGGCCGTCGTCTCGAATGCCTGCGCCGGTCCGACCGAAAGCCGGATTCCGGAGCAAATCACGCAGATCGAGGGCTATCCCTTCCCGAAGCAGATCGCTGGCCTCTCCCGCATGGAGAAGGCCGATTACGGCAGTCCGGACCTTGGTTTTAGCGTAGGCTATGCGAAGCAGGGCGAAGCCTGGGCCGACATCTACGTCTACGATCTTGGAAAGGATCTGACAGCGGCAACACAGGCAGCGGAGATCAAGGAACAGTTACGGATGGCGCTCAGCGACATTGCCTATGCCGTGTCGGCCGGCGCATACGAGGACGCCAAGGTCATCGCGAAGGCCGAAACAGTTTCCTTTGTAAAGGCGCACCTGACGATCACGCAGAAGGGGAAGACACGTCATTCCTACGTGTTCGTCACCGTGCGTGGGAAAAACTTTGTGAAGATCCGCTTCACAACGTCGGTGAGCGAGAACTCGGACCGGACAGCCGATCGCTTCATCACGGAATACACGCGCCTCTTGGGCAAGTGACGCAACAAAAAGGGCGCCTATAGGCGCCCTTCTTTTGAAGTATCGGCTAATCGAGCCTTGAGGTCTTATTCCTCGCCGCCCGCAGTATCGCCCTCGGCTCCAGCCTCGTCAGCGTCCTCGCCGTCTTCGCCTTCCTCACCCTCGATGTGCTCCACCGAGACCACGCGTTCCTTGTCGCGCGTAGAGAAGATCGTGACGCCCTGCGAGTTGCGGCCGACGACACGGATGCCGTCCACCGGCACACGGATCAGCTGGCCGCCATCGGTGACGAGCATGATCTGGTCGGCGTTCTCCACGGGGAAGGAAGCCACCAGCAGGCCGTTGCGGTTGTTGACCGCCATGGCCGTGATGCCTTTGCCGCCGCGTCCGGTGATGCGGTACTCGTAGGACAGCGTACGCTTGCCGTAGCCCTTTTCGGAGATTGTCAGAATGCACTGCTCCTGCGCGCTCATCTCCGCATAGCGCTCCTGCGAGAGGGAGACGTTGCCGTTCTCGGTCTCCTCCGCATCGTCCGCACCCGCCGCGTCGGCCTCGCCGTTCGACTGCTCGCCCATGACGGCTCGGCGCATCTTGAGGTAGGCGGCGCGCTCTTCTCCCGTCGCCTCCACGTGACGCAGGATCGCCATGGAGATGATCTTGTCGCCTTCGGCGAGGTTGATGCCGCGCACGCCCATGGAGTCGCGGCCCTTGAACACGCGCACATCCGTCACCGGGAAGCGGATGCACTGGCCCTTGGCCGTGGTGAGCAGCACGTCGTCATGCTCCGAGCAGATCTGCACGTCGACGATGGACTCGCCTTCGTCCAGCTTCATGGCGATCTTGCCGCCGCGATTGACCTGCACGAAGTCCGATAGCTTGTTGCGGCGGACCGTTCCGCGCGAGGTCGCGAACATCACGTCCAGCTTATCCCAGGACGCCTCGTCCTCCGGCAGCGGCATGATGGCGTTGATGCGCTCGCCCTGGCTGAGCGGCAGCATGTTCACCAGCGCCTTGCCCTTGGCGTTCGGAGCGGCGAGCGGCAGGCGCCACACCTTCTCCTTGTAGGCCTGCCCCTCGGACGAGAAGAAGATCACAGGCGTATGGGTGTTCGCCACGAAGAGCCGGGTGACGAAATCCTCGTCCCTCGTCGTCATGGCGGAGCGGCCCTTGCCGCCGCGGCGCTGCGCCCGGTAGGTCGAGAGCGGCACGCGCTTGATGTAGCCGGCGTGAGAGACGGTCACCACCATGTCCTCGCGGGCGATGAGGTCCTCGTCGTCCACGTCGGAGTCCCAGTCCACGATCCGCGTCTTGCGCGGGGTGGCGTAGGCCTCTTTGATCTCGGCGAGCTCGTCCTTGATGATGCCCATGATGCGGGCGCGGGACCGCAGGATCTCGAGGTAATCCGAGATCTCGGCTGCGAGCTTGGACAGCTCGTCGCCGATCTCGTCGCGGCCCAGAGCGGTCAGGCGCTGCAGGCGCAGGTCGAGGATCGCGCGGGCCTGCGTCTCCGAGAGACGATAGGTGCCGTCGTCGTTGATCTTGTGGCGCGGATCGTCGACGAGCGCGATCAGCGGCGCGATGTCGTGAGCCGGCCAGTCACGGGCCATGAGAGCCTCGCGGGCGGTGTTCGGGTCGGGCGCCGTGCGGATGAGGCGGATCACCTCGTCGATGTTGGCGACCGCAATGGCGAGACCGCACAACACGTGGGCGCGCTCGCGGGCCTTGTTGAGCAGGAACTTGGTGCGGCGGGAGACGACCTCCTCGCGAAAATCGACGAAGGCGCCGATCAGGTCCTTGAGCGTCATCTGCTCGGGACGGCCGCCGTTGAGCGCCACCATGTTGGCGCCGAAGCTCGTCTGGAGCGGCGTATAGCGGTAGAGCTGGTTGAGCACCACGTCCGCCATGGCATCGCGCTTGATCTCGACGACGATGCGCATGCCGTCGCGGTCGGATTCATCGCGAAGGTCGGCGATGCCCTCGATCCTCTTCTCGCGCACGAGCTCGGCGATCTTCTCGATCAGCGAAGCCTTGTTCACCTGATACGGGATCTCGGTGAAGATCAGCGCCTCGCGGTCCTTGCGGATCTCCTCGACCTCGGACTTGGCCCGCATGACGATGGAGCCGCGGCCCGTAGTATAGGCCGACTTCACGCCCGCGCGGCCGAGGATCATGGCCCCCGTCGGGAAATCCGGGCCGGGAATGATCTCGATCAGCTCTTCCGCCGAGATGCCGGGGTTGTCGATATAGGCCAGGCAGCCGTCGATGACCTCGCCCAAGTTGTGGGGAGGCATATTGGTGGCCATGCCGACCGCGATGCCGCCGGCGCCGTTGACGAGCAGGTTCGGGTAGCGGGCCGGCAGAACGACCGGCTCGTCCTTGGACTCGTCGTAGTTCGGCGAGAAATCGACCGTGTCCTTGTCGATATCGTCGAGCAGCGGCATCGCCGCCTTGGCGAGGCGGGACTCGGTGTAGCGCATGGCCGCCGGCGGATCGCCGTCGACGGAGCCGAAATTGCCCTGTCCATCCACGAGCATGACCCGCATGGCGAAGTCCTGCGCCATGCGCACCAAGGCGTCGTAGATCGATTGGTCGCCGTGCGGATGGTATTGACCCATCACGTCACCGACGATGCGGGCGGACTTCACGTATTTCTTGTCCGGCGTGTAACCATTCTCGTGCATCGAGTAGAGGATGCGCCGGTGCACGGGCTTGAGGCCGTCACGCGCATCGGGAAGCGCGCGGCTCACGATCACGCTCATGGCGTAATCGAGGTAGGAGCGCTTCATCTCGTCGACGATGGAAATCAGCTTGATGTCGCTGGCCGGCTGGTCCCCGCCGGGGCCGCCGGAGCGGATATCGTTCGGATCGGTCAAGGTTGGTCTTTCTTAAAACGGTCTGCCCTTTCGCGAGAGGCGGCTCAAGATGCCGCTTCGTCAAGCCGGGAGGCAGCCTCGCGAATCCAATTGAAATTCAAATCCTTAGATGGCCGTTTTCCACGCCTTTTTCAAGGTTTCAGAGGTGTTTTCCAGAGGCAAGAGGACGCGGCTTAAGCGGAAGGCCCGTGCCTTCCCTCGTCCCCGTCGCTGCGAGGGATTCGCAACCCCGTTGCATCGTCCTGTCTCGCAGGCGTGTTCGGGGCGGAAACGGACACCTGCGCCGTCCGAGAACAGCGTTCCGCAAGACGTGGATGGTCGGGTCAAGCCCGGCCATGACGAGGATTCAACACCCGGATGACCACCCCTTTCCGAAGCCGCGCCATTGATGAGGGTTAAGGGGGCGGCGCTCTAAACCCTCAGCAAGAGCGCGGTTGTGTCGTCGCTGAGCTTGAACCGGGGATAGCGTTTCCCGTCCGGATCCATCGTCGTCTCGATCTCCCGGGCCTTCCGAGCCAGCGGCTCCAGGCCCGAGGCGATGGCGGCCTCCATCAGGCCCTGGGCGTCGAAGGCCCCGTACAGATCGACCAGAGCCGAGAAGCCGTCGCTCGCGAGCAGAATGGTGGCGCCGTCGTCACAGGGCACGCTCTCGTGCCGCAGACGGTTGGCGGCATCCGGATTGAAGCTCAGAAGGGCCGCCGGAACGCCGCTTTTCTTCTGCCGCTCGCGGCGCTCGCCGAGCCAGGCAAGGAAGACGGGTTCGGCAAGAATGTCGTCGGGGCGGGAATGCGAGGCCTGCATCAGCTCGGCCGCCTTGGCGGATTCGGCGTCCCGCAGGCCGGGGGCATCGCCCAGGGTCAGGACCGCCCCGTCGGGCCGGCGGACATAGGCCGTGGTGTCGCCGAAGGTCCAGGCATCCAAGACATTCCCCTTGCGACGGATGAGGGTCATCGCGCCGAGCGGCCAGGAGACGAAGTCCTCGTGCCGCTCCTCGGGAGCGGCGGCGCGATAGGCCGTGCGGGCCTCCTCCATCACATGGCGGATCAGGGCGGCGCCGTCCTCGGCCTGGGGCGCTAGGTTCGAGAGGCGCTCATCCGCGAAGGCCGCGAGCCAGGCCGCGTCGCTCTTGGGATGGACGACCGGGGCGGTGCCGGGGAAGATCGAGGTGTCGATCACACAGGCCCAGTCCTGACAGGCCCCGCAGATATCCTCGTTGGCCTTGTCGGGATGCCCTGGCCAGCTGATCCTGTCCAAAATCGTGAACATCGTTGCGTGCCCTCTCGCCAAAACCCTTCAGGCACCCCATAAAGCAAAGCTGTCTCGAAGGTCCAGCCGATGCTTTTCGACTTTATCTCCGCCGCCCTTGTCACGCTGCTCGTCACTCTCGACCCGGTCGCTCTGGCCCCCATCTTCGTGTCACTGACCCGGGGCATGAATTCGGACGAACGCCGCCGCGTCTCCACGCGGGCCTGCCTGATCGCCTTCTGCATCCTCGCCTTCTTCGGCCTCGGTGGCGAGGTTCTTCTGCGCCTTCTCGGCGTGGGGATCCCAGCCTTCCGCATCTCGGGCGGGCTCCTGCTGTTCTGGATCGCGTTTGAGATGGTGTTCGAGCGCCGCAACGAGCGCAAGCAGCACACGGCCGAGGTTGCCATCACGGAGGACCATATCCGCAACATCGCGGCGTTTCCACTGGCGATCCCGCTCATGGCCGGCCCCGGAGCCATCACGGCGGTCATCCTCCTGGCCGGACGGGCCGACGGAAATCTCATTTATCTCTCGTCGTTGATCATCCTGATCGCCCTCGGGATTATCAGCTGTTTCGTCGTGTTTTCCGCAGCCGAGCGCGTCTCCCGCTGGCTCGGCGTGACCGGGAACGTGGTCCTGACCCGGCTGCTCGGCGTCATTCTCGCGGGACTTGCCGTGCAGTTCATCATCGACGGCGTCGTCGCCCTCTTGCGTCCTGGGACGTTGTAAGCAAGGCTCCCATAAGGAGACGAAGAAGAAGCCATGAAGAAAGCATCCGAATACCGCAAACATGCCGAGGAATGCCGCGTGCTGGCCAAGCAGGTTCCGGAAGGGCCGCAGCGCGACCAATTACTCGAGATGGCGCGTACCTGGGATGCCCTGGCCCAGGACCGGGATGCGCTGGTGCAGAAACATCCCGAGATCGCGCAGCCGGACAAGGAGAATGAGGATTGAGGCTCCGCCCCGAGCCTCAACCGTTTCGATCAGCGGGAGCAAGCGCAAAGGCTGCAAACGCCTCTGCTACATGCTCGTAAACCGCTCGCTTGAAGGGCACGACGAGGGCCGGCACGGCAGCAAGTTCGTGCCAGCGCCATTCGGCGAATTCCGGAACCGCATCGCCATGCGTCAGCGTCACGTCAATTTCGCTCTCGTCGCCTGAGAAGCGCAGGGCAAACCATTTCTGCTGCTGTCCCCGGTAGCGCGAGAGGCGATGGGGCGGGCCGTCATAGGGCGGAAAGTCGTAAGTCAGCCATGACGACGTCTCGCCCAGATAGACCGCGTTCGTGACATTCGTTTCTTCCTGCAATTCCCGCAAGGCCGCCGTCAGCGGATCCTCGTCGGCATCGATGCCGCCCTGCGGCATCTGCCACTCATGTCCAGGCACGATGATTTCGGGACCCGAACTCCAGAGACGCCGGGCCATCAGCACCTGCCCGCGGGTGTTGAACAGCGCTATGCCTACGTTGAGCCGGTAATTCGGCTCCGACCGCGCACTCATCGAGATGCCCCCTCGCCTGCATTCCTGATCAGGACATGAAGTTCCGGCTCCAGCACACCATGCTCGAGAACCGACCAGCCCAGCCTCTCATAATAGGCCCGGCGACGTTCGCGCGAGAGAAGATAAACGCGGGCAGCACCCATGCCGAAGGACAATTCCACCGCCCTATCGACGAGAGCCGCGCCGATGCCTTGCCGGCGGTCCTCAGGCTCGACCCATAAAGCCGCGATCCAGGGTGTATAGTGGGGGCGTTTCTCCTCGTCGCAGGCGATGATGGAGACGGTTCCCATGAACCGCCCGCCGTCATGCCCCACAAGGGTGGTGGGAACGGGACCCGCTCCCAAGCTCTGCCGCACGAGGCCCGTCAGCAGATCGGGCCGGTGCCCCTCGTCTTTCCAGAAGGCGCGCCAGACCCGATCCGCGACCGTATCCGCAAATCCCGGCCTGTCGCGCAGATCGCTGATCGCGATCAGCGCAGCGTCTCCAGCAGGCGCTTCACGAGTTCCCGACGCGGAGCGATGGAGGAGATCAGGCCATATTCGTGCAGGGTATGCGCTCCGTCGCCATCGATGCCGATGCCGTCGAGGGTCGGCACGCCCAGGGCCGCCGTGAAATTGCCGTCCGAGCCGCCGCCGACGCGCGGGGCAGAGACCAGATCGAATCCGATCTCGGCCGCGAGAGACTTCGCATGGTCGAACAACCGCGCTGTCCCTTCCGTGCGCTCGTAGGGCGGACGGTTCATGCCGCCGCTGACCGTGATCTTGAAATCAGGATGATGGGCTTTGAGCCCGAGGATCGCCCGCGTCAGCGCCTCGCCGTCCGCCACGGTTTCGACCCGCAGGTCCACGGGGAAGCTGCAATGCTGCGGGATCGTGTTCACCGCTGTTCCGCCGGACACCATGCCGACTGTCGTCGTGACGCCGCGGGCGTAATCGGTCATGGCCTCGATCGCGAGGATCTGGCGCGCCGCCTCGTAGACGGCGTTGCGACCGTCGGCGTGGCGCGAGCCCGCATGGGCCGGGCGGCCCTCAACACGCACGTCGAAGCGCCCGACGCCTTTGCGCGACGTGACAACCTTGCCGCCGTCCCGCCCCGGCTCCGTCACGAGGGCATAGGCCGAGCGGCGGGCGAAATCCTCGATGATCGGCCGCGTCATGGGAGAGCCGATTTCCTCGTCCGGCGTGACGAGATAGACCAGCGGACGGGTGGCCGTTCCCTTGCGGGCGACCTCCTTGAAGGCTTCCAGGCAGTACCAGGCGCTGGCCTTCATGTCGTAGACCCCGGGACCATAGAGCCGGTCCCCCTCGATCCGCAGCGGCAGATCCTTCTCGATGGTGCCGACCGGATGCACGGTGTCGAGATGCGAGAGGGTCAGGATGGCGGGCTCGTCCGTCTGCGGGCCGGCGCGCAGGATCAGCGCGTCGCCGAGGCCCTGCTCGCCCTGGATGCGCTCGATGGCGACCGGCGCGTCCTTCATCTGATCGACGACGAGATCCATCATCAGGTTCACGCCGGCGACGTCATGGGTCGGGCTCTCGGTGCGGATCCAGGTGAAGAGGGTGTCGAGGGCTGGGGAGGTCATGGCAGCTTCGCGTGGGTCAAAGGAAAAGGCGGCTCCAGGCCGCCTTTTCGTCTCTTTAGACCCCTCGCAGGGCGATGTCACGGCCAATCGACGAAAGCATCGGACATGGAAAGTGGCTATGCCCTCTTGGAATCCACCCAATGCCCCACTCTCCGGAAAAGCGCGTCGTCCTTTGCGACAAAGCGGGGCCGCCCTTCGCGCGATGCGCTAGAACGGAATATCGTCGTCGAGGTCGTTGTAGCGCGGCGCGCCGCCCCCACCCCCGCCCCCACCTGAGGCGGGCGCCGGACGGCGCTCCATGGGGGAGGAGCGGCCGAAATCGCCGCCACGGCTGATCTGGCCCGGCTCCTCGTCGCCATATTCCGACGCGCCGCCGCCGCCCGAACGCCCGTCCAGGATCGTCAGCTCGCCGCGGAAGCGCTGCAGCACCACCTCGGTGGTGTACTTCTCCTGGCCCGACTGGTCGGTCCATTTGCGGGTCTGGAGCTGGCCCTCGACATAGACCTTGGAGCCCTTCTTCAGATACTGCTCGGCCACGCGCGCCAGGTTCTCGTTGAAGATCACCACCGAGTGCCACTCGGTCTTTTCCTTGCGCTCGCCGGTGGCCTTGTCCTTCCAGGTTTCCGAGGTCGCCAGGCGCAGGTTCACCACCGGCTCGCCGTTGTTCAGCCGCCGCACCTCCGGGTCACGCCCCAGATTGCCCACCAAGATCACCTTGTTCACACTGCCTGCCATCGGGCACTCTCCTGTTCACGTGAGGCTGTTCTGGGGCCAAATGGATGCCAGGACAAGCCCAGGATCGACCTGTCCCCAGAATGCCCAGGCCTGATCCGAGGGAGCCTGATCTGCCGTACGGTCGTCCATCGGTCGATGAAGACGCGAAGCGACGATTGGAACTGCCGCCTCTCATCAGATGATGGTGAACTCCGCGTAGGTGAGCGCGGCCTTGTTGGTGAAATGAGCAATGAGCACCTGGGCGCCACCGCCCGATCCGTCCGCATCGTAATAGAGCTTGCCCGTCGAGCGGTCGTAGATCAGGTGATCGTTGGCATCCTTGGCGTGCGGGCCCACGACGAACTTGGAACTGCCCAAGCGGCCCGCTGGTCCGAGCTTCGCCATGTACTTGTTGTCGAGCTGGAAGCTGTCATAGGTTTTGTTGTAGTCGGTGATCTTGTCGTGGCGCGTGGAGCCCGGCCGGTCCCGGAACACGAAGGTGTCGTTCCCTGGGCCGCCGCTGATTACGTCCCGCCCGGTGCCACCGTCGAGCGTGTCGTTGCCGCCCTGGCCCCACAAGGTGTTGGCCGCGCTGTTCCCAGTGAATCTATCGGCCAAGGACGTGCCGATCAGCCCCTCGATGCCGATGAAGGCGTCACTGCCGTAGCCGGTATTCTGGGCAGCTTGGCTTCCCAGGTTCACCACGGCACCCACCGTAGGGGGGAACAAAAACGAGAATGGTGCGGGCACGATGAACGTCGCGACGTCGAAACCCGAGCCGCCATTGAAGACGTCGTCGCCTGAGCCGCCGAACAGAGTGTCATTGCCGATTCCGCCGATGAGCGTGTCCGCGCCCTCCCCGCCTGCCAGGAGATTGCCGGCATTGTTACCGATCAGCTGATTGCTTCCGTGCAGGACCATGACATTCTCGATGCTGATGAGCGTATCTGTCCCCTCTCCCGTGTCCTGAGGGCCGGAGATTCTCAAGTCGATGGTTCGGTTTCCCGTGAAATTGGCGAGGAACAAGGCCATGTCTTGGCCGCTGCCTCCGTCGAGCAGGTCGTCCCCGCTTTCTCCACCGAAGTAATCAGCTCCTGCCCCACCATAGGCTCGATCGCTATCATCGCCGAGAAGGATCAGAGTTTGGGCAACCCCATTGCGGCCATAATAGGTGTCGCTCCCGGCCTGAAGGGCGACAACACCGCCACGGATAGCTCCTTCATTGATGACGATGTCAGCGACGTTGGACCCCTTGATCGATGTTCCATTTTCGAAGGTCCCACCTTCGATGATCCCTTTGTTGACGAGGGTCAGGGCCCCAACCGCATCAATGCCTATATTGACGCCGGAAATCCTGCCGTCGTTCTGGACGACTTTCGATCCGGTGCCGGTGAGCAGGAGACCTGTCGTGCCAGAGACGGATCCGGTCGCCCCAACCCAGATCCTCGACGATCCTTCGGCATAAAGACCGAAGCCGGATGCGCTGATGACCGTACCAAAGATATCAAGGGTCGTGTTGTCGGCGGCGAAGATGGCGTCATCGGCCACAGTCGAAATTCTGCCGTCCCGGGTCACGAGCAAGGACTCGTTCGCCCCCACGATCTGGCCAGTGGTTATAAAGTTCCCGACAGTATGGGTATATGCGGTCATGATACGGTTCGCCTATCCTAACGTTCGGCGAAACGATATATACTTTACGAGGCCTTATTCAAGGCTGGAAGCCTGGCGTGCTCGATTCGAGCATCTGACTGCCCAGACCCCATAGTCGCATTTGAGTTCGATCTTCCAGGTCACTCGACGAGCCACGGCAGGGCTTTGGCCCCCTGCCGTGGCTCGCATGGATATGAGCTTAGACGACGAAGAAGTCCGCAGCAGTCAACTTGAGACCTTTTGCGAGCTTGGCGATCTCGATCGCCCTGCCCGCTCCCGATCCGTCGGCATCATAATAGAGCATGCCTTTCGCGCTGTCGTAGACCAGATAATCGTTCTTGTCCTTGGCCACGGAACTGATCGTGAAGAAGGCCTTGTTCAACTTGGCCGGATTCAGCGCGCTTCCGGCGCTTCCGAGCTTCCTGAACGCCGCATTGTCGAGCCAGATTCCGTCGTCCCTGACGTTGAAATCCGTGATCTGATCAAGGTTCGTAAGCTTGTTCGGTGCCGTGTCGAACACGAAGGTATCCTTGCCAGCACCTCCGGTGAGCACGTCCTTGCCAGCGCCACCATAGAGGGTATCGTCACCGCCACCGCCGCGCAGCACGTCATTGCCAACGGAGCCGAAGAAGGCCTCGTTGTTCCCTGTGCCGGTAAAGACGTCCGCCGAGAGCGTTCCCTGAACCTTGATGACGTCGTTCGCGGCCAGGTTCAGCGCTCCCAACGCGTTGAATTGGCTCAAGGAGAGAGCGATGCTGTTGTCGGACGCATCGATGCCGTCGATGCCCTGGTCATCCAGAGCTGCGATCTGCACGTCCGTGAGGCCAGCAAGAGCAGCCCCCGTGCCGGACAAGGTCACCGTATCGCCGGCGGCCAGTGCCAGGTTGCCAAGAGCATCGAGCTGAGCGACCGACAGCGTGAGCTGATTGTCCGAAGCATCCAGGACGTCCACGCCCTTGGCACTTAGGGCGGCGATCTGCACAGGCGTGAGAGCGGCGAGGGCGCCGCCTTCGCCGGACACGGTCACCACGTCCCCTGCGGAGAACTTCAGAGAGGCGGTAGCGGCAAGCGCCGCAGCCTGACCTGCATTCAAGGTCAAGGCATTGCCGCTCACGTCGATCATGTCGAGGTTCTTGCGGCCCAGCACGGTGATGTCGGTAGCGGAGAGCGTCACCAGTTCCGCGGCGGTCCCCTTCAAGGTCACGTCATCCGTTGCAAAAAGCCCCATATCGGTCGTCGCCAGAGCCTTGGCCTGCGCGATCGTCATTTCCCATTCGTCGTCGAGAACGTTGATCCTGTCCACACCTTGAATGTCCAGAGCCCTGATCTGTGCCTCCGTCAGCTCAACGAGCCACGCGCTCGTATCGAGCAGGGTCACCGAATCCTCCACCGCGAGCGGAACCGCGCCGAAGGCGCTCAGCTGCGCCGCGCTCAGAACCAGAACGTCGTTGGCGGCATCGACGGAATCGACCCCCAGGGCGACGAGCTGCGCGATCTTATCGGGCGAGAGGCCTCCAAGAACGGCACCGCGATCCCGCAGAGCGATGGTCCCGATGTTCGACAGATCAACCCCGGCCAGCGCATCGAGCTGCGCCACGGTTACGTAGAACGTTTCGTTCGTCGGGTTCGTGATGTTGATATGGTCGACGCCCTTGGCGCGGAGCGCAGAGATTTGAGCTCCCGTCAGAGTTTGCAGCTCCTCCAAAGTCACATTGAGCGAGACTTCGTCGGCAGCGGTCAGGATGATGGGCGTATCCGCCAGGGCTCGCGCCTGATCGACAGAGAGGTTGAAGATGTTGTTGCCCGTCGCATCGAGCGCCTTGACGCCCTTCTGGCCCAAGCGGGTGATCTCATCGGCGCTGAGGTTGTGGAGACTGTCTCCCGAAGCGGCCACGACCACGTCATCGCCCGCCATCAGCACGATATTCGTGGCAGCCAGGGCCTGCGCCTGGTCGACGGAGAGGTGGAGCGTGTCACTGGTCCCGGGAGCTGGATTGTGGACCACATCGATCACATCGACGCCCTTCTGGCCCAGCCTATCGATCTGCGTGACTGTAAACAGTTCCAGAGCGCTGGCTGTATCGGCCACAACCACCCGATCCTCAGCGGTCAGGATGATGTTCGTACCGGCCAAAGTAGCGGCCTGTTCAACACCGAGGGTGAGAGTGCTGACCCCATTCGCATCAGGGAGCACATCAATCACGTCGAAGCCCTTCTGGCCCAGCGCGGTGATCTGACTCGTCGTGAGGGTGCGCAGCGCATCCGCCGTATCGGACACAAACGCCATATCATCGTCGCTCAAGGCAATCTGCGTCGTAGCCAGCTTGTTGGCCGCTGCGACCGTCAGGCTCCAGGCATTGCCAGTCGATTCGATCCGGGTGACGTGCTTGTCGGCCAAATGCTGGATCGCGTTTTCGTCGAGCGTGCGCAGCGCATCCGCAGCGTCCAGCAAGATCACCGTGTCGTCGTCAGCGAAGCCGACGGTGCCCAGGGCATTGAACTGCGCCATATTCAGGGCGAGAGCGTTGTTGTCCGCATCAATGACATTAACCCCCTTGGCGGCAAAGGCCTCAAACTGCGTGGGGGTCAAAGCGGCAAAGGCATCTCCGGAAGCCGTGACCTTGATGCCGTTGACCGCTGACAGAGTGATCCCGCCCAGGGCGTTGAACTGTTCCAAGGTCAGCGCGAGGGGATTAACCGGACTGCCAGAGTGGAAGGTATCGACGCCCATGGCTGCGAGCGCGCCGATCTGGGCGGCCGACAGAAACTGGAAATTGACGCCATCGTCGGAGACAACGATGGTGTCGCCTGCACTCAAGCTGAGGCCCGTACCGGCCAGAGCGCCGGCCTGTTCGACACCGAGGGTGAGTGCATCGTCAACGGCGTCGATTGCTGTGATGCCGATGCCCTCCAATGCGGCGATCTGGCCAGGCAAGAGGTCATCCAGAGTGGTTCCCCAATCGACCAGCGCAACCGAATCATTATCGGCGAATGCGATGTGCGCCTCAATCATGGCGACCGCTCGATCGACCGAGATGGCCATGAGGTTTTCGTCCACATCGATCACCTTGACGCCCAGGGTGCCAAGATTCCCAATAGTCTCCGCCGTGAGAAAGTTACCGAGCGATGACGACACGCTACCGACCAGGGTCACCGTGTCGTCGCCGCTCAATGCGATCGTCGTGGCAAGCAGGGCGTCAGCCTGCGCAATCGAGAGGCTGAAGGCGTTCTCGGGCGAGCAGTCGATGACATCGAGGCCCTTGGCGTTGAGCGCAGCGATCTGATCCGGCGTCAGGCTTTCCAAATGGAGCTTCGTATCGATCAGTTTGACCGCATCATCCGCTGCGAATGTGATGGATGTCTCGGCCAGGGCCGCAGCCTGCTCGACGGTCAAGTTCAGCTTGTTGTCCGTGGCATCGATCTTATCGAAGCCGTTCCTGTTCAGCGCGGAGATCTGAACCGGCGTGAGATTTTTCAGGTTATCGCTCAACCCAGTCAGGCTTACCACATCGTCATTTGCGAACACGATATTGGTTGGAGCCAGGGCCGAAGCCTGATCGAGCGACAGGCTGAGGCTGCCCTCGTTCGCGTCGATACGGTTGATGCCCTTCGCGTGGAGCTGCCCGATCTGACCCGTCGTGAGGTTTTGTAATGTATCCGCCGGCCCCCGCAGGGTCTTGACATCGGTGAAGCTCCCGATGTCGAGGGTTCCCAGGGCATTGAACTGCGCCAGGGACAAAACCAGGTCGCCATTGGATGCAAAAATGACGTCAATGCCCTTGGCTCTAAACTGATCGAAGTGGCCGGTCCCGAATGCGGCGATCTCCTGTGAGGAAGCCTCCAGTCGGTTCGTGTCGGCGTCCGTCAGGCGGATCGTCCCAAGAGAGTTGAAGCGCGCCAGATTGAAGATGTTCTCATCAGTGGTGGAATCGAGGAAAGCGACGCCTTTGGCCGACAGCGCGTCGAGTGTGCCAGCCCCAAGACCCTTGAGCTCGTCCGCGGTGCCGCTGATGGTGACGACATTGGTGCCGCTCAATGCGATGCCTGTTGAGGCCAGGGCGATGGCCTGCGCGACCGATAAGGTTAGGCCGGTCTCGGAACAGACGATCGCAAGGAGTCCCTTCTCCGCCAGGCTGAGAATCTGCGTTGGCGTGAGATTTTGCAGGTCCGCGTTGGTACCGCTCACGGTTATCGTGTCGCCAGGGGTGAAGATGATGTTGGTGGGAGCAAAAGCAGCAGCCTGTGCGACCGAGAGGCTGAGAACACCGGCACCCGCATCCACATCGATCTGGTCGACGTTGTGCAGGCCCATTTGAGTGATTTGAGCAGGCGAAAGAACGCGGAATTCGTCCGCAGAGCCCTGAATGATAATATCCTCCGCGTCATTGAAGGCAGACGGGCGGGCAAGATAGGTGGCGAGGGCCACAGTTGTCATGATTTTGCTCCTGGTGGGATCAGTCAACGTAACTAAATAACTATTGTTTTGTCAATGTTATTGCATTTCAGTAGAGAGAAGCCCGTCGCGGATTTTTCCGACCTCACTTCGCTCCGGAACCAGAGCCTCGGGTCGCCGACACTGGGCTTTGGCTGACAGTTGCCCAACGTACCCTTTTTGTTCTAAATTCCTGCCGGAATCATCCGTCGCATTGCATCGGCGGGGGAGACGTCACATATCCCGGAGCCGGCCGCTCATGGCCGTTTTCCCCTTTGAAGGCCGCTTATAGCCATGGCTAAACTCGACGAGCTGTTCAACCGCGCCAAGGCGGGAGACCCGAATGCGCGCGTGATCTGCGTGCGCGGCGCGCGGGAGCACAACCTCAAGAACGTCGACCTGATGGTGCCCCGCGACCAGCTCGTGGTGTTCACCGGCCTGTCCGGCTCGGGCAAGTCGTCGCTGGCCTTCGACACCATCTATGCCGAGGGGCAGCGGCGCTATGTGGAGTCGCTCTCGGCTTACGCCCGCCAGTTCCTGGAGATGATGCAGAAGCCCGATGTCGATCAGATCGACGGCCTCTCGCCCGCCATCTCCATCGAGCAGAAGACCACCTCGAAAAACCCGCGCTCGACGGTCGGCACGGTGACCGAGATCTACGACTACATGCGTCTGCTCTGGGCGCGCGTCGGCATTCCCTATTCCCCGGCCACGGGCCTTCCCATCGAGAGCCAGACGGTGAGCCAGATGGTGGACCGGGTCCTGGAGCTTCCGGAGAAGACGAGGCTCTACCTGCTGGCCCCCGTGGTGCGCGGCCGCAAGGGCGAATACCGCAAGGAAATCGCGGAGTTCCAGAAGAAGGGCTTCCAGCGCCTTAAAGTAGACGGCGAATACTACGCCATCGACGAGGCCCCTGCCCTCGACAAGAAGTTCAAGCACGACATCGACGTGGTGGTGGACCGCATCGTGGTGCGCGCCGACATCGCGGCGCGTCTGGCGGATTCCTTCGAGACGGCCCTCGAACTCACGGATGGCATCGCCATCGTCGAATATGCGGACGAGAAGGACGAGAAGGGACAGCCGAAGCGCATCGTCTTCTCCTCCAAGTTCGCCTGCCCGGTCTCCGGCTTCACGATTCCCGAGATCGAGCCGCGCCTGTTCTCGTTCAACAACCCCTTCGGCGCCTGCCCCACCTGCGGCGGCATCGGCCACGAGATGCGCATCGATCCTGCCCTGGTGGTGGACGAGGCGCTCTCGCTCAAGCGCGGCGCGGTCATGCCCTGGGCGAAGTCGACCTCCCCCTATTACGGCCAGACTCTGGAGGCGATCACCAAGCACTACAAGGCCTCTATGACGAAGCCCTGGGCCGATTTACCGGAGAAGGTCCGCGACGTGATCCTCTACGGCTCGGACGGCGAAGCCATCCGCATGGCCTATGACGACGGGCTTCGCGCCTATGAGGTCAAGAAGCCCTTCGAGGGCGTGATCCCGAACCTGGAACGCCGCTACAAGGAAACCGAGAGCGACTGGGCCCGCGAGGAGATCGGCCGCTTCATGAGCGAGACGCCGTGCGAGTCCTGCGGCGGCAAGCGCCTCAAGCCCGAAGCCCTGGCGGTGAAGATCGCGGGCTCGGACATCGGCGACGCGACGGCGCTGTCCGTGAAGGACGCCCATGAGTGGTTCGGCGGCCTGTCGAAGAAGCTGAACAAGAAGCAGAACGAGATTGCCGGTCGGATCCTGAAGGAGATCCGCGACCGCCTGACCTTCCTGGTCGATGTGGGCCTGGAGTACCTCACGCTCGCCCGCTCCTCCGGCACTCTCTCCGGCGGCGAGAGCCAGCGCATCCGCCTGGCCTCCCAGATCGGCTCCGGCCTGACGGGGGTCCTCTACGTGCTCGACGAGCCCTCCATCGGCCTCCACCAGCGCGACAACGACCGCCTGCTCATGACGCTCAAGCGCCTGCGCGATCTCGGCAACACCGTGATCGTGGTGGAGCATGACGAGGATGCGATCCTGCAGGCCGATTACGTGTTCGACGTCGGCCCCGGCGCGGGCATCCATGGTGGCAAGATCGTCGCCGAGGGCACGCCAGACGAGATCATGAAGAGCGCAAAGTCGCTCACCGGCAAGTACCTGACGGGCGAGATGTCCGTGAAGGTGCCGGCGCAGCGCCGCAAGCGCGATCCGAAGCGCATGCTCAAGGTGGTCGGCGCGAAGGGCAACAACCTCAAGAACGTGACGGCGAACATTCCGCTCGGCACCTTCACCTGCATCACCGGCGTGTCCGGAGGCGGCAAGTCCACCCTCGTCATCGACACGCTCTACAAGGCGGTGGCGCGCAAGCTCAACGGCGCGCTGGAGCACCCGGCTTCCCATGAGCGTATCGAGGGCCTCGAGCATCTCGACAAGGTCATCGACATCGACCAGTCGCCCATCGGCCGCACGCCGCGCTCGAACCCGGCGACTTATGTGGGCGCCTTCACGCCGATCCGCGAATGGTTCGCCGGCCTCCCCGAGGCCAAGGCGCGCGGCTACCAGGCGGGCCGCTTCTCGTTCAACGTGAAGGGCGGCCGCTGCGAGGCCTGCACCGGCGACGGCGTCATCAAGATCGAGATGCACTTCCTGCCCGACGTCTACGTCACCTGCGACGTATGCAAGGGCAAGCGTTACGACCGCGAGACGCTGGAGGTGAAATATCGCGACAAGTCCATCGCGGACGTGCTCGACATGACGGTGGAGGAGGCCCGCGACCTGTTCAAGGCCGTGCCGTCGATCCGCGAGAAGATGCAGACGCTCGCCCGCGTCGGCCTCGATTACGTGCATGTGGGCCAGCAGGCCACCACGCTGTCGGGCGGCGAGGCCCAACGCGTGAAGCTCTCGAAGGAGCTGTCGAAGCGCGCCACCGGCCGCACACTCTACATCCTCGACGAGCCCACCACGGGCCTGCACTTCCACGACGTCGCCAAGCTCCTCGAGGTGCTGCATGAACTGGTGGACCAAGGCAACACCGTGGTGGTGATCGAGCACAATCTCGAAGTCATCAAGACCGCGGACTGGGTCATCGACATGGGGCCCGAAGGCGGAAGCGGCGGCGGCCAGATCGTCGCCGAGGGCACGCCCGAGGACATCGCCGCATCGAAGGCAAGCCATACCGGCCGCTTCCTCAAGGAGGTGCTGGAACGAAGGCCCCTGAAGAAGGAAGCCTCGGGAAAGGACTCCGGCAAGAAGCCCAAGAAGGTGACACGACAGGAAGCTGCGGAGTAGCCGGCTCCCGCATCCTCTCGAACATCGAGCCAATCGGCTGCATCAAGGCGTCGAGGTCACCTTCGACGCCTTGAGTTCGTCTTCGAGCACGGCCTCATAGGGCGCGGTGTCGATGGTGGCCGGGCCCGCATAGGGATGGCTCAAAGCAAGGATGAAATAGAGCGCAAGTCCCGTATAGGCTCCGTAGATGGAGAGAATGGCGATGTGGGTCGCAGATGCGGGAAAGACCAGGAAGAAGCCTGCGATGATGCCGAAACCCGCCACGGCCATCCACCAGAACAGGCTGGGCAGGCCGCGATGAAGAAGCGCCAGCCGCGCCTTCCGGTGATCCTGGAGATTATCCAGGTTCATGATCATGCGGCTCCGCAGTGACTGCTCCCGGAGGGTGTCCGCCTTCAGGTTGAGGATGCTGATGTCGAGGTCGTTGTAGGCGCGCGCCGCCACCTTGCTGCCCTGAGGGCGTGCGTCGGCCCGCCACTCGTGCTCCAGAACGGCCCTGACATAGGCCGCGAGCTGGCTTCGGAGAGTGTCTATCTCCGGCCCATCCCATTGGTTGAGCTGAAGCGCCACATGCTCGATTGTGGTGATCTCTTTCGAGACCTCCTGCTGCAGGTTGGTGTGGGTCGATTGCGCCTCTGCGAAGACGAGCGCCAGGATGAGGCCATGGATCGTGCCGATCCGAACGGCGACGGTTTCCGCCACATCGTGCGCCGATGGCGACAGCTCATTGCGGATGCGCCTACCGACGATGGCAAGCGGGAGCGCCGATGCGGTGACGGCGATCAGCATCGCAAGGGTCGCTCCCAGCCAGGACGGCAACAGCAAAATAGCCGTCATGCTTGCCTCCAGGCCCGAGCCCGCCGCGCCCTCGCCGACCCTTCATGCGCACAGGTCAACACACCGGTGTTCACGACGCCATGGCTTTTCCGGCGTAGCCGCCGGGCACTTGCTCCCTGCCTGGACGTGCCCCGCAACCTTGGCCCTCCCCTTTTGAGACCATTGCCCGCTCCCGCCGTGAGACGGATGATGGCACCGTTTCCGGTGGAGGAGACCATGAGCGCGACCGACACGGCTTTCGCCGGCTCGATCCCGGCCCTTTACGAACACTATCTCGGATCGCTTGTCTTCCAACCCTACGCAGAGGATCTCGCATGGCGGCTGAGGGATCTCGCCTCGGGCAGGATTCTGGAAACGGCGGCGGGAACCGGCATCGTGACCCGCGCCCTGGCCGATGCTCTTCCACCCCACGTCGAGATCGTTGCGACCGACCTCAATCAGGCGATGCTCGATCTTGCTCAGACCAAGCTCCAGGTGCCGAACGTGACATGGCGCCAGATGAATGCCCAGGCACTCCCCTTCGAGGACAGCTCCTTCGATGCCGTGGTGTGCCAGTTCGGCGCGATGTTCTTCCCCGACAAGTCAGCCGCCTTCCGCGAAGCCTTGCGTGTCCTCAAGCCCGGCGGGCGCTACCTGTTCAATGTCTGGGGCAGGCTGGAAGCGAACCCGGTGAGTAAGATCGTTTCCGACGAGGCCATTGCAATGTTCCCGGAGGACCCGCCGCGCTTCTTCGAACGGATACCCTTCGGTTATTTCGACGAGGATCGCATCCGGAGCGACCTCCAGCGAGCAGGCTTCGGCACCATCGCCGTCGAGACCGTCGACAGGACCAGCTATGCCCCGTCAGCCAGCGATGCTGCCATGGGGCTCACGCAAGGAACGCCGCTTCGCGGGGAACTCGAGGCCCGCGCTCCCGGACGCCTCGACGAGATCACGGAAAGAGCGGCGCAGGCCATTGCCGCGCGCTACGGCAATGGGACCGTCGAAAATCGCATGAGGGCGCTCGTCGTGACAGCGCAGCGCTGAGCTTCGGGATGAGACCGGTCGGTCTACTGAGCCGCCTTTTGCGGAGCCGCTGACATCACAACGTCCCGGCCGTGATCCTTCGCCTGATAGAGCGCGAGATCAGCCTCGTGAAGAAGCGCCTCAAGAGCGGCTTCGGTGGATGCGGAACACCCGACGCTGACGGTGGCCCTAGCGTGTGGGCCGAGCATGGCCTTTCCCGCCAGAGCGAAGTCAGTCCTGATGGCCTCGGCAAGAGCCTTGGCACTCTTCATATCCATCGGCAGGATTGCTGCGAACTCCTCACCCCCAAGTCGTCCGAAGGATTGCGGGGGAAGATGCCTGGCCATGATCTCCGCGAAGAGTCGCAAGACATTGTCGCCCACGTCATGACCGAAGCCGTCATTGATGCTCTTGAAGTTGTCGAGGTCGAAAACGAGGCCGCTGACGGGCTTGCCCTGCCTGCCTTCTATCAGCTGGGCTGCGCTCTGCATGAACCCGCGACGGTTCGGGATTTCGGTGAGGGGATCGATCAAAGCAGCCCGTTTGTAGCCCAGCTCCACGCGTTCCTTGGCCATCGACAGGAAAATGAAGGCCAGCGTCGGCGTGAAGACCACGAGGAACAGGGCCATCTCGGAGGACCAGCGATGGGCCAGGGCATCGAACCAGGGGACCGATGTCAGCGAGATCCCGGGCCAGGTTCGGATGATGTTGAACATCGCCAGGAGGATCAGGAGAACAACCGCGATCCGCTGGGAGGCGAGCGGCTGCTTGGCATGCCGCCAGAGTTCCCAGGCGCTGAGCAGGGAATAGACGCCGGTCGCCAAGCAAACCAGGATCAGCCGGAGGTCCTGCCTTTCATAGATGAAGGGGAAAGCCGCGATCCACAGTACGACGCCGGACAGGATCGGCGCAGGGAACCCCCTTCGGTCGTTGAAGATCCGGCAGCCGGCGTAAAGCGCCACATAGGACAGAAGCCCGAGGGCATTGCCCACCAGGAGCGCCGGGTAGGAATTGAGCGGCCGGCCCAGGCTCGCGACCGCGAAGCCGCTTGCGATCAGGCAAAAAGCCGCTCCCCACGGCAGCAGAGCGCGGACCCTCCGGTTGAGGGTCCAGGCGAACACCAGCAAGGCACCGAGAACCAGCGCCAGCAGGATGAAAGCAGCATTGAGGGTAACGGGATCCAGGGTCATCGAAGCAGCGGCAAGGATTCAGCTTGTCTATGGCAGCAGTAAAGGAGTCCCTGCACACCCCCTACCCTAGGTAATCATTACTCGTGCTATGTTCGATTAACCTTCGGATGTCCAGTCCCCAATACGTTGTATGATCGCCGCGTGCACCAGGCACAGGAACGAAGCCTTGGCCGCAGCATTCTTCTTCATATTGTATCCAAGGGAGTGCCACATGGCCCGCTATCATCGTTACGGGGTGGAAAGCACGGCAGCGATCGCCGGTCACCCCCTCCATCATATGCTGGTCGCCTTCCCCATTGCCTTTCTCATAGGCGCTCTCGGCACCGACATTGCATTCGTGAGCACCGGGGATCCGTTCTGGGCTCAGGCCTCCTATTGGCTGCTGATCGCGGGTGTCGTCATGGCGCTGGTCGCAGCCATTCCCGGCCTGATCGATTTCGCGACGATCGATCGCGTCCGCAATCTCTGGATCTCCTGGGCCCATATGATCGCGAACGTGGCTGTCGTGGGCCTCGCTCTCGTGAATGTGGGCGTTCGCCTGGGCGATCCGGCTGCCGGCGTCCAGGGATGGGGCCTCTGGCTCTCGAGCGTGCAGACTCTGCTGCTGCTCTTCAGCGGCTGGCTCGGCGGAGAAATGGCCTACCGCTACCGCATCGGCGCAATCGAGGACGACAGTCCGAAAGCCGAACAGTTCCATGTCGAGGTCGACCGCGCCGGCGTCGCCGGGGCCTCGGACCGAAGGACCGGCACCGGTTCGCTCTGAGTTCCGGGCGGCGATATTTGCTTTCGGGCTTCCAGGAGCTAGACTGCAGGCCCATGAAATACGTCGCTCTCCTCGTATCGGCAACCCTGCTGGCCTACGGCAGCTCCGCCAGGGCAGCCTCGCCCTGCCCTCCCGGTTTTGCCCAGCTTCAGGATGCGTCCACCTGCGTGCGCATCGGCGGCCGGGTGCGGGCCGAGACGATCGTCCGCTCGTCCCGCGGCCGTGTGTCCGACACCGTAACGAACCAGGCTGGCGGCCGCGTTCAGATGGATGTCAGGAAGCAGACCGAGTACGGCCCCGCGCGGGCCTTCATCAGCGTCGAAGGCATCCGGCGCTGAGGCGCCGGTCTCCGGAACGGCAGCTCCCCTCACGCTGGAACCATGCCGCCGATCCTCTGTTGGTCCCCAAGCTCGCAGGCCGAGGGCTTTCGCCGAGCTTCTCATGGGAACAACCGCAACAGCAGAGGAGATCGTCATGCACGCTCGCGAGATGATCAGTACGCATCCGCATGTCAAAGGAAACACCAACGACGCCCTTGTCCGCTGTATCGAGGAATGCTTCGACTGCGCGCAGACCTGCACGTCCTGTGCCGATGCCTGCCTCGGCGAGCAGATGGTCGCCCAGCTCACGCAATGCATCCGCCTCAACATGGATTGCGCGGATATCTGCATGGCAACCGGAACCGTCGCCACGCGGCGGACCGGCTCCAACGAGGACGTCATCCGCCATATGCTGAACGCATGCATGGCCGCGTGCCGCCTGTGCGGCGACGAATGCGAGCGACATGCCAAGCAGCACGAGCACTGCCGTGTCTGCGCCGAAGCATGCCGCCGCTGCGAGCAGGCCTGCCAGCAGGCTCTCAGCAGCATGGGAGGCATGGGCGCCCACCACTGATCTCATTCGGGCAGCGGCATCTGTCGATTGCTCATGCAAAGGGGCCGGAAACCGGCCCCTTTGTCCTATATGCGGAACGCACAGGTTTTACTGTGCCGTCGAGCTACCGCTCTGGGACGATGAGCCGGCCGGCAGCTTCTTCGTGGACGTCGTGGCGTTGCTCCGGTCCGACGTGTTGCCGCTCGACGTGCTGCGGGTCGAGACCGAACCTGTCGTCGACGGCGAGCGCGTGGTGTTCACGTCCGTGGAGGTGCGGGTCGCGTTGCGACGCTGCTCGACGGAGACACCGACCGCCGGTGCCTCATGGCGGGTACGGACCGTCGTGCGGCGGCTCACGGACACGCTCGGCTCGTTCACTTCCTCATAGCGGCGCACGGTGCGGCGACGAACCTCCACCGGCTCATCCACCACGTGATAGCGCCGCTTCTTCACCGCGACCTTCTTCGTGTTTTTCTTCTTCAGCACCACCTTCTTGGTGGAAGGCTTCTTCTTGATCACCGTATGACGGACCTCGGTGTCCGGCTCTTCGATGGTGGTCACGCTGCGGCGGCGATGAACGGTGACACTCGGCTCATCGACCTCACGCACGGTGCGCGAGCGAACCGAAACGCCTGTGCGCTCGCGGCTCTCCACGCCAACGCCGACGCGGGCGCCGCCCTGCTCGCGGGTCGACACACTGGATCGCGAGGTCGTGCTCTCGCCGTGCCGGACGCTGCCGCTCGCCTGCTCCCCGCCCGATTGCTGCTTGTTGGGCACCGTCATCCGGGCATCGGACGTCGAGGACGAAGAGGTGTTCGAATTCGTTGTCGTCTGCGCGTAAGCCGTGCTGCTCAACAGCAGAAGAGCCGCGCCAAGGGCGATTTTCTTCATCTATTCATCTCCACTTAACTATAATGTGGAGTGAGAACGCATACCGCAAATTCCTGTTCCACCGCCTCAGAGTAACGAAACATATCAATACTCGATGCTCTTTATGAATACCCGTTCATCTTGCAACTTGAGAGCGCCATTTACGCAGTATTAACGCTGCCAAATCTTCTCAGAGACTATGCAGCTTAAATTCAGATTCGGGCCTGTAGAGTCACGCTACTGAGTTACCAAGCAGGAATGTGCCGCCATGGCGATTTTTCAAGCGTTCAATACGGCCGGAATCGGCTTCAATATGTCCGGCACCACCCCTTCCGGTTGGTCCTTCGTCAGCGCCAGTCCGTATATAGAAACCGTCAACATCTACGACGACGGCAACCTCGCTGTATTCGACGTGAATGGCAGCTCTCTCATCGACCGCTACTCGGCCTGGTATTGGAGCAACGGCTACGACGTGATCATCGACGACCTGCTCTACGAGAACTACGGCCAAGCCGTGCTCTCGATCAAGGATCTCGATCTCCACACCACGGTGGACGATCTGAACAGCTACGACTGGTACGTCGCGCTCAACCGGGGCAACGACACGTTCTACGGCAACGACTATGCGGACGTGATCCGTGGCGGCAACGGCAACGATGTCGTCTATTCCTATGGCGGCGCGGACATCGTCTTCGGCGATGCCGGTAGCGACAGGCTCTACGGCCTCAGCGGAGACGACGATCTCTACGGCGGCGCGGGCCGCGACTATCTGAGCGGCGGCTCTGGCAGCGACTATCTCAGCGGCGGCCTCGACATCGACACTCTGGCCGGCGGCTCCGGAAACGATTACTTCGTCTTCGACGCGACACCCTCGCGGACGAATGTCGACACGATCACGGACTTCGACCCGCGCTACGATACGATCATGCTCGACAACAGGATCTTCACGAGGGTCGGGCCCGATGGCTGGCTCTCATCCGCTGCGTTCCGGGTCGGCAGCGCCGCGGCCGATTCCACGGACCGCTTGATCTACAACAAGAGCACCGGCGCCGTTCTCTACGATCCCGACGGCATCGGCGGCGCAGCGGCTATCAAGTTCGCGCAGCTGAAGGCTGGGCTCGCCATCACGAAAGCCGATTTCTACGTGCTCTAGGTCTCTGCGTGGCCCGCAGGATCTCAGCCCCCGGCCTGACCGGGGGCTTTTCTTTTGGGGAACACCTGCCCCGGCCTGACGTTGCGCTCCCATGCACGACATCCTGCTGACTCTCACCAACGCTCTCGAGCGATGGCAGAACCTGTGGCCGAGCTGGCTGGTCAACATCACTTTCCTCGCCGTCGCAGCCCTTCTGCTCTTCTTCCTCCACTCGCTCCTCTTCAATGCGCTGCGCCTGGCATTGAGAGGGAGGCTGGCGGAATTTGGACGCAAGCTGCTGCACAGAATCGGCCCGCCGACCCGGCTCGGCCTTCTCGTGCTGGGCCTCGGCCTCGTGGTGCAGATCCTGCCGAGGCGCGGGCCCAACTACGATCTGTTCGAGCGGGTTCTTCTCTTCGGCTTCATCATCTTCCTGGGCTGGAGCGCGATCGCGATCGTGAACACGGCCTCGGAGATCTATCTCCGCCGGGCCTTGAGAGGCTCCGAGGACAGCGTCCTGAGCCGCAAGCTCCTCACCCAGGTGCGCCTGCTGCGCCGGACGATCGTGTTCGGGCTGGGCTTTCTCACCTTTTCCGCGATGCTCATGACGATCCCGTCCGTGCGGCAATACGGCGTCAGCCTCTTCGCCTCGGCAGGCGTCGCGGGCCTGGCCGTGGGTCTGGCGGCCCGTCCGGTGCTCTCGAACCTCATCGCCGGCGTCCAGCTCGCCATCGCCCAGCCGATCCGGCTCGGGGACGAGGTGCTGCTCGAAGGCGAGTTCGGCACCGTGGAGGAGATCCAGACCACCTACGTGGTCATCCGCCTCTGGGACTGGCGACGCATGGTCGTGCCCCTCTCCTACTTCATGGAGAAACCGTTCCAGAACTGGACCCGGCAATCGAGCTCGATCCTCGGATCCGTCTTCTGGTATGTGGACTATGCCACGCCCATCGACGAAGTGCGGGCCAAATTCCTGGAAATCCTGGAGGAATCCAAGCTATGGGACCGTCAGGTCGGGGTTCTGCACGTCACCGACGCGAAGGAGGCGACCCTCGAGATCAGGGGCCTCATGAGCGCGGGCTCCTCGGGGGCCTCCTCGGATCTTCGCAATGAGGTCCGGGAGAAGCTCATTGCCTGGCTGCTGGAGACCTATCCCCAGGCGCTCCCCCGCACGCGGACGGAGTTCGTCACGCCCGGGCCGGAGGCCATAGCGGAGCGCTGGCCCCATTAACGGAGCCTTAAAGCGGTATGCTACTAAAGCATAACTGATCTACATTATTACCACTCCTCTTTTGCGGCGCACAGGTCTATATGCTGCATTGCACACGCAAGAACAAAGGCCCGCCGGTCACAGGGGCCGGCAAACTGACAGGAGTTCCCAATGTTCGTGTCCTACATCCTCGCTAAAGTCCGCGCTTACATGCGTTACCGCGAAACCGTCCGTGAGCTCTCCCTGCTTTCGGACCGCGAGCTCGACGATCTCGGCATCTCCCGCTTCCAGATCGACAGCATCGCCCGCGAGCACGCTGCCGCGTAAAAAAATCGCTGCACTGCACCAAGAGTTTCACGCCCGCTACAAGCGGGCGTTTTCTTTTGGATCAGTCTTGTGCCAGCCATTCGCTCTGCTTCGTCATCCTCGGCCTTGAGCCGGCCATGACGAGAAAGCATGCGGAGAGGCGGCGCCATCCGACTAGCGTCCGCCCGAGACCGGCAGATTGGCTCCGGTGATGTACGACGCTGCATCGGACATCAGGAACAGCACGGCCTCTGCCACTTCCTCCGGCTCCCCGATCCGCTGCATGGGAATGAAGGGCATCAGACGCTCCAGGCGCCCGATATCCTGGGTGCTGCGCTCGTGGATGTCCGTGCGGGTCATGCCCGGCGAAACGGCATTCACGCGGACGCCGTCGAGCGCCAGTTCCCGGGCGAGCCCGATCGTCAGGGAATCGATTGCGCCCTTCGAGGCGGCATACCAGACATATTCTCCAGGGCTCCCAAGCCTGGCGGCGGCCGACGAGATATTGACGATGGAGCCCCCTTGGCCGCCCCTCCGGGTCGAGAGCCGCCGCGCCGCCTCGCGGGCCACGAACAAAGCCCCGGTGACATTGATGTCGATGCAGCTGCGCAGGACATCGGCGGGGGTGTCCTCCAGGCGGCCGGACTTGCCGGTGATGCCCGCATTGTTCACCACATGGGAGAGACGGCCCAGCCCGGCCTCGGCCTCGCCGACCATGCGGATGACGTCCGCCTCCACGGCCACGTCGCCCTGGCAGGCCAAGGCCTTGGCGCCGGAAGCGCGACAGGCCGCGAGCACGGCCTCCGCGGCCTCGCGCTCGGACCGGTAAGTGATCGCCACATCGTAGCCGCGAGCGGCTGCCATCTGCGCCACGGAGGCCCCTATGCCCCGGCTGCCGCCTGTAATAAAGACCACGGGCCGTTTGGATGGCATGGCGCGAACCTTTTCGAAAACACTGGCTCAGCTTGACCAGGGCTCCCATGGGAGTCAACAAGGCCAGCCTGGAGAATGACCATGAGCAAGATCGAACCCATTCACGTCATCGGCGGCGGCCTCGCCGGTTCGGAAGCCACCTGGCAGATCGCGCAGGCCGGCGTCCCTGTCATCCTCCACGAGATGCGCCCGGTGCGCGGCACCGACGCGCACAAGACGCAAGGCCTGGCCGAGCTCGTCTGCTCCAATTCCTTCCGCTCGGACGACGCGGAGACGAACGCCGTCGGCCTGCTGCACCAGGAAATGCGCACCCTCGGCTCCCTCATCATGGCGAAGGGTGATGCCAATCAGGTGCCCGCGGGCGGCGCGCTGGCGGTGGACCGGGACGGCTTCTCCGATGCGGTGACGGCGGCCCTCGAAGCTCATCCGCTCGTCACGATCGAGCGTGGCGAGATCTCGGGGATTCCGCCGGAGGATTGGTCTTCCGTCATTATCGCCACCGGCCCCCTCACCTCGCCTTCCCTGGCCGAGGCGATCCTCGGCCTCACGGGCGAGACGTCGCTCGCCTTTTTCGATGCCATCGCGCCGATCGTCTATCGCGAGTCGATCAACATGGACATCGCCTGGTTCCAGTCCCGCTATGACAAGGTCGGCCCGGGCGGAACCGGCAAGGACTACATCAACTGCCCCATGACCCGGGAGCAGTACGAAGCCTTCGTGGATGCGCTGCTGGAAGGCGACAAGACCGAGTTCAAGGAATGGGAGGCCAACACCCCCTATTTCGACGGCTGCCTGCCGATCGAGGTCATGGCCGAGCGCGGCCGCGAGACCCTGCGGCACGGCCCCATGAAGCCCGTCGGCCTCACCGATCCGCACAACCCCGACCGGAAGCCCTATGCCGTGGTGCAGCTGCGCCAGGACAACGCGCTCGGCACCCTGTTCAACATGGTGGGCTTCCAGACCAAGCTGAAATACGGCGCGCAGACCGGCATCTTCCGCATGATCCCCGGCCTGGAGAACGCCGAATTCGCGCGGCTCGGCGGCATCCACCGCAACACCTATCTCAATTCGCCCAAGCTCCTCGATCCGACCCTGCGCCTGAAGGCGATGCCGCGCCTGCGCTTCGCGGGCCAGATCACCGGCTGCGAGGGCTATGTGGAAAGCGCGGCGGTGGGCCTCATGACGGGCCGCTTCGCCGCCGCCGAGCGGCTCGGCCATCCGATCCAACCCCTGCCGCACACCACGGCTCTCGGCGCCCTGATCAACCACATCACCGGCGGCCATATCGAGACCATCGACGAGGGTCCGCGCTCCTTCCAGCCGATGAACGTAAATTTCGGCCTGTTCCCGCCCCTCGACCGCGCGCCGAAGGCGGAGGACGGCAAGCGTCTGCGCGGCTCGGCCAAGACCATCGCGAAGAAGAAGATGCTCACCGACCGCGCCCGCGACGATCTCGCGGCGTGGCTGTCCGCCGCCAACATGCCCGCTGCGGCGGAGTGAGCTGCGGCGGAGTGATCTGCTCTTCCCGAGGCTGATGCCTTTCACCCCTCGTCATGGCCGTCCCCGGACTCGGTCCGGGGATCAGATCCGGCCATCCACGTCTTTCCGGCGCCGCGATGCGCAATAGCGCGAATCACCGGCACACGGCCGGTGAAGACGGTAACGGGGAATGGCGGAGAGAAGGACGTCCCCTCAGAACGGCCCGCGCCAGAGCGCCCAGATCTTCCGCCATTGCGGGAGCTCGACGGGTGTGTGGAGCGGGTCGTAATCCCGCTTCTCCATCGCCTTCAGATAAGGCTCGACCAGCGCGAGTGGGCGAAAGGCCGGTTCGGCCGCCGGCGGAATCGTCGTGCGCAGCGTTCTCGCCTGTTCGAGGTGGCGGCGGGCGATGGCGCGCATGTCGGCCAGCGCTCCCTTCAGGCCCGGCCCGCCGCGTCCGCTGACGACGTCGTCCCGCACCACCCCATGCCGCGCCAGGATATCGACGGGCATGTAGAGCTGCCCCTGCCGGGCGTGGATCGGAAAGGCGCGCAGGAGGCCGGTGATGGCATAGGCCACGCCCGCATGGCCTGCGGCGTCCGCCGTGCCGGGGTCCTTGCCATCGGACAGGACGATGCTGGAGAGCTGGATCAGGCTCGACGAAGTCTCGCCGCTATAGCCTTCGAGGTCGTTCACGCTCGGCATGGGATCGTCGTAGAGATCGAACATGCGGGCTTCGATCAGGTCCACGAGGGATTGCCGGGGCAGCCGGAATTTGACGATCGTGTCGTCGAGCGCCGCGGCGACGGGATTGGCGCGCACGTCGCCCCTCGCCTCGCCCTGCAGCGCGTCGCGCCACCATTGCAGGCGGATTTCGCCGAGCATCGGCTCGCGCACGGATTCCCGCACGCGCGCGATCTCGAAATTGAAGGCGTAAAGGGCGTGGAGATAGGACCGCTTCTCTTCGGGCGCGAGGAGGCTCGCCCAATAGCGGTCGGGATCGGCCTCGCGGACGAGCGCCTCGCAATGGGCGAAATTGGCTTGCGGATCGGCCATATCAGCCCACGGCGATGAGGGCGGCGGCAACTTTGCGGTTTTCCGCCAGAAGGATGTTGTA
The DNA here is from genome assembly GCF_055792805.1 of Microvirga sp. HS2. Classification (NCBI taxonomy): domain Bacteria; kingdom Pseudomonadati; phylum Pseudomonadota; class Alphaproteobacteria; order Hyphomicrobiales; family Methylobacteriaceae; genus Microvirga; species Microvirga sp. HS2. Next base: position 49,014 of record NZ_JBVVAJ010000018.1, read on the forward strand.
GGTGCGCGCGGCCGCCCCGGTCTGCATCACGTCGAGGCCGATGCCGGCCTCGCGGAAACGTTCGCGGTACGGCCCTGGAAGCGCTGCGATATCCGCGCCCGTGCCGAAGAGGAGAAGGTTGATCTCCTCGGCCTCGGCCAGGATGGGCGCGAGCGCCTCGTCGTTCAGCTCCTTTATCGAGCCGACCGGCCAGGCCTTGATGCCAGACGGCAGCGCGAGGATCGAGCCGCGATGGGACATGTCCGCGAAGCGAAAGCCGCCATTGCCGTAAGCGTCGATCTGGTGGCGTCCGGGGACGAAACCGTCATACAGGCGGCCAGCGCTCATGATCTCACTCCGCGGCTGCGGCCTTGCCCTCCGGCACCTTCACGGTCTCGGATCCGCGCAGGCCGATATAGATCAGCATGGGCGAGGAGATGCAGATCGCCGAATAGGTGCAGATCACCACGCCGTAGAGCATGACCTGAGCGAAGCCCTGGATCGCCTGCCCGCCGAAGAGTACGAGGGCCAGAAGCGACAGCGCCGTGGTCGTCGCGGTCATGATCGTGCGGGACATGGTGTGGTTGATCGAGAGGTTCAACAGCTCTTCCGGCGGCATGGTCTTGTAGCGGCGCATGAGCTCGCGGGTACGGTCGAACACCACCACGGTCTCGTTGAGCGAATAGCCCACGATGGTCAGGATCGCCGCGATCGAGGTCATGTTGAACTCGTGCCGCGTGATCACGAAGAAACCGATGGTGAGCACGATATCGTGCAGCGTGCCGATGATGGAGGCCACCGCCAGCTCGCGCTCGAAGCGGAACCAGAGATAGAACAGGACCGCGATCACCGAGAGCACGATGCCGATGGTACCGGACTGGACCAGCTCGCCCGACACGCGCGGGCCAACGGTCTCGACGCGGCGGAATTCGTACTCGTTGCTGAAGGTGTCGCGCGCCTTCTGCACCACGCCCGCCTGCGCGGCCTCGCCGCCGGCCTGAATCGGGAAGCGCAGCGAAACTTCGCCGGCGGTGCCGAATTCCTGAACCTCCACGTCGCCGAAGCCGAAGCCCTCGGCGGTCTGGCGGATCTGGGCGACGTTGGCCTGGCCGGACTTGGCCTGGATCTCCATGAGCGTGCCGCCCTTGAAGTCGATGCCGAAATTGAGGCCGACCGTCAGAAGCATGATCGCCGTCGCCACCGACACCAGGGCCGAGAGCGGGAAGGAGAAGCGCCGGAAGCGCATGAAGTCGAAGTGGGAGTTTTCGGGCCAGAGCCGAACGAGGCGCACGATACTCACTCCTTAGAACGGAAGAACTTTGGGGCGCATCCATTGGTACCAGAGCGCAATCATCATGCGCGTCAGGGTCACGGCGGTGAGCACCGTCGTGAGGATGCCGAGAATGAAGACGACAGCGAAGCCGCGCACGGGACCGGAGCCGAGGAAGAACAGGATCACGGCGGCAATGGCCATGGTGCTGTTGGAGTCCACGATGGTCGCGAAGGCCCGGTCGAAGCCCGCCTGGATGCCGGACACAATGGAGCGGCCTCCATGCACTTCCTCGCGGATGCGCTCGTAGATCAGCACGTTCGAGTCGACCGCCGTGCCGATGGTGAGCACGATGCCCGCGATGCCCGGCAGGGTGAGCGTGGCTTCGAGCACCGACATGAGACCGAAGATCAGGCCCACGTGCACGAGAAGCGCGATATTGGCGATGAGGCCGAACACGCCGTAGGTCGCGAACATGAAGGCCGCAACGAAGATAGCGGCCACATACGTGGCCAGCTTGCCGGCCTCGATGGAGTCACGCCCGAGGCCTGGGCCGACGGTGCGCTCTTCGACGATGGTGAGCTTGGCGGGCAGCGCGCCGGAGCGCAGCAGAACCGCGAGGTTGTTCACCTGCTCGACGGTGAAGCTGCCGGAGATCTGGCCCGAGCCGCCCGTGATCGGCGACTGGATCGTGGGGGCGGAGATCACCTCGTTGTCGAGAACGATGGCGAGCTGCCGGCCGAGGTTTTCCGTCGTCGCCTGGCCGAAGCGCTGCGCGCCGCGGATGTTGAAGCGGAAGTTCACGATGGGCTGGTTGGTCTGGGAATCGAAGGCCGCCTGCGCATCCGTCAGGTCACCGCCCTCGGCGATCACCCGACGCTCCACGGGCACCCGCTGTCCGCCCGCATCGCGCATGGGCAGCATGTCCACATCGGTGGCGCCGGGCTGGGCCAGGAGGCGGAATTCCAGGTTGCCGGTTTCACCCAGAAGCGCCTTGAGCTGCTGCGGATCCTGGAGGCCGGGAACCTGAACGAGCACGCGGTCCGCGCCCTGGCGCTGGATGCTGGGCTCGGTCGTGCCGGTGGCGTCGATACGGCGGCGGATCACCTCGATGGACTGATCGACGGCACGGCGCACGCGCTCGTTGATGCCCGCATCCGTCAGGGTCAGGGTAATCGCGCCGTCCGGCGTCTCGCTCATCGCCACGCTGGCATTGCCGGTCTGGCCGAGAACGGCGTTGCTGATAGGCTGAGCCAGCTCGCGCAGACGCGGCATCAGGCGTTCACGATCGGCGGCGTTCGGCACGCGGATCTGGACGCCGCGCGGGATCGTCTGGATGCCGTTCTGCGATGCGACGCGGGTGTCACGGAGGACCCGGCGCACGTCGTCGCGCAGAATGGCGACCTGACCGCGCACGAGATCCTGCTCGTCCACCTGGAGAAGGACGTGGGAACCGCCCTGCAGGTCGAGGCCGAGCACGATGGCGCGGGACGGCACGATCCAAGAGGGAACCCAGCTCGGAACGGCACTCAGATACGCCTTGCGATGCTCAGGCGACATCATGCTCGGAATCCCCAGCAGGAGACCGATGATGATGACCGCCAGGGTAGCGATGATCTTCGACTTCGAGAAGCGCAGCATCGTCAGCTCAACCTTTCTCAAACACTCTGCTGCACATGTCGTACAGCGAACCGGCCCTCAAGAGCTTCAGGCATCGGACCCGAAAGCGGCGTCCACTTTCGGCACCCATCCGATGCTCCCTCTCTAAAATGGCGCATCGTCGATGGCGGAAAACCGGGTCCACTTCTCCGCACGATGCGCCACCAGCCCGAGGGCCGATCATTTATTGTCAGGCTTTCACCGGCTCGGTCTTGGAGCGGACCTCGGAGATCATGGCGCGAGCCACCTTCACCTTCACGTTGTCCGCGATCTCCACCTCGATGTCGGCCGAATCCTCGAGCACCTTCGTGACCTTGCCGATGATGCCGCCGGAGGTGACGACGGTGTCGCCGCGGCGCACGTTCTTGATCATCTCCTGGTGAGCCTTCACCCGGCGCTGCTGCGGACGGATGATCAGGAACCACATGATCACGAAGATCAGGATAAACGGGACGAACTGGATGATGGTATCCATTCCGCCCCCTGCAGCGGGGGCCCCTTGTGCGAAAGCAGGTGAAATGAACAAGCGGCTCTCCATGGATAAAGGCGCGAGGCAGGCACCCATTCAGGGCCCACCCGCGCCAAACGGGACTGAAAGTGGGCGGACTATACCCATCGACTCCACGAAATCAATGAAGTTGGAAGGCTTTCCCAAAGCTCCTGCGGTCTTTCCCGCCCCTCTTGCATGGACCGGAGGGCGGTTTTTGCGCTAAGCACGGCCTCCTCACCTTTTCTTGAAGTCAGATGCCGATGTCCGCCGATCTCACCTCCCCCGAATCCATGGCCCTTCTGAAGCGCATCGCCGACGCCCTGGAGCGTCTGGCCCCGGCTGGGGCTCCCCAGGCGGACTTTGCCGCGGCGGACGCCTTCGTCTGGCACGCGGCGGGGCGCAGGCTCTCCCCCGTGGCGAAAGTGAACCGGGTCGAGATGAACCTGCTCAGGGGCATCGACAGGGTGCGGGATCAGCTCGCCGAGAACACCGCCCGCTTCGCCAGAGGCCTGCCCGCCAACAACGCCCTTCTCTGGGGCGCCCGGGGCATGGGCAAGTCGTCGCTGGTGAAGGCGGTTCATGCCGAGATCAACACGACCAGGGCACCCGAGGCCCGCCCCCTCAAGCTCATCGAGATCCACCGGGAGGACATCGAGACGCTTCCGGATCTCATGGGCCTGCTCCGCGCGGACCCGCATCGCTTCATCGTCTTCTGCGACGACCTGTCCTTCGATGCGGACGATACCTCCTACAAGTCCCTCAAGGCAGTGCTGGAAGGCGGAATCGAGGGACGCCCGGACAACGTGATCTTCTACGCCACGTCCAACCGCCGCCACCTCTTGCCCCGCGACATGATGGACAACGAGCGCTCCACCGCCATCAATCCCGGCGAGGCCATCGAGGAGAAGGTGTCCCTGTCCGACCGCTTCGGCCTGTGGCTCGGCTTCCACAAGTGCAGCCAGGACGAGTATCTCGACATGATCTTCGGCTATGTGGACCATCTCGGCCTCGACGGCGACCGCGCCGCCATCCGTGCCGAAGCCCTGGAATGGGCCACGACCCGCGGCGCGCGCTCGGGCCGCACGGCCTGGCAGTTCATCCAGGATCTCGCCGGGCGCTTGGGCAAGGCGATTTAAGCCGATCTCAGCCACCAACGGTCAGCCCGAGAGGCCGCTCCGCTCCCCGCCGGCACGGCCGCCCTCGGTGCGGCCGTCCACATCTTGAGAAATGCCGCGCCGCGAAGACGTGGATCCCCGGCCCAAGGCCGGGGATGACGAATGCCCGCGGAGCGGGTTGCCCGTTTGTCGTCCCTACACTCCCACCGGTCGCGGTCTCTGCCCCTCGAGGGCATGACGCGGCGAGGTCTTTACAGCCTCACCCGATCGCAAACGCCAAAGGGACGGTGGCTGAGCTCCACCGTCCCCTCGCGTGATCAGCCTCGGGTCTCGAAAGCCAATCCAAACCGTTGCCGACTCTAGTCGGCGAGATGCTTGATCGGGTCGACCGGGGTCGCGCCCTTGCGGATCTCGAAGTGCAGCTGCGGCGAGGTCACGTTGCCTGTCTGGCCGGCGGTGGCGATCACCTGACCGCGCTTCACCTGCTCGCCGCGCTTCACGTTCAGCGCGCTGTTATGGGCATAGGCCGAGACGTAGCCGTTCTCGTGCCGGATGAGAACCAGATTGCCGTAGCCCTTCACCTCGCTGCCCGCATAGGTCACCGTGCCGGCCTCGGCGGCCTTCACCGGCGTCCCTTCGGGAACGGCGATATTGATGCCCTCGTTGCCGCCATTGGCGCCGAAGCCCGCGATTACGCGGCCACGGGCCGGCCAGCGGAAGTTGCTGGCGGACAGGCTTGCCGTCTGCTCGGGCTCCTGCACCGGGGCCTTGGCGGCCTCGGGCTGCGGAGCCGGCGCGGGAGCCGGGGCCGGAGCAACGCTCTGTGTGACCGGAGCAGGCTTCACGGGTTGCAGCTCGATGGCGGCGACCTTCTGCTGAGGCTCGACGGGACGCGCCGGCGACACGAGCGGCTCGTTCGTGGCGGAGGCAACCTGCTGCACGGGCGCGGGTCTCGGCTGCATGGGAGCCGGCGCTGCGGCTTGCTGCATGCCCGGACGGGTGCGGCGGGCCGGCTCGACCGGGACGGGCTGGTCGGAGACGGCGACTTTGGTCTGGTCAACGAAACGCATCTTCGACTGAGCGGCAGGCGGGGTCATCGGCGCGGGGCGCGGCTGAATCGGAGCGGGCGCGGCCGCCATGCGCGAGGGCTGCGGCAGAGGCTGAGCCTGCACCGGGGGAAGTGCCTGCGCGTGAACGGACGGGGTGGGCAGCGGAGCCGCCGCATAGGAGGGAGCACCGTTATAGGACGGAGTGTCCTGAGAGGCCGTCGGCGTGCCGGGCGCAACGCGTTCGCTGTTGGAGAACGGATTGGAGAACGGATTCTCCGAAAACCGCATCGTGTCGCCACTACAGGCCGCCGCGGCAGAGCCGATCAAGCTCACCAGAGCGACCCGCGACACAGCACTCCATTGCCCAGAACCCACACGCAAACGCATGACTCAATTACCCCAACCGCACGCAACTTGATGGGGGCATTAAAACGCTGTTCAGGTTAAGCAACGGTTGACGCCATGAAAAATGTCGTAACCGTGTCGCCAAATTTTTTCGATTCGATCAGAGTGTTGCCGCAATGCCGGCGACCAGTCGGGAAATCCGCAGGGGCCCGCCCAGGTTCCGGCTGAACTCACCATCCGGGAGGCGATCGATCTGAACGAGGCGCGGCGCGCCCTCTTCCGCCAAGGCGCCCACGAGACGCCCGCCGGGCCCTAGCTGCGACGTCAATGTCGCCGGAATGTCGGGCCAGGCGCCGTTGAGCAGGATACGGTCGAACCGGTCACGCACGCGCACGGCAAGCCCATCGCCGACCTCCACCCGCACCTTGCCTGCCTCCACGATGGTCAGGTGCTGGCCGGCGCTCGCGGCTAGGGTGTTGAAGCGCTCGACCGTGGTCACCTCCGCCCCGAGATGCGCCATGAGAGCGCTGACGTAGCCGGTGCCGGTGCCGATTTCTAGCACGCGCTGCCCCGGCGCGACGCCGAGGGCCAGGAGCATGGTCGCGACCGTCGCGGGCGCGGTCATCGTCTGGCCGCAGGGAAGCGGCAGGGCGACATCGGTGCGGGACAGGTCCCGGAAGCGGCGGGGGGCGAACACGTCACGGGGCACGAGCTCCATGGCCCTGAGCAGCGCTGTGTCGCGAATGCCCTTAGCCCGCAGGGACAGGATGAAGGATGCGACGCCGATGGCCTCCTGCTCGCTGCGGGCTTCCGCTTCGGAGAAGAAGGGCTCCTGGCTCATCTGAAGCCTCGCTTAGCCGAAGGCCTGCGCGTAGCGCGTCAGAGTCGGCTCGTCGGTCATGTCGATGCGCAGGGGCGTGACCGCGATGCGCCTGTCGGTCAGGGCCCAGAGATCCGTGCCGTTGCCGGGATCGAAGGGGCCGCGCTCGAAGGCGATCCAGTAATAGGGGTTGCCCCGTCCGTCGACCCGCGCATCGAGACGCAGAAGCTCCTGGGTGCGCTGCCCCTGGTTGACCACCGCTGTGCCGCGAACCTCGTCGGGCTCGCAATCCGGGAAGTTCACATTGACGAGGATGCCCTTGTCGATGCCGGCCTCCAGGATCTTGCGGATGACCTTCGGGCCGTGGTGCTCGGCGCAGTGCCACTTCAGGGCGTTGCGGTTTCCCGCGCTGTAGGCCTGTGACAGCGCGATGGAGGGGATGCCGAGCAGCGTGCCCTCGATGGCTCCGGCCACCGTGCCGGAATAGGTCACGTCCTCGGCGGCGTTCTGCCCGCGATTGACGCCGGACAGAATGAGGTCAGGCCTGTGCTCGCGCATCAGCTCGCGCACGCCCATGATCACACAATCCGTCGGCGTTCCCTTGACGGCGAAATGCCGGTCGGAAATTTCGCGCAGGCGCAGCGGATCGTTGAGGGACAGCGAGTGCGCGACGCCGCTCTGGTCCGTCTCGGGAGCCACCACCCATACATCGTCCGACAGGGCGCGTGCGATGGCCTCCAGGGCCTTCAGCCCCGGAGCATGGATGCCGTCGTCGTTGGTGCAGAGGATGCGCATATCAGGCCTGACGCTCGATGCGGGCGAGACCGCCCATATAGGGCTGCAGGACGGCCGGGACCGTCACGCTGCCGTCCGCGTTCTGGTAGTTCTCCAGAACGGCCACGAGCGTGCGGCCGACCGCGAGACCCGAACCGTTGAGCGTGTGCACGAAGCGCGGCGACTTCTCGGAAGGTGAGCGGTAGCGGGCATTCATGCGACGCGCCTGGAAATCCCCGCAGACCGAGCAGCTCGAAATCTCGCGATACATGCCCTGCCCCGGCAGCCAGACCTCGATGTCGTAGGTCTTGGTCGAGGAGAAGCCCATATCGCCCGTGCAGAGCGTCATGGTGCGGAACGGAAGCTCCAGCTTCTTCAGGACGTTCTCGGCGCAGGCGAGCATGCGCTCATGCTCGTCGGCCGAGGTATCCGGCGTCGTGATCGAGACCAGCTCGCATTTCACGAACTGGTGCTGGCGGATCATGCCGCGCGTGTCGCGGCCGGCGGAACCGGCCTCCGCGCGGAAGCTCGGCGTGAGCGCGGTGAAGCGCAGGGGCAGCTCCTCCTCGGAGAGGATCTGCTCGCGCACCAGATTGGTGAGGGTCACTTCCGCCGTGGGGATCATGCCGTAGCGGGTGTCCTTGATGATCTTGCGGACAGCCTCGCGCGGCTGGCCTTCGAGAGCCGCTGCAAGAGCCTGTTCCAGAGAGTTCCCCGGGAACGCCCAGAACTGATCGTCCTCGAATTTCGGAAGCTGCGCGGTGCCGAACATGGTCTCGTCCCGCACCAGCAGCGGCGGATTCACTTCCGTGTAGCCGTGCTCGCTGGTGTGCAGGTCGATCATAAACTGGCCGAGCGCACGCTCCAGGCGCGCGAGCTGGCCCTTCAGAACGACGAAGCGGGAGCCCGACAGCTTGGCGGCGGTCTCGAAATCCATGAGGCCGAGGGCCTCTCCGATCTCGAAATGCTGCTTGGCGTCATTGATCGTCGGCGGCGTGCCGAAGCGGTGGCGCTCCACATTGCCGTGCTCGTCGGCACCGACGGGCACATCCTCCTGCGGGATGTTGGGGATCGCGGCCAGAGCCTCGAACAGGGCCCTGTCGGCAGCGCGCTCCGCCTCCTCCAGCTCCGGCATGGATTCCTTGATGCGGGCGACCTCGGCCATCAGCTCCTGCGCGCGGGCCTCGTCCTTCTTGGCCTTGGCCTGGCCGATGTCCTTCGACATGGCGTTGCGGCGCTCGGTGGCGGCCTGAAGGGCGGAAACGGCGCCCTTGCGGGCATCGTCAAGGGCGATCAGGCGCTCGGACAGGGGCTCCATGCCCCGGTTCCGGAGGCCTTTGTCGAAAGCCGCGGGATTCTCGCGGATGGAACGGATGTCGTGCATGGGAATCTGGGACCTGATTGATGAGCCGGCCCTGCCTTTAGCACAAGCCGCCCCTGTGTTCACGCCAAGGATGAGCGGCCTTCCCGTGGCTTGAAAAGCCTACCCTTCCGCCGCGCGCGCGGCCTCGGCTTCCGCGCGCCTCTTCTCGACCATGCGGACGGAGAAGATGGACGCCTCGTAAAGAAGCAAGGTGGGGATCGCAAGGGCGAACTGGCTGATCACATCCGGGGGCGTCAGAACCGCCGCGATCACGAAGACGATCACGATGGCATAGCGCCGCCTGGCCTTGAGGAAATCCGAGTCGATGATCCCCGCGCGGGCCAGAAGGGTCAGGATCACCGGCAGCTGGAAACAGATTCCGAAGGCGAAGATCAGGGTCATGATCAGCGACAGATACTCGCTGACCTTGGGCAGGAACTCGATCGCCGGGGCGGTATCGGTCGCCAGCTGCTGCATGCCGACGGAGAAACGCATCAGCAGCGGCATGGCGATGAAATACACGCAGGCCGCGCCGACGGCGAAAAGGATCGGCGTCGCGACGAGATACGGCAGGAAGGCCCGCCGCTCGTTCTTGTAGAGGCCGGGCGCCACGAACTTGTAGATCTGAACGGCGATCACCGGGAAAGCCAGGAAGCCCGCGCCGAAGGCCGCCACCTGAATCTGCGTGAACAGGTATTCCAGGCCGTGCGTATAGACGAGATGCGCCCTCTCCGGCGAGCCGACCGCCAGCACGTAAGGCCACACGAGCGCGTTGTAGATGTACTTCGCGCCCGCGAAGCACACGAAGAACATGGCGACGAATGCCACGAGCGCCTTGATCAGGCGCGAGCGCAGTTCGATCAGGTGCTCGATCAGAGGCGCGCGCGATGCCTCGACCTCATCCTCTTCGGCGGGGGTGGTGGTCATCAGGCCTTTGCGTCCGGTTTCTCAGGGGCTGCTTCCGCAGCAGCCGTTTTCTGCGCCTCGATCTCTGCCTCACGGCGCAGGGATTCGGCAATGGCCTCGGCCGGGTCGTCCACCGGCGGAGGCGGCAGTTTGATCAGCGGCTCGGACGGCGCAGGCGCCCGCCCCTCCACGACAGCCTGAGCGGTGGCGTCGCCCGTCGGCTGGGCGGCCCCAGCCACAGGCGCAGGCGTCACCGGCTTTTCGACGGCGGTCTTCAGCTCGTCGCGGATCGTCTGGATGGGATTGAAGCTCGTGCTGGTGGCGCTGGACACGGAGTCGTTCACGTCCTGCAGCTGCTTCTTCACATCGTCGAGCTCGGCCTCGCGCATGGCCTCGTTGAACTGCCCCTGGAACTCCGCCGCCATGCGGCGCAGCTTGCCCGTGACCTGTCCGACCGTCCGCAAGGCGCGGGGCAGATCCTTCGGGCCGATCACGATCAGCGCGACGGCGCCGATCACCATGACCTCACCCCAGCTCATGTCCAACATGGCGTGGCCTCGACCCTGACTTTACTCACCGCAGCCACGCTCGTGGCTGCCACTCAACACTCAGCCGATCTTGTGATCCGTCGTCGCGGCATTCGTCGGAGCGCCGGCCTGATGATCGAGCGTGCGCACCGGCTCGGAAGGCTGCACGGGCTTCGGAGTATCATCCTCGGCCATGCCCTTCTTGAAGGCTTTGATGCCTTTCGCGACATCGCCCATCATGTCGGAGATCTTGCCGCGTCCGAAGAGCAGGACAACGATCAGACCCACAACGATCCAGTGCCAAATACTAGCGCCACCCATGGCAATCCTCCTGCGCCGTGAAAGGCGCGGTCTCGGAATATGAACTTGCGGCCAACCTATGCGTCGGACGCGGCGAAAACAAGGACATCCTTTGGTTCAACATCGATGCCCACATCCTGACCTTCCTTCACGCCAGCGAGATCGTGAACGCGGGCCTGAAGCGGACGGTCGAGTCCAGGAACATCGATATGCACCAAATCGACCTCGCCGAGAAAGCGGCGTGATACCACACGCCCCGGCAGGCAGAAGCCCTGGGGCCTCAGCCGCACCCCCTGGGGCCGCACGCAGACGACGGCCGGGCCGTCCGGCAGATGCGGGGCCGGGAACACGCCGACGGGGCATGTCACCTGCCGGTTCCGCACCTGGCCTTCGATCTCGTTGAAGTCGCAGAAGAACCGCGCAGCGAAGAGGTTCACGGGCTTGCGATAGATCTCCTCGGCAGTCCCCTGCTGGACGATTCCGCCAGCGCGCATCAGCACGATTCTGTCCGCGATCCGCATGGCTTCCTCCGGATCGTGCGTGACGACGATGGTCGTCGCGCCGGTTTCCCTGAGGATTGCGACAGTTTCATCACGGATCGCGTCCCGCATGCGCCGGTCGAGGTTGGAGAACGGCTCGTCCATAAGCAGCACGCCGGGCCGCGGCGCAATGGAACGCGCCAGCGCCACGCGCTGCTGCTCGCCGCCGGACAAGGTATGCGGGAACTCGTTCGCGTAATGCTCGAGCCCGACCCGCGACAAAGCGCGGCGGGCCGCGATGTCGGCCTCGGAGGCCGAGAGGTCTTTGAGCCCGAACATCACATTCTGCAGGATCGTCATATGCGGGAACAGCGCATAATCCTGGAACATGAGGCCGATGCCGCGCCGCTCCGGCTCCACGAAATTCCTTGGCCCGCTGACCTCCCGCCCATCCATCAGCACGCGCCCGGACGTGGGAGCCTCCACGCCCGCCGCGATGCGCAGGAGCGTTGTCTTGCCGCACCCCGAATGGCCGAGGAGACAGACCAGCTCACCCGGCTCGACCGTCAGCGACACGCCCTTGAGCGCCTGAGTGGAGCTGTAGGTCTGGACGATGTCCTCGAAGGAAAGCTGGGCCGGGATCGATGCGCCCGCCGTGCCGCGCTGGCCCCACCGGGGCAGCCTGAACCGGTCGCGCGCGGAGAATGTAGGCCTGTCGCTCATTCCTCGCCGGTCTCGCCCGTGACTGTCTGGTGCATCTCGAGAGGCTCCTGGAACGACTCGTCCTGGTCCAGGGGGTCCTCGTCCTCGCGCAGGGCCTCCGCATCGGAGGGAACCGGCACGGACATGTCGGAAGGAACGCGGCCTTCGATGAAGCCCGCCCCTTTCAGCTCTTCGAGGCCCGGAAGGTCCTCGATCGCATCCAGGCCGAAATGGTCCAGGAAGGCGGGCGTCGTGCCGTAGGTGACGGGACGTCCCGGCACCTTGCGGCGGCCGCGAAGGCGGATCCACCCGGTTTCCAGCAGGAGGTCCAGCGTTCCCTTGGAGGTGGCCACGCCGCGGATCTCCTCGATCTCGGCGCGGGTGACCGGCTGATGATAGGCGATGATCGACAGGGTCTCCATGGCAGCGCGGGAGAGCTTGCGCTGCTCGACCACGTCGCGGGCCAGCACGAAGGCCAGATCGCTCGCCGTGCGGAAGGCCCATTTGCCCGCCACCCGCACGAGATTGACGCCGCGAGGCGCATACAGCTCCTGGAGATCCTTGAGGATCTGCTCGATATTCGCGCCTTCCGGCAGGCGCCCGGCCAGCTCGTCCGTGCCGAGCGGCTCGGCGGAGGCGAACAGCAGCGCTTCGGCGATGCGCATCGCCTCTCCGTGATCGGGCACGTGGCTCTCGGCCGAGTTCCCGGCGGATTCCTCGACGTCCTGCATCTCGGCTGTTTCGTCCATCATGGTTGGGCTCCTGACTCGGCCGGGTCGACGACGGGCTTGACCCAGACCGGAGCGAAGGCTTCGTCCTGCCTGACCGTCAGCTTGCCCTCGCGGACCATTTCGAGGGTCGCGGACAGGGCCGAGGCCAGAATGGTCGGCCGCATGGAGGGCTCGACCATGTACTCCATCAGATAAGTATCGAGCGTCACCCAGTCATTGAGGTGGCCGACGAGGCGCTCCAGGGCATCGCGGGCGTCGATCAGCGACCAGACGTTGCGCTTGTGAAGGGAAACCCTGCTGTTGAACTGCACCTGCCGTTGCTGCGCATAGGCCTTGAGCAGCTCGTAGAGGCTGGCTTCGTAGCGCGCATCCCGGTGGATGACCACCGGCTCGGGCGCGCCCCGGGCGAAGATGTCGCGGCCCAGGAGCGAGCGCTCCCCGAGCTTCTTGGCCACCTCGCGGATGGCTTCCAGGCGCCGCAGCCGCAGGGCCAGGGCCGTGGCGAGCTCCTCCGCGCTCGGCTCCTCGCCCTTCGGCGGCTCCGGCAGCAGAAGGCGGGATTTCAGATAGGCGAGCCATGCCGCCATGACGAGGTAATCGGCCGCCAGCTCCAGGCGCATGCGGCGCGCTTCCTCGATGAAGGCGATGTATTGCTCCGCCAGCGCCAGGATGGAAATGCGGTGCAGGTCCACCTTCTGGCGGCGCGCCAGCTCCAGCAGAAGATCGAGCGGGCCCTCGAACCCGTCCACGTCGACGAGGAGCGCGGGCTCGCTTTCCGCGCGCTCGGCGGTGGGCTCGACATCCTCGAATGGTAGGGGCTTGGCCATGGGGCGTACTCAACTGAAGCGGGTTCGACCTTGCGGCGCTTAAGTCGTCACCGCAAGTGCGGCGTCGAGTCTTGCCCGCGCATCCACAGGATCGAGCGGCTCCGGCTCGTGCCGGATCCGGGCCAGCGCGGCCTCGGCCCGGCGCAGGGCCTCGCCCTCGAGAACGGGAGATGCTTCGGCTACGGCGGACATTTCGTCCATCTGACCGTTGCAATGCAGGGCCATGTCGCACCCTGCCGCAAAGGCAGCTTCCGTCTTCTCCCGGAAAGAGCCCGACAGGGCCTTCATGGAGAGATCGTCGGTCATCAGGAGACCGTCATAGCCGATATGGCCGCGGATGATGTCGCGAATGATGGTGGCGGAGGTCGTGGCGGGATGCTCCGGATCCAGGGCCGTGTAGACCACGTGGGCCGTCATGCCGAGGGGCATGTCGGTCAACATGCGGAACGGCGCGAAATCGTGGCGCTCCAGCTCCTCGCGGGTCGCCTCAACCACCGGCAGGGCCAAGTGGCTGTCGGCCCCCGCCCGGCCGTGGCCGGGGATGTGCTTGATCACCGGCAGGACGCCGCCCGCCAGAAGCCCCTCGGCGGCCGCGCGGCCGAGGACGGCGACCTTTTCCGGGGTCTTGCCGTAAGCCCGGTCGCCGATGACGTCGTGCGCGCCGGGGGAAGGCACGTCGAGGACGGGCAGGCAGTCCACGGTCACGCCGACGGAACGCAGATCATGCGCGATCAGCCGCGCCCCGAGGCGGGCCAGCTCCCGTTGGACGAGAGGATCGTTGGCATGGAGGGCGCCATAGGTGGCGCCGGACGGGTATTTCGGCCAATGGGGCGGCCCGAGGCGCTGAACCCGGCCGCCCTCCTGGTCGATGAGGATCGGGGCGTCCTCGCGCCCGACCGCCTCCCGCAGCGAGGCGCAGAGCGCCCTCACCTGCTCGGGGCTGTCGACGTTGCGGCGAAACAGGATGAATCCCCATGGGGCCGCCTCCCTGAAGAAGGCGATCTCGTCGGGGGTCAGCTCATGGCCGGAGCAGCCAGCAATAAAGGCGCGGGTTTTCATGCCCGCGCCTTAAGTCCCTTGATGGAAGGGGTCAAGAAGTCTTGTCGCCGGACGGCGCCTCAGTTCTTGGCCACGAAGCACTGACCTCCCTGTCCCTGCAGCTTGGAGCAGAGGGAGGACGCCTCGTCCTTGGTCATGGGCCCGACGCGGACGCGGTAGATCGTGTTGCCGTTCACTTCGGCCTTGCGGATCATGGACGGCAGCCCCTCCAGGTCGGAATACTTGCGCTGGTAGGAGGCAAAGGCGGTCTCCGCTGCGCTCTCCGAATTGGCCAGACCCAGCTGAACCGCATAGCCGCCGGCAGCCGTGGTCGTCGTATCGGCCGCGGTGGGGGCCGGCATGGCAACGGGCTGAGCGGAGGCCACCCTCTGGGGCGCGGGAGCGGCCGCAGGCGCCGGATTGACCGGGGTCGAGGCCGCGGGCGCAGGCTTCGGCGCAGGCGCAGGAGTGGCCGGCGCCGCAACCGGCGTGGCCGAGGCGGGCTTCGGCTGAGCCGCAGCCGGCATGGTCATGGCCGGCGCCGCAGCCGCCGTCGAACGGGCACCGGGGGCTTCAGGCGCGCCGACCACGGTTCCGTCCGGACGGATCGTGACGGTGCGGACCTTGCGCGGCTCGCCGAGGTTCAGGCTGTTCGGCGCGCTCCGGCTCGGGGCGGCGGCAGCCGTCGCGCCCGTGGCGTCCGCCGTGGCGGAGCCGTTCGCGTGCATGGCCTGCTTGACGTCGACCGGCTGCTCCTCGCGGTTCACCACCTTGGTGTCGGTGTTCTGGGTGCGCTCGTAGATCTGCTTGTTCTGGTTCGGAATCTCGACCCCGCCCGGGTTCTGCGGCTGGACCTTGACCGGGTCTTTGGTCGCCTGGACCAGGACCGGTTTTCCACCCACGGGGCTGGAGGAATTCATGAAAAGATAGGCACCGCCGCCGCCGATGACGATCGCGCCGAGGACAGCGCCCATGGTCACCAGTCCCTTGCGGGACCGCGGCCTCTGAACCGCAGGATAATCGAGGCGCTCGGGCTGTGCGTAATCGTCCTGAGCGTAACCGTTATCCGCCTGATCGTAGCCGCCGGCCTGCTCGTAATATCCGTCCGCATAGGCCGCCTGATGATAGGATTCCTGCTGCTGGGCCGGTGCGGCCTGCTCATAGCCATAGGCCTGGGCACGACCGCGAGGAGCCTCCTGCCGGGCGTAGCCGCTCCGGTCGTAGGCCGAGACCTCGAACATCTCCTCCCGGGCCTGGGGCTGAGCCGGGCGGGTCACGGGCGTCACATTGTCGCGGGCCGCGAACAGATCGTCGATCGGCGACGGCTGCTGGCGCGGCCGCGCTGCCCCGTCATTGGCCAAAATGGCCTGAAAAGGGTCGTCCTGGCCTACGATCTTGGCCAATTCCGCCAACGGATCGTTGCGCGTTGCGGCGGCGGGCTGGGACGGATGGGAGCCCGCTTGGGCCAGATGCCGCTCGATGTCGTTCAGATCGACGGCAAATCGGGGCTTCACTGATTCGCTCATGCGCCGGTTCTCCAGTTACGCGACAGGAGCCCTCAACGCTCCGCCGGCACGACGTGACAGCGTCCGGCACGCACCTGTCCCAAGCGGTTGATCCGTCTGGGGAAATACTAGCGCATTTCGTCGGGTGCCGTGACGCCCAGGATTGCGAGGCCAGATGCGAGCACCCCCCTTAGGGCATGCACGAGAGCGAGCCTCGCTTTCGTTGAATCTTTATCAGTTAGATTAACAAAGCGTAATTGCGGCAAGTCTTTGCCCTTATTCCAGAGGCTATGGAAGGCGCTGGCGAGGTCGTAGAGGTAGAATGCGACCCGGTGCGGCTCGTGAGCTTCGGCCGCCGCTTCCACCACGCGCGGGAACTGGGCGATCCGGTGGATGAGATCGGTCTCCGCCTCGTCACTGAGAATCGCGAGATCGGCCTTCTGGAGCTCGGCCGCGGAGAAGTCCTCCCCCGGAAAAGCCTCCGCCGCCTGACGGAAGACCGAGGCGCAGCGGGCATGGGCATACTGCACGTAGAAGACCGGATTGTCCTTGGACTGCTCGACCACCTTGGCGAGGTCGAAATCCAGGGTCGCGTCGTTCTTGCGGAAGATCATCATGAAGCGCACCGCATCGCGGCCCACCTCGTCCACCACCTCACGCAGGGTCACGAAGTCGCCGGAACGCTTGGACATCTTCACGGGCTCGCCGCCGCGCAGGAGCTTGACCAGCTGGCAGAGCTTGACGTCGAGATCGCCCTTGTTGTCCGTGACGGCCTTCACGGCCGCCTGCATGCGCTTCACGTAGCCGCCGTGATCCGCGCCCCAGACGTCGATCATGGAGGCGAAGCCGCGCTCGTATTTGGAGCGGTGATAGGCGATGTCGGAGGCGAAATAGGTGTAGGAGCCGTCGGACTTCAGCAGCGGACGATCCACCTCGTCGCCGAAGGACGTTGCCCGGAACAGAAGCTGCTCGCGGTCCTCCCAATCCTCGTCCTTCTGGCCCTTGGGCGGCGGCAGGCGACCCATATAGACGAGGTCGCGCCCGCGCAGGTCCGTGATGAGCTCCTTCACCTGATCCCCGTCGGGGCCGAGCTGCAGGGACCGCTCGGAGAAGAACACGTCGTGGTGGATGTTGAGCACCGCGAGATCGTCGCGGATCATGTCCATCATGGCGTTGATGGCCGCTTCGCGGACGAGCGGCAGCCACTCGGCTTCCGGCTTGTCGAGCAGGCCCTGGCCGTATTCCTTGGCGAGACGCTCGCCGACAGGCTTGAGATAATCCCCCGGATAGAGCCCCTCGGGGATCTCGCCGATGTCCTGGCCGAGAGCCTCCTTGTAGCGGAGGTAGGCCGAGCGGGCGAGCACGTCGACCTGAGCGCCCGCATCGTTGATGTAGTATTCGCGGGTCACCTTGTAGCCGGCGAAATCGAGCAGTCCGGCCAAGGCATCGCCGAACACCGCGCCGCGGCAATGGCCCACATGCATGGGACCGGTCGGGTTGGCGGAGACGTATTCCACGTTGATAGGCTCGCCGCCCCCCTGCCCGCTCCGGCCGAACCCGGCCGCATCCACCACGGCGGCGCGCAGCACCTCGTGCATGACCTGCGGGGCAAGACGGATGTTGATGAAGCCGGGACCCGCGATGTCCACGTTCGTGACGCGCGGATCGTCCTTGAGGTCGGCCACGAGCAGCTCGGCCAGCGCGCGCGGATTCATGCGCGCTTCCTTGGCGAGCACCATGGCGGCATTGGTGGCGAGATCCCCGTGGGACGGATCGCGCGGCGGCTCGACCACGACGCGGCTCACGTCCAGGCCCGTTGGAATCTTGCCGTCGCTGGCCAGACGGCCGAGGGCATCGGCGACCCGCTTCTCAAACAATCCGAAAATGTTCATGTACTTTATCTCTGAAGAGCCCATGGCCCTGAATGCTGTTGTGCCGCCTAACGCAGGTCCGGCGTTACGTCAAACAGACGTCGGTGTTCAAGGATTGCATAACGGTCGGTCATGCCCGCGATGTAATCCGCCACGCGGCGGGCGAGACGGGGCTCGTCCTCCTCCGGCAGATCCCTCCGCCATTCCTCCGGCATCAGCTCAGGCTCGGTCTTGAAGCGGCGGAACAGGTCCCGCAGGATCTGGTCGGCCTGGGCGCGGACCCGCATCACCTCCGGGTGCCGGTACATGTGGGCATAGAGGAAGTGCTTGATGGCGGCATCGGCCTCGCGCATTGGCCTGGAGAAACAGACCATCGTCTCGCTCGCCCTGCGGATATCCTCGGCGGTTTTGGGCGACAGCGCGGAAATCCGCCGGTCCCCTTCCGCGACTACGTCCTCCACGAAGCGGGTGATGACCCGCCGGGTCAGCTCGTGGATGCGCCGGGACAGATCGAGATTCGGCCAGCGCGCGTCGATTTCGGCCAGGATCTCTTCGAGGAGAGGCACCTCGCGCAGATCGTCGATCCGGAACAGGCCCGCCCTCAGGCCGTCGTCGATGTCGTGGGCGTCATAGGCGATGTCGTCGGCGATCGCAGCGGCCTGGGCTTCGCCGCTGGCGAAGGTGGCAAGCTCCAGGTCCTGCACCGCATTGTATTCCATGATCGCGAGGGGCACGCCGCGCTCCGCATAGCGCAGGGTCGGCCTGCCTTGTGCATCGAGGAGCGGGCCATTGTGCTTCACGAGCCCTTCCAGGGTCTCCCAGGTGAGGTTGAGCCCGTCATAGTCGGGGTAGCGGCGCTCCAGGCGAGTGACGACCCTCAGCGCCTGGGCATTGTGGTCGAAGCCCCCGAATCCGGCCATGCACTCCTCGAGCGTGTCCTCGCCCGTATGGCCGAAGGGCGTATGGCCGAGGTCGTGAGACAGGGCCAGGGCTTCGGCCAGGTCCTCGTCGAGGCCGAGCGACCGGGCCAGGGCCCGCGCGATCTGGCTGACCTCGATGGTGTGGGTCAGGCGGGTGCGGAAGTGGTCGCCCTCGTGATACACGAAGACCTGCGTCTTGTGCTTGAGGCGACGGAAGGCCGACGAATGGATGATCCTGTCCCGGTCCCGCTGGAATTCGCTGCGGGTCGGAGACACCGCCGTCGGATAAAGCCGCCCGCGACTCGCCCACGGATCGCAGGCATAGGGGGCTCGCCATCTCTCGCCAAAGGGCCGCACGGATCATCCTCGGGTTGAAGCCTCGTCAGGGCGCACTTACCTTGTCTCAGGAGCTTGTCCAAGACTATGGTCATTTGCTGTTTTGGCAGCAAGTGACCAAAGAACATGTTGTACTCACGCATTTTCAGGTGGCGAACCGGTATCCACATCGCCTGAAAATGCTCATATGTCCTGATGAGGACCGGAAGTACGATGACTGGAATTTCCCTGACCGAGCGCGCGGCGCGCCGCATCAACGAGATCATGGCCACCGAACCGGAAGGGTCGATGCTGAGAATCAGCGTCAACGGAGGTGGTTGTTCGGGGTTCCAATATGCCTTCGACGTGGACCGGACCCGTCAGGACGACGACCTCCTCATCGAAAAGGACGGGGCCACGGTTGTGGTCGACGAGGTCTCCATCCAGTATATGGACGGTTCCGTCATCGACTTCGTGGACGACCTGATCGGCCAATCCTTCAAGATCGAAAACCCCCACGCCACCGCTTCCTGTGGCTGCGGCACGTCGTTCTCCTTGTGAAACTTTGTCTCCCGCTTTAGCTTCTCGCAAAGACATTGCGGCCTGAAGGCTCCGACCTTCGGGCCTTCGGCTATTCGCGGGGATCATCACAATGACGCTTCTTCACCGTTCAGGCGTGTGCGCACTCGCCCTCATGGCCGGAACGGCGGCCATGCAATTCGAGCCTGCGGTCCTTCGCGACCTCGTGACCGACAACGGCGCGCAGCGGCTTTCCATCGGGGCCGTGAGGACGTCCCTCTGGAGCGCGGCATTCGCCCAGACGGCCGACAGCTTCACCCTGGAGAACGTCCGCTTCAGCTGGGGCGGAGCCACCTACGAGGCCAAGCAGGTCTCATTCAGCGGCGCCTCGGTGACGCGCGGGGACATCGAAAGCCTCTTCTCGTCCGGCTCCGGCCTGATCGCGGACAAGCTCGCCAGGATCGACGCCAAGCAGGTGACCATTCCCGAGCTGAAGATCACCCAGACGCTCGGCCAGCAAACGCAGACCTCCCTCCACCGGAACATCTCCCTGAACGACATCGTGCGGGGCAGGATCGCATCGACGACCGTCGAGGCCAGCGCGGTCGAGGAGGCGGGCGATCAGGGCAAGAGCCTGATCAACTACGGCCGGATCACGCTCAGCGATTTCGACGCGCCCGCCTTCGTGAAGCTCTATGACACGAAGGAGGTCTCCGCCCCCCTGACGAAGATCTACAGCGCCTTCTCCGTCGACCGGATCGACATGGCCGACGGCGACGGCAACTTCAGCCTTCAGGTCGCCTGGCTCCATGGCCGGGACATCATGGCCCGGCCAACGCGGGATTCCTGGAACGGCACGATCGCGGCCATCAATGAACTGGCTCAGAAACAGGAAACCACGTCTGAAGAGCAGACCCGGCTCCTGCATATCGTCGCCGACCTCCTCGGCGCCTTCGACGCAGGCCTCGTGGAGGCCACGGGCGTCACGTTCAAGGGCGACGGGAAGGAGAACAAGGGAACGGGCTCCATCGCACGCCTGGCCTATACCGGTGCGAACGGTCCGCAGCCCCCCGAGATTCGTGTGGAGGGCCTCGACGTCACGGATGCGGACGGCCGCGTCAAGATCGGCGCCATCAGCCTTTCCGGTTTCTCTCTCGCGCCGACGCTCGAAGGGCTCAAGACGCTCGACAGCAAGTCGCTGACCGATCTCGACAGCGCCGCGCTGCGCAGGCTCGTTCCCACTCTCGGAACGCTGCGCATCACGGACATGGACATCGATGTCCCCGCTGCCGAGGACAAGCCCGACGAGCGGATGCGCGTCGCTCTGGGTCTCATGGAGCTCACCGCCGACAAGCCCGTGAACGGCATTCCGACGAATATCCGCTTCGAGCAGCGCAACCTCTCCACGACGCTTCCGGGGGACAGCGACGACGAACTCGTCCAGCAACTTCAGGCCCTCGGCTACACATCCATCGACGGCTCCCTGGTGATCGCCGCCGCCTGGAACGAGGCCTCGCGGGAAATCGCCATCAAGGAGCTTTCCATGGACGGAAAGGACATGGGAAGCCTGCGCATGACCGGCCTCATCGGCAATGTCAGCCCGGACCTCTTCAGCCCCGACGAGGCAACCGCCTCGGCCGCACTGATCGGCGCCAAGGCGAAGGCTGCGAGCGTCGTGATCGAGAACAAGGGCCTGGTCGAGCGCTATCTGGCCAGTGCAGCAAAGGAAGAAGGCACCTCGCCCGAGGCGCTGCGGAAGCTGTACGCGGGCGCCACGCCCCTCGTCGTGTCGAGCATGATCGGCAATTCGGAGCAGGCACAGGCCCTCGGCAAGGCTGTCGCGCGCTTCATCGAAAAGCCCGGCAGACTTACCCTCGCTGCCGAGCCGAAGAGCCCCTCGGGCTTCGGCGTGATGGATGTGATGCTCACGTCCGATCCGAAGGCGCTCCTGAACAAGCTCAAGATCACCGCGAAGGCGGAGTGAAACGACGTCCAAACAGAAAAACGGCCGCACCTGCTGCGGCCGTTTTCGTTTCAAATCCCCTATTCCGTCATCCCCGGCCTTGGGCCGGGGATCCACGTCTTTGAGACGCTGTAGATCCCAAGAGGTAGATGGCCGGGACGAGCCCGGCCATGACGAAACGAACCTGAACTAAATCAGCACCGGCTGGTCCTGCTCGACGGCCTGGGCCTCCACCACGGCAATGGCGGTGAGGTTGACGATGCCGCGGGCGGTGACGGATGGGGTGAGGATGTGCGCGGGCTTCGCCGGGCCGATGAGAATGGGGCCCACCGGCAGCGAATCCGCCAGGATCTTCGTGAACTGGAACGCGATGTTGGCCGCGTCCAGGTTCGGCATGATCAGCACGTTCGCCTCGCCCTTCAGCCGCGAGTCCGGGTTCACCCGGTCGCGGATCATCTGCGAGAGAGCCGCATCCGCCTGCATCTCGCCGTCGACCTCGAGATCGGGAGCCCGCTCGTTGATGCAGGCCAGCGCCTCGCGCATCTTCACCGCCGAGCGCGTGTCCGCCGCGCCGAAATCCGCATGCGAGAGCAGCGCGATCTTCGGCTCCAGGCCGAAGCGGCGCACGTGGCTGGCGCAGGCGATCGTCATGTCGGCGATCTCCTCCGCGCTCGGATCGAACTGCACATGCGTGTCCGCCAGGAAATACGCCCCCTTGGGCGTGATCACCAGCGACAATGCCGCCATCTCGTGCACGCCGGGAGCAAGGCCGATGATGTCCTTGATGTGCTTCACGCGCGACTGGAAACGCCCCTCCAGCCCGCAGATCAGCGCGTCCGCATCGCCGCGCCGGACCGCCAGCGCGCCGATGACGGTGGAATTGGTGCGCACCAGCGTCTTCGCCGCATCCGGCGTGATGCCCTTGCGGCCCGCGGCCTCCACATAGGTGGCCACATAATCGCGATAGCGCGGATCGTCCTCCGGGTTCACCAGCTCGAACTCGCGCCCGATGCTCATGGACAGGCCGAAGCGCTTGATGCGCGCCTCCACCACGCTGGGACGGCCGATCAGGATCGGCTTCGCCAGCCCCTCCTCCGCGATCACCTGGACGGCCCGCAACACGCGCTCGTCCTCACCCTCGGCATAGATCACCCGCTTGGGGTTGGTCTTCGCCGTCGAGAACAGCGGCTTCATGATGAAGCCGGAGCGGAACACGAAGCGGCCGAGCGATTCCGTATAGGCCTCCAGATCCTCCAGCGGGCGCGTGGCGACGCCGGTTTCCATGGCCGCCTGAGCCACCGCGGGAGCGATGCGCAGGATCAGACGCGGATCGAACGGGCTCGGGATCAGGGACTTGCGCCCGAAGGGATGCGCCTCGCCGCCATAGGCCCGCGCCACCACCTCGGACGGCGCCTCGCGGGCGAGGCCCGCGATCGCCCGCACGGCGGCCGCCTTCATCGCCTCGTTGATCGTGGTGGCATTCACGTCGAGGGCACCGCGGAAGATGTAGGGGAAGCACAGGACGTTGTTGACCTGGTTCGGATAGTCGGAGCGGCCGGTGCAGATCATGGCGTCGGGCCGGACGGCCTCGGCCTCCTCCGGCATGATCTCAGGGTAAGGATTGGCCAGCGCCAGGATCAGCGGGCGCGGCGCCATCTTCTCCACCATCTCGGGCTTCAGAACGCCGCCGGCCGACAGGCCCAGGAACACGTCCGCGTCCGGGATCACCTCGGCGAGCGTGCGCAGGTCCGTCTTCTGCGCATAGACCGATTTCCAGCGGTCCATGAGCTCGTTGCGGCCGTCGTGGACCACGCCCTCGATGTCGGTGACCCAGATGTTCTCGCGCTTGGCGCCGAGCGACACGAGCAGGTTGAGGCAGGCGAGCGCGGCGGCGCCCGCGCCGGAGGTGACGATCTTGACCTCGGCGATGTCCTTGCCCGCCAGCTCGAGGGCGTTCATGACGGCGGCGCCCACGATGATGGCGGTGCCGTGCTGGTCATCGTGGAAGACCGGGATGCCCATGCGGGCCTTCAGCCGCTCCTCGACCTCGAAGCATTCGGGCGCCTTGATGTCTTCCAGGTTGATGCCGCCGAAGGTCGGCTCGAGGGCGGCGATCACCTCGACGAGCTTGTCGACGTTCTTCTCGGCGACCTCGATGTCGAACACGTCGATGCCGGAGAACTTCTTGAACAGGACGGCCTTGCCCTCCATGACCGGCTTCGAGGCGAGCGGCCCGATGTCGCCCAGGCCCAGCACGGCGGTGCCGTTGGAGATCACGGCGACGAGGTTCTGGCGGGAGGTCAGGTTGGCGGCTTGCGCCGGATCGGCCTCGATGGCCTGGCAGGGCGCGGCCACGCCGGGGGAATAGGCCAGAGCCAGATCGCGCTGGTTGCCGAGCGGCTTGGTCGGCTGGATCTCGAGCTTACCAGGACGCGGATACTGGTGGTAGAACATCGCCCCCGATTTCAGATCCTGCGAGATGTTCTCCGGCATCGCCAACGCTCCTTACACCAGCCGTTCAATTGAAAGAACCTTGTGCGCGCCCTTGCTCTTTGCGTCAACGCTCTTCTCTCGGAGCGAAGGGCGAAACGCGGGCGCGGCATGACAGGTCTGCCCGGAGCGCAAGCGGCCCGGATCGTGAGCGGTCCAGCCTGGCAAACCAACACCCCGGCCTAAGGTGTTTCGAAGCCCTGGCTCAAAGACGCGAATGGCCGCAGCGAGTGCGGCCATGACGCGATCAGTTGAACTGACGTCCCAAGACGGGGAGCCTTATTTCTCCGGCAGATTCGTCCGGATGTGCAGCTCGCGCAGCTGCTTGGGGGTCGCCTCGGAGGGAGCGCCGAGCAGCAGGTCTTCCGCCTTCTGGTTCATCGGGAACAGCGTGATCTCGCGCAGGTTATGCGCGCCGCAGAGCAGCATCACGATGCGGTCCACGCCCGCCGCCATGCCGCCGTGGGGCGGTGCGCCGTACTGGAAGGCGCGGTACATGCCGCCGAAGCGCTCCATCACTTCCTTCTCGCCGTAGCCGGCGATCTCGAAGGCCTTCACCATCCGGTCGGGGCGGTGGTTGCGGATCGAGCCGGAAGCCATCTCGTAGCCGTTGCAGACCATGTCGTACTGGAAGGCCGTGATCTTGAGGATCCTGTCCTTGTCCGACGGGTCGAGGGCCATGAACGCGTCGTGGTCCATGTTGCCCATGGAGAACGGGTTGTGGGAGAAGTCGATCTTCTTCTCTTCCTCGTTCCATTCGTATTGCGGGAAATCGACGATCCAGCAGAAGGCGAACTGGTCCTTGTTGCCGAGGCCCAGCTCGTCGCCGATGCGCACGCGCGCCTTGCCGGCGAGCGAAGCGGCCTTGTCCTCGGCGCCGGCCGAGAAGAACACGGCGTCGCCCGCCTTGATCCCGGCCTTCTCGCGGATCACGGCCTGCGCGGCCTCCGGGATGAACTTGGCGATCGGGCCCTTGGCCTGGATCTGGCCGCCCTCTTCCTCGAAGACGATATAGCCGAGGCCCGGCGCACCTTCCGAGCGGGCCCAGTCGTTGAGCTTGTCG
Organism: Microvirga sp. HS2; assembly: GCF_055792805.1. Classification (NCBI taxonomy): domain Bacteria; kingdom Pseudomonadati; phylum Pseudomonadota; class Alphaproteobacteria; order Hyphomicrobiales; family Methylobacteriaceae; genus Microvirga; species Microvirga sp. HS2. Next base: position 74,034 of record NZ_JBVVAJ010000018.1, read on the forward strand.
AAGAAGGAACGCGGCTGCGAAGCGGCCCCCGTGGCCGGGATGGCGCGCACGACGCCGCCCGACTTGATGACGTTCTTGAACGCGTTGAAGGTCACGTCCTCACGCTCGAACACCTCCGACACGTCGGCGATCACGAGCGGATTGCGCAGGTCTGGCTTGTCGGAGCCGTATTTCAGCATCGCCTCGAAATAGGGGATGCGCGGGAACACGTCCGTCACCCGCTTGCCGTCCGCGAATTCCTTGAAGGTGTCGCGGATCACCGGCTCCATGGTCTGGAAGACGTCTTCCTGGGTGACGAAGCTCATCTCCACGTCGAGCTGGTAGAACTCGCCCGGCAGGCGGTCGGCGCGCGGGTCCTCGTCGCGGAAGCAGGGCGCGATCTGGAAGTACCGGTCGAAGCCGGAGATCATGATCAGCTGCTTGAACTGCTGCGGAGCCTGCGGCAGCGCGTAGAACTTGCCGGGATGGATGCGCGAGGGCACCAGGAAGTCGCGCGCGCCCTCGGGCGAGGAGGCCGTCAGGATCGGGGTCGTGAACTCGAAGAAGCCGCTGGTCTTCATGCGGGTGCGCAGGCTGTCGATGATCGCGCCGCGCTTCATGATGTTGCTGTGCAGCTTCTCGCGGCGCAGGTCCAGGTACCGGTACTTGAGACGAGTCTCCTCCGGGTATTCCTGGTCGCCGAAGACCGGCATCGGCAGCTCGTCCGCCGGGCCCAGCACCTCCATGTCGGTGATGTAGACCTCGATCATGCCGGTGGGCAGCTCCGGGTTCTCGGTGCCCGCCGGGCGCTTGCGCACCTTGCCGTCGACGCGGATCACCCACTCGGACCGGGCGGTCTCGGCCAGCTTGAAGGCCGGGGAATCCGGATCGATCACGCACTGGGTCATGCCGTAATGGTCGCGCAGGTCGATGAACAGCACGCCGCCATGGTCGCGGATGCGATGGCACCAGCCGGAAAGGCGGGCCACCTGGCCGACATCGGATTCGCGGAGCGCGCCGCAGGTGTGGGAACGGTAACGGTGCATGGAGGCGGACATGGAAAAAGCCTGCTGGTTCGGTGTTCCGCGCAACATCCATGGGAGGCCCGGGAAGTCAAGGCGGAAGGCGGAAATGAGGGCGGATGGGCCGGATTTCGGCCCCTGCCCTACCATGGCTCCCCCGTCATGGCCGCGCTTGTCGCGCCCATCCACGCTCGTCGCTCCGGCCCGTCATGGCCGGACTTGATCCGGCCATCCACGTCTTGGAAGCGCAACGTCAGAAGACGTGGATCCCCGGCCCGAGGCCGGGGATGACGGCGAGGGTGTCATCCCGCTCACACCGGCCGGACGGAAACGCCGATTTTTGCCCTCAACCCCTTATTTTTCAACGCTTTTCCCTTGAAGAACAAAGCGTGAATTACCATATCCACTGCATGACACTCACCCATGCGACAACCCTGCTGAAACACGGGCCGAACGCTCCCATCGAGGAGCGGATCGAGGGGAACTGGCATGTCTATCCCTTCGACGGCGCCCTCGAGATCGATTACGTGGACCAGGTCGGCAACGCGACCCGGCGCTGGGTGATCGCGCGCGAGCTGAAGGTGGGTCCTGGCAAGATGCTGCTCGGGGGCATCGACATGTCCGACGACGGCTATCGCGGCTTCCGGGTGGACCGGATCGAGCGTCTGGAGGACGCGGAAACCGGCTTCGTGGTTCACCGGAACATTCTCGACTGGCTCGTGAAGCGGGCCGAAAAGCAGGCAAAAGAGCGGAGGAAAGCCCTTCGCAGGGCTTAAGGGGGAGTCGCCTGCACAAGCAGCTTCCGCTAAAAGACTTTGCCATGAATCTGATCACGACCACCGAGGCGCTCTCCGACGCCTGTTCCCGCCTGAGCCAGCATCCGTTCGTCACCGTCGACACGGAGTTCCTGCGCGAGACCACCTATTACCCGAAGCTTTGCCTGATCCAGATGGCCGGGCCCGACCCGTCGGATGCCTATCTCATCGACCCGTTGGCCGAGGGGATCAGCCTCGAGCCGTTCATGGCGCTCATGTCCGACAAGGCCGTGGTGAAGGTGTTCCATTCCGCCCGGCAGGACCTGGAGATCGTCTGGAACCTGGGGGGCATGGTCCCCGAGCCCCTGTTCGACACCCAGGTCGCCGCCATGGTCTGCGGCTATGGCGATTCTGTCTCCTACGAGCAGCTGGTGAACGACCTCGCCAAGGCCAAGATCGATAAGTCTTCCCGCTTCACGGACTGGTCGCGCCGTCCCCTCACCGACGCCCAGCTCACCTATGCCCTCTCGGACGTCACCCATCTGGTGAAGGTCTACGAGGCGCTGATGGGCCAGCTCCAGAAGAACGGCCGCCTCGACTGGCTCGCCGAGGAGATGTCCGTTCTCACCTCTCCCGAGACCTACCAGGCCGATCCCGGCAATGCCTGGCGCCGCCTCGCCGGCCGTCTGCGCAAGCCGAAGGAGGTGGCCGTGCTCATGGAGGTGGCGGCCTGGCGCGAGCGCGAGGCGCAAGGGCGCGACGTGCCCCGGGGACGCATTCTCAAGGACGACGCGATGATCGACATCGCGACCTCCGCCCCCCGCAGCGTAGAGGCTTTGGGGCGACTGCGCTCAATTCCGAACGGTTTCGAGCGCTCCCGGACCGGGGCGGACATCCTTGAGGCGGTCGAGCGCGGCGTCACGCGCGATCCGGCCACCGTACCGATGCCCGAGCGCAGCCGTGGACGTGGCAACACCGGAGCCGTCGTCGATCTGCTGAAGGTCCTGCTCAAGGCCGTGGCCGAGCAGGAGGGCGTCGCCCCCAAGATCATCGCCACCGTCGAGGAGCTGGAGGCCATCGCCGAGAGCGACATGGCGGACGTACCCTCCCTGCACGGTTGGCGCCGGGCTCTCTTCGGCGAAAAGGCCCTCGCCCTCAAGAACGGCCAGCTCGGCCTCGTGCTCGAGCGCGGCAGGGTGAAGCTGCGGACGATTCAGGGCGCGTAAGCACTGCTTACAACACACATTTGTCATTCTCGTCATGGCCGGGCTCGTCCCGGCCATCCACGTCTTTGATGCGCCTGCGTCTAAAACGTGGATGCCCGGCACAAGGCCGGGCATGACGAAAGATGCTTCTGATTTGAGGGGGAAGACCTACCGTCCGAAGATGCCCTTGAAGAACTGGGCCATCTTGTTGTGCTTCTTCTTGCGGTCCACGTCGGCCTGGCTCTTCACCCAGGCGATCTGGACGACGCGGCGCTCGCCGACGAACGGCAGGTGCCCGTGCCAGGAATTGTCGGAGCGCAGGAAGGCGAACATAGTGCCCATCATCGGCGGCACTTCGAGCTTGTAGGGCTCGAAGTTCTGGCCGTCATAGAGCACGCGCAGGCGTCCGCCTTCGTCCTGCTGCCATGCGTCGTTCATGTAGACGAGCATGGTCATGACCTTGGACGGGCCGTCCGTGTGGATCGCGCCGTATTTGGGCTGCGACTTCCTCATGATCGTCGTGAGGCGCGGATAGGGGTGCAGGTCGACGCCGAATTTCTTCGACAGGGCCTCGGTCAGTTCGGGGCCTTCGAGCTCATCGATCAGCTGCTTGAAGCGGCCATGGAGCTTGACCTCGTCGACGGTGAGATAACCGGGCTTGTTGATCTCGGGAAAGTCGCGCCGGAGATCGTCGATGGCGTCCTGCTTCAGGAACTCGGACGCCAGGAGGTGATCGTAGGGATCGCGCGAATGTTGTGCATTCTGCACGGCCGACAGATTGATGAGGCTCATATAAGGTTCCCGCCAAATCCTGCTTCCGCTCTTGAGATGAGCGGCGGAATTCCATTTAACCCAAGTTAAGCGCTGTGAAAACCAGCCGAAAGGCGCAGGCCCCGGCCGCCGCCCTAAGCTAGGATTTCAATCACAGGCTCCATCCCGAGGAGCTTGCCGAGCGCTTTCATGCGGCCAGCCAGCCGTTCGTTGGCGAGATCCTGCATGGGAGAGGGCAATTGCAGAACCACCTGCCTGCCTCTCGCCCGTAAGGGCGCCTGCGGCAGTATACCCTCCATCGAAACCGAAACCGGATAGGCGATGCGCATGAGCGCGGCGAGCAGGCGGGCGCGCTCCAGATAGCGGGGCCCGGCCAGGGTCCTGATGCGCGACCCCACCTTGTCCGGGGACAGCCCCTCGTGCCGGAAGAAGATGGACAGGGCGAGATAGGCCCGGCCCGGGTGATCCAGCCCCGCGAATGCACCATAGGCGATCAGGTTGAGGCTCTGCTCGCCCCGGTAATCGGGATGCGCCCGCCACCCGATATCGGCCAGGAGGCAGGCGGCCCGGCGCAGCCGCGTATCCATCTCGGTTTCGAGCAGGCCGAGGCTCCGGAGGAAGGCCTCCGTCCAGTCGCACAGCTCCTCGCCGTGCCGCGGGGAGCGGGACCGCAGCAGGTTCAGGTCGCTCGCGGCGGCGAGCAGCGGATCGCGCTTTCGGGTGTCCGGGTCGAGCTTGTCGAACAGCACGCCCTCGCGGACGCCGAAGGCCGAGATCGCCACTTCCTTCGGCGAGCCGAGGCGGATGATCTCTTCCAGAACGATGGCGCCATAGCCCAGAAGGGGCCGGCGCGCCTCGGAAACGCTCTCGATGTCCTTCAGGGTCTTTGAATCCGCCGCCTCGACGAGGCGCAGGAAGTCGAGGCCGTCCCTCGGATCGATCACGTAGCCGTGCATCACATGGAGGGGATAATCCGTGGCCGCCTGGTGGAGGCGCGCCAGGGCGCGCCAGGTGCCGCCGACCGCATAGAAGGTTCGGCCATGCAGGTTTTCCAGGTATTCCGGGGCGCGCTCCAAGGCCGCGCGCACGATCTTCTGCGCCTTCTTCAGGGAGCCGCCGCTCACGTCCTGCAGGGCGAGGCCGCCCAAGGGCATGGTGACGCCCTGGCCGACGGTCGAGCCCCTCACGTCCACGAGTTCGAGGCTGCCGCCGCCCATGTCGCCGGCCAGCCCGTCCGGTTCGTAGAAGCCCGCCACGACGCCCAGGGCCGAGACCCGCGCCTCTTCGGCGCCCGAGAGCAGGCTGATGGGACGCCCGCAGGCCTTCTCGGCCGCCTCCAGGAAGGCGGGACCGTTGGTGGCGTCGCGCGCGGCGGCGGTGGCCAGCACGAACACGTCGGAGACCCGCATCGTGTCGCACAGCACCCGGAACCGGGCGAGCGCTCGAAGGGCCCGATCCACCGCATCCTCGTCGAGGCGGCCCGTCGTCGCCACATGGCGGCCGAGGCCGCAGAGGACCTTCTCGTTGTAGATCGGCGTCACGGCCCGGGCCATGCCCTCATAGGCCACGAGGCGCACGGAGTTCGAGCCGATATCGATGATGGCGACGGGCTGGCCGATCTTGAGCCGTCCCTGGGCTTCTCGGGAGATGTTCTGCATGTCAGCGCTGTCCCCGTTTCGCGAGCGCCCTGGGACTGGAGGTCTTGAGGGACTTGCCACGGCCGGAAAGGCTCGGGTTCGTCATGAAATACTTGTGGGCGTTGAACGGCTCCTCGCCCTTGCCGGGCACGATCCGCTGGCTCGTGCCGTCGGAAAGCACCGCCCAGCTCTGCTCGTTGTCGAGGAGGTTCGCGAGCATGATCTGATCCAGCACCTGCTGATGGACGGTGGGATTGCCGATCGGCAGAAGCGCCTCGACGCGCCGGTCGAGATTGCGGGTCATCAGGTCGGCGGAGGAAATGTACACATGCGCCTTCGGATTCGGCAGGCCGGCCCCGTTGCCGAAGGCGTAGATGCGCGTGTGCTCCAGGAAACGGCCGACGATGGATTTCACGCGGATGTTGTCCGACAGACCCTTGATGCCCGGCCTCAGGCAGCAGATGCCGCGCACGATGAGATCCACCTGCACGCCCGCCGCGCTCGCATCGTAGAGCGCGTCGATGATGTCAGGGTCAACGAGCGCGTTGCACTTGCCCCAGATCGCGCCGGGCCGCCCGGCTCGCGCATGGGCGATCTCCTCGTCGATGTGCTGGAGCAGGCGCTTTCTCAGGGTCAGCGGCGACACGGCCATGCGCTCCAGTTCCGCCGGCTCCGCATAGCCCGTGACGAAGTTGAAGATGCGCGAAACGTCCCGCCCGATCACCGGATCGGCGGTGAAGAAGGACAGGTCCGTGTAGATCTTCGCCGTGATCGGGTGATAGTTGCCCGTGCCCACATGGCAATACGTAATGAGCTGGCTGCCTTCGCGCCGCACCACCATCGAGAGCTTGGCGTGGGTCTTGAGTTCGATGAAGCCATAGACCACCTGAGCGCCCGCGCGTTCGAGATCGCGCGCCCAGCGGATGTTCGCCTCTTCGTCGAAACGCGCTTTCAGCTCCACCAGAGCCGTGACGGACTTGCCCGCCTCCGCGGCCTCGGCGAGGGCCGCAACGATGGGTGAGTCCGAGGACGTGCGATAAAGGGTCTGCTTGATCGCGACCACGTTCGGATCGCGTGCCGCCTGACGCAGGAACTGCACCACCGCGTCGAAGGATTCATACGGGTGGTGGACGATGATGTCCTTCTCGCGAATCGCCGCGAAGCAATCGCCGCTGTGCTCGCGGATGCGCTCCGGAAAGCGCGGATTATAGGGCTTGAACTTGAGGTCCGGCCTGTCCAGCGCGACGAGCTGCGACAGGTCGCGCAGGCCCATCATGCCCTCGACCACGAACACCTCGTCGCGGGAAACCTCCATCTCCTCGGCCACGAACAGGCGCAGGTCCTCCGGCATCGCGGCCTCGACCTCGAGGCGGATCACGCTGCCGCGGCGCCTCTGCTTGAGGGCCGTCTCGAACAGGCGCACCAGATCCTCGGCCTCTTCCTCGACCTCGATATCGGAATCGCGGATGACCCGGAACGCGCCCTGCCCCTGGACCACGTAGCCGGGAAACAGGCGGCTGGTGTAGAGCACGATCATCTGTTCGAGGGCGATGAATCGGGCCGAACCCGTCTCGGAGAAGTCCGGCAGCCGGACGAAGCGCTCGGCCCGTGACGGCAGGCGGATCAGCGCGTTCAGAACCTTGCCGTCGCTCTGGCGCACGAGCTTGAGCGCGATGGACGAGCCGAGATTCGGCATGAACGGGAACGGATGCGCCGGGTCGATGGCGAGCGGCGTCAGCACGGGAAAGATGTGGTTGAGGAAGTAATCCTCGAGCCAGGAGGCCTCAGCCTTCGTGAGACCGGCGCCCTCGACGAGGACGATCCCCTCCCCCTGCAAGGCGTCGCGCAGCTCGCCCCAGCGCCGCTGCTGATCGGAGGCGAGATTCGAGACCTCGACCGCGATCTTGGCGAGCTGCTCCTGGGGCGTGAGGCCGTCCTGCGAGATCGTCGACACGCCGGACCGCACCTGCCCACGCAGGCCCGCGACGCGGACCATGAAGAATTCGTCGAGGTTCTCGGCCGAGATGGACAGGAAGCGCAGCTGCTCCAGCAGCGGATGGTTGCGGTTGGAGGCTTCCTCCAGCACCCGGCGGTTGAACTGCAGCCAGGACAGCTCGCGGTTGATGAAGCGCTGCGGAAACTGGCGCAGCACCGCCCCGTCCAGCTCGATATCCGGCGGGGCCTTCGGCAGGGGCGCCTCACTGACCGTCTCCACGTCCCTCAGGGCCTTCGCGTCCCGCACCTCGATCTCCGCCGATTCCTTTTTCGGCGTCCGTTTTGCTCTGGGCTTCGTGACGATTTCACGACGGTTCGGGGACAGGGCGGTAGGGTCAGACTTCACTCGTTCTCATCCGTTTCTTGCGCGGCTCCGAGGATCTCGGCGGCGATCGCGCGCGAAACGCGCCGTCCCCGGCTGAGCGCCTCCTTGTCCAGAAGCGCCACCAGGTCCGAAGCCTTGGCCAGAGACCGCTCGATCCGAAGCGAAATATAATCGACAACGGAAGTGTCGACCACGAGTTGCCTGTCCACGAACAGCTTCACAAGAACGGCCTTGAGCAGGGCGTCGTCCGGCGGTTCGAGAGACACGGCCGGCGCAAGGCGCAGCCTGGACAGGAGGTCCGGCGTCTTCAGGCCCCAGCGGTCCGGCGGCGTCTCGCTGGTGATCAGCAGGGAGGCCTTGCGCTCCCGCGCCAGGTTGAGAAGGTGGAACAGGGCCGCCTCGTCCCGCTCGCCGCGATCCATGTCCTCGATCGCGAGCGCCCCGTTGGAGACGAGGTGCGGAACCTTGTCCTGGGTGATCTCGCGGGCGTCGATCGTCCAGGCATGGGCATGCACGGCCCAGATGGAGGCGAGATGGCTCTTGCCGCTGCCGGGAGGCCCGATCAACAGGAGAATCGTGTCGGGCCAGTCAGGCCAGCTCTCGATGAGTCCATAGGCCTGCTCGTTGGACGGGCTGACGAGGAAGTCCTCCGCCCCGAAACGCGGGTCCAGGGGCAGGTCGAACGCCAGTTGCTTGGGGGCGTCACGCATCGAGGTCGACCTTGTCTTCGACCTTCGGGTGGATGATCACCGGACCCGCGCCGCGATAAAGCGGGCTCGCCAGATACTGGCGCAGGGCGAAGCGCGCGATCACCCCCATGGCGGCGGCGAGGGGCACGGCCAGCAGCAGGCCCACGAAGCCGAAGAGCGCGCCGAAGGCGACCAGCGCGAACATGAGCCAGACCGGATGCAGGCCGACGGAATCGCCCACGAGCTTGGGCGACAGGATGTTGCCTTCCACGAACTGGCCGAAAACGAAGATGCCCAGGGTCGCCAGGATCATGGTCCAGTCGGGCCAGAACTGGACGATGGCCACGCCGACCGAGAGGATGAGGCCGGTGAGCGAGCCTACATAGGGAATGAAGCTCAAAAGCCCCGCCGTCATGCCGATCATGGCCCCGAAATTGAGCCCGATGAGCGCGAGGCTGACCGCATAGAACGTTCCGAGGATCAGGCAGACCAGCGCCTGCCCGCGCACGAACCCGGCGATGGCCCGGTCGATGTCCCGCGCGATGACGCGGATCGTGTCCCGGTGGCGCAGGGGCATCCAGGAATCCACCGTCCTCACCATGCGGTCCCAGTCGACCAGCATGTAGAAGGCGACGACCGGCGTCACGACCAGAAGGGAGAAGATGCCGATCAGGGCCTGCCCACCGGACCAGAGCCCCTGCAGGAAGGCCGTGAGCCAGGCGATGCCCTGGCTGATGAGGTTGCCGACGGAGGTCGGCGCGGCAGGCAGCGCATCCTCGATGCCGAGCTTGCGGATGACCGGGCCGAGCTGCTGGGCCCCCAGCTCCTGAAGGCGCGCCACGTAGCCCGGTAGCCTCTCCACGAAGGCCCCCACCTGCTGCGCCGCGAAGGGCACGAGGATCATCAGAGAGATGATGAAGAGCAGGACGAACAGGATGAGGATCAGCAGGCTGGCGCCCAGGCGCCCGACGCCCGTCTTCTGCAGCCGGTCGGCCAGCGGATCGAGCAGATAGGCCAGCGCGAAGCCGGCGACGAAGGGCAGGAGGATGCCCCGCAGCACGAACAGCAGCAGCACCGCGGCGACCAGCGCCGCAATCCAGAACCCGATCTGCCGTTGGACCGTCATCGGCACTCCATTCCCGAAACCTCAAGGGCCTTAGGCAGCCATGTGCCGTAGCCAGCCCCCGAGATAGGCACCTGCGGAAGCCACGGTCAAGGTGGCGACGACCAGCATCACAATCTCCTCGAGCCCGCCCAGCTCCACCCCATAGGCGTTGGCCGCGAGCGCAAAGGCCGCAAAGCCGATCTGAGCCGCGGTGTTCAGCTTGCTCACCATGATCGGCTTGATCTCCACCGGGCGGCTCATGACCCAGGAGAGGAGCACGGCCGACACGATCATGGCGTCCCGCGATACGACAACGATCGCCAGCCAGCTCGGGATCGCGCCCACGATGGCGAGAGAAACGTAGATCGAGACCAGCAGGGACTTGTCGGCCAGGGGATCGATATAGGCCCCGAATTCGCTCCTCATGTCGAAATGACGGGCGATGAAGCCGTCGACGGCGTCCGAAACGCCCGCCACGACAAACAGAATGAAGGCCGCCGCCCACCGCTCCTGAATGATCATGACGATCACGATGGGAACCATGATGAGGCGAGCGATGGTGATGATGTTCGGTATGGTCATCGTGCCACGATGATGGAGGGTCGGGAGCGCAAGTTCAATGTCTCGAGGCCCTGTCCGGAGGAGCCGTTGCGGAAAACGCCGCGCCTCAAAGGACGTGGATGCCCGGCTTTGCGCCGGGCATGACGATGCGAGGCATCCCGGGGCCGAAGACGGGGATGACGAGGCAGGCTCTTCCTTTCTTGCGAGGGAAACCCCTTGCCTCCCGCCCTCTCTCGCCTTACTCCCCACCGCAACACGGGGTGTGCCCATGAGCGAGAAGCAGACGAACGGCCTGACCTATGCCCAAGCGGGCGTCGATATCGACGCGGGCAATGCCATGGTCGACCAGATCAAACCTTTGGTGCGGTCCACGCGCCGCCCCGGTGCGGACGCGGAGATCGGCGGCTTCGGAGGCCTCTTCGACCTCAGGGCCGCAGGGTTCAAGGATCCGATCCTGGTGGCCGCCAATGACGGCGTGGGCACCAAGGTGAAGATCGCCATCGACACGGGCATTCACGACACGATCGGTATCGATCTCGTGGCCATGTGCGTGAACGACATCATCGTGCAGGGCGCCGAGCCCCTCTTCTTCCTGGACTATTTCGCCACCGGAAAGCTCTCGCCCGACGTGGGCGTCGATATCGTGAAGGGCATTGCCGAGGGCTGCCTCCAGGCAGGCTGCGCCCTGATCGGCGGCGAAACGGCCGAAATGCCCGGTCTCTACGCCAAGGGCGACTACGACCTCGCGGGCTTCGCCGTGGGCGCGGCCGAGCGCGGCACCCTTCTCCCCAAAGACGTGAAGGTCGGCGATGTGCTCATCGGCCTGCCCTCCTCCGGCGTCCATTCCAACGGCTTCTCGCTCGTTCGCCGCATCGTGGAACGCTCGGGCCTCGCCTGGGACGCGCCCGCTCCCTTCGCCGAGGGCAAGACCCTGGCCCAGGCCCTTCTGGAGCCGACCCGGATCTATGTGAAGGCCCTCCTCCAGGTGCTGAAGGGCGGCGACGGCATCAATGCACTCTGCCACATCACCGGCGGCGGCTTCCCGGACAATATCCCGCGCGTCCTTCCCGAGGGCGTCGGCGTGCGGCTCGATCTCGACGCCATCGCCGCCCCGCCCGTCTTCGGCTGGCTCTCCAGGACCGGCGGCGTCGCCGAAGCGGAGATGCTGCGCACCTTCAATTGCGGAGTCGGCATGATCGTGGTGGCGGACGCGTCGCAGGCGGATGCCGTCATCGAACGCCTCCGTCAGGCCGGCGAGAGCCCGGCACGCATCGGTGAGACCATTCCGCATACCGGCGGCGAGCGCGTTCAGACCTCCGGGTCGCTGAAGCTCTGATGGCTCGCCGCGTCGCCGTTCTGATCTCCGGGCGCGGGTCCAACATGGTCTCGCTGATCGAGGCCGCGACTCAACCAGACTTCCCGGCCGAGATCGCGCTCGTGCTCTCCAACCGCCCCGATGCGGGCGGCCTGGAGCGGGCGCGGGAGGCCGGAATCGCGACGGCCGTCATCGACCACAAGACGCACCCCACCCGCGAGAGCTTCGAGCAGGCGATGGATGCGGTGCTCGTCGAGCACGGGATCGAGTTCGTCTGCCTCGCGGGCTTCATGCGCGTGCTCACCGATTGGTTCGTGGAACGCTGGGCGGGCAAGATGATCAACATCCACCCGTCCCTCCTGCCTCTGTTCCGCGGCGTGCACACCCATCGGCGCGCCTTGGAGGAAGGCGTCCTCATCCACGGCTGCACGGTGCATTTCGTGGTGCCGGAGCTCGACGCGGGCCCGATCATCGCCCAGGCCGCAATCCCCGTGATCCCGGGCGACACCGAGGAAACCCTCGCGGCGCGGATTCTCGTGCAGGAGCACCGGCTCTATCCGCAGGCCCTGCGCATGATCTGCGACGGCAGCGCCCGCCTCGAAAACGGGCGCGTGGTGTTCTCAGGCACATGGAACGGCGAAGGCGCGTTGCGCTCGCCGGACTGAGCACCATTCCATCATGGCCGGGCGTGTCTCCCGGCCATCCACGTCTTGAGCCCGCAGCGTTTCCAAAGACGTGGATCCCCGGGACAAGCCCGGGGGATGACGTGAGAGCAGTATCAGCCCGCGACCGGCTCGGCTCGTTCTCGAACGATGACAGCAGGAGGCTCGACCACGAGGTCGGCATCTGCCTTCTCCAGCGCCACCCGGTTGTCGTGGAAGGCCGCGCCACCATAGGGCGCCACCTGATCGCCGCCCGTGAGCGTGTTGATGCCCCGGCCCAGGGGATGCGCCTTGTTGGGCCATATGCCTTCCGCGATCAGAACGCCGCGCCGCACGCCGTCGAACAGCCTAGCGCGCAGATAAACCTCGCCGCGGTGGTTCCTGAGCTTCACCCAGTCGCTGTCCACGATCCCCTGCCGTTCGGCATCGAGCGGGTGGATCATCACCTCCGGCCTGCCCTCCTTGGCCACCGAGCCGGGCGTTTCGGTGAAGGTGGAGTTCAGGAAGCTCCGTGCGGGGCTCGTCGCAAGGCGGAAGGGATGATCGTCCGTCGCCGCCTCGATCACGCCCCAGTGGTCCGGGAAGGCGGGCATCTGGGCATGAGGTCCCATCGGCCCGTTGTTGTAGGACGGCACCGCCGTCCAGTCCGGCTTGAAGCGGAACTTCCCGTCCGGATAGCCGAAACCTTTGAGGTAATGCGCCTCCTCGAAGGGCGGCTGCACGTCCTTGTGAACCACGGCCTCCAGCTCCTCGATCGAGCCCCAGCCGGAATTGCGCAGGGTCCAGTCGATGATCTCGCGCGGCTCCATGGCGAAGGCCGGATGTTCCGCTCCGAGGCGCTTGGCGAGCCCACGGAAGACCTCGTGGTTCGACCGGCACTCGCCGGGTGGGTCGATCAGCTTCGGGCCGATCTGGAAATGCTGGTGCCCGCCGCCGGAATAGAGATCGTCGTGCTCCATGAACATGGTCGCGGGCAGCACGATATCGGCCATCATGGCCGTCTCGGTCATGAACTGCTCGTGCACGCAGACGAACAGGTCCTCGCGGGAAAAGCCTTGCTTCACCAGCTCCTGCTCCGGCGCGACGGTGACCGGGTTAGTGTTCTGGACCAGGAGCGCCTTGACGGGCGGGCCGTTGTAGAGAGCCTCCGCATCGCCGGTGAGCACGCGGCCGATCTGGGACTGGTCGAGCAGGCGAACGGACGGATCGACGGCCTCGTGCCCCTCGATGAGCGCCTTGTTCCAGCGATAGATGCCGCTGTTGGAGTGGAAGGCGCCGCCGCCTTCGACTTGCCAGGCGCCAGTGACGGCCGGGATGCAGGCCGCCGCATGCATGTTGACCGCGCCGTTGCGCTGGCGGCCGAAGCCGTAGCCCAGGCGGAAGAAGGTGCGCTTGGTCGTGCCGACGAGCTTGGCGAAGGCCTCGATCTCCTCTACCGACAGGCCCGTGATGGCGGCGGCCCAGGCGGGATCGCGGGTCTTGAGGTGAGCCTCCAGCTCGCGCGGATGATCGGTGTAGCGATCAAGGTATTCCCAATCCGCGTAGCCGTCGCGGAACAGCACGTGCATGACCGCGCAGGCGAGCGCGCCATCGGTGCCGGGCTTCACCAGAAGGGCCATGTCGGCCTGCTTCATGGTGGCGTTCATGTAGATGTCGATTGCGACGATCTTCGCCCCGCGCTCCTTCCGGGCGCGCATGGCATGGGTCATCACGTTGACCTGGGTGTGAACCGGATTGGTGCCCCAGATCACCACGCAGTCGGATACCGCCATCTCGCGCGGGTCGGAGCCCGCGAGCTTGCCCGTCCCGGCCACGTAGCCGGTCCAGCCCATGGGCGTGCAGATGGTCGAATATTGGCCGGAATATTTCTTCACATGACGCAGCCGGTTGATGCCGTCCCGCATCACCAAGCCCATGGTGCCCGCATAGTAATAGGGCCAGACGGATTCTGGGCCGAACTCGGCTTCCGCCTTCAGGAAGGCCTTCGCGACCGTATCGAGCGCTTCGTCCCAGGAGATGCGCTCGAACTGGCCCGAGCCCTTCGGGCCCGTCCGCTTCAACGGATAGAGCAGCCGGTCCGGATGGTGGATGCGCTCCGCGTAGCGCGCCACCTTCGCGCAGATCACGCCCGCCGTGTAGCTGTTGGTCTTCGCCCCGTGCACGCGTCCGATGCTGCGCCCGTCCACCACCTCCACGTCGAGGGAACAGACGGAGGGGCAATCGTGCGGGCAGACGGAAGCGCGGCGTTCGATGCGGGGAGCTTGGTTCATGGCCGGCGCATCATGACGGAGCGGGCGGCCAAAGAAAAGGCCGCCCGAAGGCGGCCTGATCGTTTTGTCGGAAAGCCAGAAGGCCTTAGCCGACGATCTCGTTGCCCGAGAAGAACTGGGCGATCTCGATCTTGGCGTTGTCGAGGCTGTCGGAGCCGTGGACCGAGTTCTCGCCGATCGACTTGGCGTAGAGCTTGCGGATGGTGCCCTCGGCGGCGCTCTCCGGGTTGGTGGCGCCCATGATCTCGCGGTAGCGGAGCACGGCGTTCTCGCCTTCCAGGACCTGCACGACAACCGGAGCGGAGATCATGAAGTCCACGAGCTCGCCGAAGAAGGGACGCTCCTTGTGGACCGCGTAGAAGGTCTCGGCCTCGCGGCGGGACATGAGGATGCGCTTCTGGGCGACGATGCGCAGGCCGGCGCTCTCGATGACGGCATTGATGGCGCCGGTCAGGTTACGCTCGGTCGCGTCGGGCTTGATGATGGAGAAAGTACGCTCGATGGCCATGACAGGTCACCCTTTTCAAGAGAAAAAATCGGGAAGTTCGGCGCTTATAGCGGCGAGGCCCCTCCCCCTCAAGCGCCTTTTCGCGATTGCGAAGGTTATCGCCGCGTTGGAAAGCTCGGCCGCATCCCCTAATCTCCTTGCCGACCGGCCCCATGAAGACCGGCGCGGAGGAAATCCATGAAGTCTCTCACCCTTGCCGCCATAGGCCTTACCCTGCTGACCGGGGCGGCCCGCGCCCAAACCCAGGACCCCAGCGGAACCTATCTGAGCGAAAGCGGCGAAACCCGGGTGCGGATCGCCAAATGCGGCCAAGCCTATTGCGGAACCATCATTTCCGTTCAGGGCGACGCGAAGGACGCGAACAACCCGGATTCCAGCCTGAAGGGACGCAGCCTCGTGGGAATCCAGATGATCTCGGACATCCGGCCCTCGGGCGAGGGCTTCACGGGCCAGCTCTACAACTACAAGGACGGAAGGACCTATTCGGGCAAGATGACCTTCGCCGGCAAGTCCATGCAGCTTTCCGGCTGCGTCCTCGGCGGCCTCATCTGCCGCTCTCAGACCTGGGCGAAGCTGAATTGAGGAGCCCGCTCCGTCCTTTTCCCCTCCCCGTCTTGGGATCTGCAGCGGCTTGAAGACGTGGATCCCCGGGACAAGCCCGGGGATGACGAAGAGGCTTCAGAAATGGATCACCGCGCCCTCTGACCGAAGAGAACGGCCTGAACGGCCGGATCCTTCATGTCGTAGGAGCCGCGGTCCTCGGCGTTGACTTCGAGGGCCCGCTTCACGGCCGGGCGGTCCAGCACGGCGGCCAGCCAGCGCTTGACGTTCAGGAAGTCCTCGATGTTCTGCCCCTGACGCTCCCACATCTTGGCCCAGGGAGCGATGGCCATGTCGGCGATGGAATACTCGCCCGCCACGTAGTCCCGGTCCGCCAGGCGCTTGTCGAGAACGCCGTAGAGACGGTTGGTCTCGTTGGTGTAGCGATCGATGGCGTAGGGCACCTTCTCGGGCGCGTAGATGCGGAAATGATGGGTCTGCCCCAGCATCGGGCCGAAGCCGCCCATCTGCCAGAACAGCCACTGGTCGACCTCGACGCGCCCGCGCTCGTCCCGAGGATAGAACTGTCCGGTCTTGCGGCCGAGATATTGCAGGATCGCGCCGGATTCGAAGATCGAGATCGGCTGCCCGTCGGGCCCGGCGGGATCGATGATGGCAGGCATCTTGTTGTTGGGCGCAATCGCCAGAAACTCGGGCTTGAACTGATCGCCCTTGCCGATATTCACCGGATGGATCGCATAGGGCAGCCCGCACTCCTCGAGCATGATGGTGATCTTCCATCCGTTCGGGGTCGGCCAATAATAGAGATCGATCGGTTGTTGGGCGGATGCCGCCATGGCAGGCCTCTCCTTCTGTGACGATGCGGATCTGACCTTTAAGGTAAGGTATTGCGCTCGGCCTCGCATCCTCAAGACATGCGCTTTACGGTGGATAGACCGCATGACTGCCCTCAGGGCCTTGCATGTTTCACTGTTTCATCATGAGATGCAAGAAGCGCCGTTCGAAGCGCTCCATGGGGGAGATCATGATGAACCGATTGACGCACGCCGCTCTGGCCGCGGCTCTGGCCCTGGCGGTCACAAGCCCGCTTCCAGCGGCCGCCCAGACGAAGGCGGGGAAGGAGCCGAGCGCCGCCCAGCTCGCCGCCCGCGAGCGCCTGACCAAATGCAGCGCCGAGTGGAAGGCCGCCAAGGCCAGCGGCAAGATCGAGCCCGGCATGAAATGGCCGAAATTCTGGAGCGCCTGCAATACGCGCCTGAAGGGCGGCACGAAGGCTTGAATCTCCTCAAATTGGGCTAAGTGCATGATGGGGAGACCATCATGCATTTTTCTTCATGGGCTCAGATCGACCCGAATTTTCGCCCACGCCGCGCCTCGCATTCCCGTTCCGGCGAAAACCGAAGGGCAGCGGCAGCAGCAGATCATGGGCGGGCGTGATGTCGTTGATCGGGACTCATACGGCAGTCGTCAGCTTAGGCATGTCCTGCCAGTCGGCCCATCAGATCCGGTTGCACGCCAAACTCATCTCGTCCCGCCTGGAGAATGGGGAATCTCTCGACGCTTCACGGCTGCCGTTCGACTGGCTGATCTGCCCGCCCTCTTCGGCGCTCAGGATGCTGGAAACCGGCCGGTTTTTCCCGGAGCATCGCGACGCGCTGGAAATCGATCACGCCCCGTATTGGCGGGATTACCACGCCTATTTCTGGCACGATTTCCTCGATGAGGATCGGCGTTACGATCTGTCGCTCGACTTTCAGGGCACCAGAGACAAATACGAGCGCCTCGCCGAAAAATTTCGCGATCTGAACAAGATGCGGCGTCTCGTGTTCGTGCTCTCCAATTCGCAGAACAATCTGGACTTCGTGGCCGATCGGACCCGAGCCCTCACACCGGACATGTCGGCCGCGCATATCGAAGACCTCTGCGATGCGACCGACCGCTTCTTCGGACGCCGATGCGAGTATGTCGTCGTGAGCTATGCCGATCGTCTCGACAGCAATCCCGATCGAGATAACGTGAAAGTCTATCGCATCGACAGGGACCCGAGCGAATGGCGAGGCGAACCTCTGGCATGGGCTCGGGTCTTCAACGAGTATTTCGAAACCTGGCCCCATGCCCGTCGCTTCCCGTCATCGCTCGGGAACAGCTAAGGCATCGAACGCAAAAGCGGGCACCGGTCTTGCGTGGAAAGATGCGCATCAATCGGCAGCTTAAAGCATCGGACGTGGGGACGGTTTCCCGTCCAATGCGCTAAAGCATCGGACCCAAAAGTGGACTTGCACTTTTGGGACCCATCCGATGTTTTCTCCTGAGACGAGAGCATCGTTCGACGCGGAAAACCGGATCCACTTTTCCGCACGATGCTCTAGAGCCGCTTCCCCTTGCGCGGAATCGGCTCTTTTCTTTGGCTCGGCCTCGCAGGAGGCTTCGTCAGAGCTTCTTCTTGAAGCCCTCGTGCGAACGCGAATAGCCCAGCCGCTCATAGAAGCGGTGAGCGTCCTTTCGGGTCTTGTTGGAGGTCAGTTCCATCGCCCTGGCGCCGCCAAGACGGGCCTGCTGCTCGGCATAGGCGATCATCCGGCCGCCGATGCCCCCGGAGCGGCGCGACGCCTTCACCTTCACGCTTTCCACCTTCACGCGAAGCGCGCCGCGCCCAGTGAGGTTGGGAATGAAGGTGAGCTGGAACGTGCCGACGACCTCGTCGCCGTCGACCGCCACGAACAGCCTGTTCTCGGGGCTGCGCGCGATGGCGACGAAAGCCGCCTCATAGGCGGGTCTGGTGTCCTCCGACCACACGTCCCCGTGCGCTCCGAGCTCGTCCTCTTCGTGAAGGCGGATGATCGCTTCGAGGTCGTCCGCCCTCGCCTCGCGGAATTCCAGATCGCTCATGCCGCCACCTGCGATTCCATCGGCAGCAGGGTCTTTCTCGAACCGAAATGCGGCAATGCCTCGAACCGCTTCACCCAGGACTGGAGGTTGGCATATCCGGTGAGGTCGAAACCGGCTTCCTCTGCGAAGGCAACGACGCCGTAGATGTCGATATCGGCGATGGTGACGCCCTCCCCCACGATCCAGTCGCGGCCCGAGAGATGGTCGTCGAGCACCTTCAGGGCGGCATGTCCTCCCGCGACATGGGCGTCGTACACCTCAGGAGCAGCCGGACGGATGCCGAGCTTGATGGTCCGGGCGCGATAGATCTGCGAGGCCAGACGGTCGAAATCCCAGTAGAGCCATTCCCGCGCCCGCAGGCGCTCGTCCAGGGTGGCGCCGCCGAATTTGCCGAGCGTGTCCGAGAGGTATTCCAAAATCGCGGCAGACTGGCAAAGCTGCCGCCCGTTGTTGCGGTCGATCAGCAGCGGCACCTGACCATAGCGCTGCTTCGACACATAGGCCGGCTGCTTATGATCGCCCTGCATCATGTTCACATGCACGTAGTCGAACGGCTCGCCCGCCAGCGTCAGCATCAGGCCAACCTTGTAGGTCGGGCCCGAAAAGGCGATCCCATGGAGTTCAAAGCGCGCCGACATGAGCGTATTCCTCGATTGATCATCTTGTCTCTTCGGACTCTATTGGATTGCACTTGGATACGGAAGCCGCAGGAATGAACGACAGGAGGAGTTATGCCCAGCATGGATCGTGAGCGGAAGCTGCTGCAGCAGAGCGTGGCCATCGTCGCCACCATACCGGTGGCGACGGGGCTTTACGGTGTTCTCTTCGGACCGGCGCTCACGGGCGACGCGGTGAGCATCTCGGCGGAGAGTCATTTCCGCTTCCTGTCGGGCCTGCTGCTCGGCATCGGCCTCTGCTTCTGGAGCACGCTGCCGGGGATCGAGGACAAGACGAACCGCTTCCGGCTGCTCACTTTGCTCGTGGTGATCGGCGGAGTGGGACGGCTCATCGGGCTTGCCCTGACCGGCCTGCCTTCCCTCTTCATGCTCGGCGGCCTGATCGTGGAACTCGTCGTCGCGCCGGTTCTGTGCCTGTGGCAAACGCGGGTCGCAAACCGCTACGCCGAGGAATTCGGCGTGGCCGAGCAATAGCGGTCAGGAGCGATTACACCGTGTGACCTTCCTGCTGCCGGATTGTGGGCTCAATTCCTTGTTTTACAAGCCTTTAGGGCGATTAGGTGCTATTCTGTACGCCGCATGCCAGGCCTTGAAGCACTGATATTCGGGCCCAAAAGCGAATCTCTCCACCTCGAAGGAGGTCGGACCATGAGTGAAGCTCAGAAACTCCTTGCCGTTCTCAGGCAGTCAGCAGATCCTGAGATCGTGGACCTGATCGGACGCCTGATCCACGATGCGGCTGACCACGAACTGAACCGCATCAACGCCCTCGCCTTCGCCGCCAAGCATCACCTCGACGAGGAGCGCACCATCGCGGCCTTCCTGCACGCCGCCCGGCTCGGTCTTTTCGAGATGTCCTGGAACGTCCTGTGCCCGGGATGCGGTGGCGTCATGGATGCGGGCACCAGCCTCAAGTCTCTCAAAAGGGAGGAATATAGTTGCGCTCTCTGCGCCGCCGGCTACGAGCCGACCCTCGACGAGATGGTCGAGGTGACGTTCACGGTCAGCCCGCGGATCCGCGAGATCGCGGCTCACGATCCCGACAAGCTCTCGATGCCGGAATATCTGCGACAGGTTTTCTGGAGTTCCGGAATCGACCTTCCGGACGATTTCGAGCAGCAGCTTGACAGCATCGTGCTCGATTCCGTCGAGCTGCCTCCCGGAGACCGGGTGATCCTGTCGCTGCAGCTCCCGCCCGAATTCGTCATCGTCTTCGACCCCGTCACCCATGCGGCCCAGTTCATCGCGGTGAAGGGCGAACCCACGCGCGAGCGCCAGAACCTGTCTCTGGTCCTGAGCGAGCTGCACACGGAAAACCGCACCCTGGAGCTGCGCCCCGGCCCGCTGCGGCTCTCGCTCGAGAACCACACGAAGCGGCGCACGTTGCCCACCGTATGGCTGGCGAACGACGCTCTCCACCGCCTGATGGAGCACCGCCGCCCGTTCCTGACCGCCAAGCGCCTGCTGACGAACCAGACCTTCCGCGACATGTTCCGGACGGACACGCTCGATGTCGACCAGCGCCTGAAAATCACGAGCCTCACCTTCCTCTTCACGGACCTCAAGGGATCGACGGAGCTCTACGAGCGCGTCGGCGACCTCGTGGCCTACGATCTCGTCCGGGAGCATTTCCGCGTGCTGAACGAGATCGTCGCCTCGGAGGCCGGGGCCGTCGTGAAAACCATCGGCGACGCCGTCATGGCCACATTCCCCACGCCGGATCATGCAGTCTCGGCCGCGCTCCGGATGCGCCACGCCATGCGCAGCCTCAACGAGCAGCGCGGAGGGGAAGATCTGCTCCTCAAGATCGGCATCCACGAAGGGCCGTGCCTGGCCGTGGTCCTGAACGAGCGGCAAGATTACTTCGGGCAGACCGTGAACATCGCCTCGCGGGTTCAGAACCTTGCGGCCTCGCACTCGATCTATGCGACGGGATCCGTCGTGGAAAATCCGGAGGCACAGGAGGTCATCGAGACGGAGGGCCTCCACCCGACGCTTCAGAAGACCACGCTGCGCGGGATCAACAACGAGTTCTCGGTCTACGAGATTCCGTGAACACGCCTTCGTGATGCCCATCCCGGCCTTGTGCCGGAAACCTATGTCTTGTGACGCGGCGCTTCTCGAAACGTGGATGGCCGGATCAAGTCCGACCATGACGGGAGAGGGCATGAGAGGGACGATGACGGTCAAGGATGCGCTTCCTGACGTCCTCCATCGTCATCCCCGGGCTTGTCCCGGGGATCCACGTCTTGAAAGCGCGGCGTTTCCCAAGACGTGGATGGCCGGAGAAAGCTCCGGTGAGAGACGTCACAGTTCCTTTTGGAAGAAATATTCCGACGAATTCGAGATATCGCCGAGATCACGCAGATCGCTCGTCTGCGTGTATCCGAGCTTCTTGTAGAGCCGGTGGGCGTCGGTGAAGCGGGTGTCGGACCAGAGGACCATGCGAGCCGCCCCCATCTCGCGGGCGCGGCTTTCCACGGCGCGAACGAGGGAGGAGCCGAGCCCTTTCCCGCGCCGGTCCGGGCGCACGTAGAGGCGATGCAGCTCCGCGGTGCCGGCGTCGGGGAAATCCATGCAGGCACAGGCACAGACGCGCCCGTTCTCGTCCTCCGTCACCCACAGGATGCCGTCGTTCGACCGGGACGATCCGGGCGCGCGCAGGTCCTTCAGGTCATCGTGAGGATCGACGAAGCAGCCGGGATAATCCGCAAAGCAGAGGGACAGAAGCCCGAAGAGGTCCTGCGCGTCGCGGTCCTCGGCGACACGCAGAACGGGATCGACCGCTCCGCTCACGATCACTCGATCCCGAGCTTGGCCTTCAGGATCTCGTTGACGGCCTGCGGGTTGGCCTTGCCGCCCGTCTGCTTCATCACCTGACCCACGAACCAGCCGAGCAGCGTGGGCTTGGCCTTCGCCTGCTCCACCTTGTCGGGATTGGCCGCGATGACCGCGTCGATAGCCTGCTCGATGGCGCCGGTGTCGGTCACCTGCTTCATGCCGCGCTTTTCCACGATCTCGCGCGGATCGCCACCTTCGGTGAAGACGATCTCGAACAGGTCCTTGGCGATCTTGCCGGAGATCACGTTCTCGCCGATGAGCTCGATGATGGCGCCGAGCTGCTGCGCGGAGACGGGAGTGTCCGTGATGTCCTTGCCTTCCTTGTTCAGGCGGCCGAACAGCTCGTTGATGATCCAGTTCGCGGCGGCCTTGCCGTCGCGGCCCTTTGCCACCTCCTCGAAGAAGTCGGCGGAGGCGCGCTCGGCCACGAGCACGCTCGCGTCATAGGCCGAGAGGCCGTAATCGCCCATGAAGCGGGCCTTCTTGGCATCCGGCAATTCAGGCAGGTGCTGCGCCAGATCGTCCACGTAAGCCTGGTCGAATTCGAGCGGCAGCAGGTCCGGGTCGGGGAAATAGCGGTAATCGTGCGCTTCTTCCTTGGAGCGCATGGAGCGGGTCTCGCCCTTGCCTGGATCGTAGAGGCGGGTTTCCTGGTCGATCGCGCCGCCGTCCTCCAGGATCGCGATCTGGCGACGCGCCTCGTATTCGATGGCCTGGCCGATGAAGCGGATGGAGTTGACGTTCTTGATCTCGCAGCGGGTGCCCAGTTCCTCGCCCGGACGGCGCACGGAGACGTTCACGTCCGCACGCAGGTTGCCCTTGTCCATGTCGCCGTCGCAGGTGCCGAGATAGCGCAGGATCGTGCGCAGCTTTGTGACATAGGCGCGCGCCTCGTCCGACGAGCGCAGATCGGGCTTCGACACGATCTCCATGAGCGCCACGCCCGAGCGGTTGAGGTCGACGAAGCTCATGGTCGGGTGCAGGTCGTGGATCGACTTGCCGGCGTCCTGCTCGAGGTGCAGGCGCTCGATGCGGACCGTGATCGTCTCGCCGGTCTCCGGCACGTCCACGATCACCTCGCCCTCGCCCACGATGGGGCTCTTGTACTGGCTGATCTGGTAGCCCTGCGGCAGGTCCGGATAGAAATAGTTCTTGCGGTCGAAAGTGCTCCTCAGGTTGATCTCGGCCTTGAGGCCGAGGCCCGTGCGGATCGCCTGGCGCACGCATTCCTCGTTGATCACGGGCAGCATGCCGGGCATGGCCGCGTCGACGAGGGACACATGGCTGTTCGGATCGCCACCGAAAGCGGTCGAGGCGCCGGAGAACAGCTTGGCCTGGCTCGTCACCTGGGCATGGATCTCCATGCCGATCACGATTTCCCAATCGCCTGTCGCACCTTTGATGAGCTTCTTCGGGTTCACCGGAGCGTTCATGAGCCTTGCGCCTTCAATCTCTTGCGTCTGCCTGCCCGGAGTAAGAGCGACGCGATACCGGGTCAACCCCTTTCAAGATGAACAGCCGTTCAGATTTGCCGCACTACGCCCAAGATTAATTCCGCTTTATGCACAGACATTTAAGATTAATGCCACGCTCGGATGAAACCGCTGCCAACATTGGGCGTTGAACGGGAGGTAAAACGGTCAAGGAGGTTACAAATGGCTATGGATCCCATGGATCGCGAACCGAACGTCTACAATCGTGAGACAAACGTCTACGATAACAGTGCGCGCGGCTCCAATACTCTTGCCTACGTGATCGGCGGTCTTGTTATCGCCCTCGGCTTGCTCGCCTTCCTCTTCTATGATGGCGGCAACGAGCCGAGCACGACCGGCAGCACCGGGACGCAGACGGAAAGCTCTTCGCGGCCGAGCGGCGCGGCTGGCGGTTCGTCCACGGCCCCTGCGACCCCGGCCTCCCCGAGTTCTCCGGCTCCGGCAGCCCCGTCGGCTCCCGCTTCGCCGTCGGCTCCGGCTTCCCCGCAGCAGTAACCGCGCGTCTTGCGTAAAACTGCCGCAAGGGCCTGACTTCGGTCAGGCCCTTTTGCTTTGCCTGAAGGCCGTTCCTCTCCTGCCGAGGCGCATAGTCGACTGCAGCCGAGCTTCTGCCAATTGCAAAAATGCATATAAATTGCAATTGAGCCTATATGCAGCATAGTAATAATATATTCTTACTGAGAAGGGCCGCATAGCAGCTGCCTTTCCCAAAGCTGCAGTCGTCCCAAGAAGTTGGGCCTCGGAGAGCGAGACAACGCCGTGACCAGTCGGAAAAAGAAATCTCACCTGATGTCCACTCCCGCCATTGCGGAGTTCCTGGAGGCCTCGACCAAGCCCGGCCGGGTTCTGTTTGAGAAGGCCCATCAGTGGTATCCGGTCGAGCAGGATGCGTATGTGGCAAGCGCCACCCTGGTGAAGACGGCGGGGACCATTAAGACCGCCAGGGTGACGGGTCTGCAGATCAACGGCACGGATAGCGCCGATTCCCTGACGGGCGGGTCAGGCAACGACACCCTGAATGGCGCGGGCGGCAATGACACGCTCACGGGCGGAGACGGTGCCGATCGTCTCACCGGGGGCATCGGCGACGATCGCCTCGTCGGCGGGCTGGGCAACGATGCAATGAGCGGCGGCGCAGGGAACGATTACTATGTGGTCGATTCCACCCGCGACAGCGTCACGGAGCTCGCCAACGAGGGCAACGACACGGTCCAATCCTCCGTTTCCTACACGCTCGGCAGCAATGTCGAGAACCTCGTCCTCACCGGCTCGTCAAATCTCAACGGCACGGGCAACACCCTCGCCAACCAGCTCACCGGCAATGCGGGTTCCAACCTGCTCTCGGGCGGCGCAGGCAACGACACGCTCGACGGCGGCGTGAATGCCGCGGGCAAGATCGACACGCTCGCAGGCGGCGCAGGCGACGACACCTATATCGTGCGCAGCACCACGGATATCGTCCGCGAATATGCCGGCGACGGCACCGACACCGTTCAGACAGCTCTGAACCATACGCTCGCGGCCAATGTGGAGAACCTCGTCCTCACCGGCGCTGCGAACCTGACCGGCACGGGCAACGATCTCGCCAACCGCATCACGGGCAACGACGGCGCGAACGTGCTGCTGGGCCAGGCCGGCAACGACACCATCGACGGCGGCGCGAACAACGACACCGTCGATGGCGGAGCCGGCAACGACGTGCTGACCGGCGGCACCGGAGCGGATGTCTTCCGCTTCTCGAAAGCGGGCGGCCAGGACACGATCACCGATTTCAACGCGGCGCAGGGCGATCTCATCGACCTGACCGGCACGGGGATCACCGGTATCGAGCAATTGCAGATCAGCATATCGGGCTCGAATGTCGTGATCGGGCTCGGCGACGGGACGACGGTGACATTGGCCAACGGCACGGCGCCTCAGGCGAGCTGGTTCAAGTTCGATCCGGCGCCCCCTCCCGATGGTGGTGGCGGCGGCTCCGCGCCTTCTGATGGCATCCTCAGCTGGGAAGGCACGACTCTGCCCTCCTACTGGGGCGGCAACTTCCAGACGGCGGGCGGCCTTTCCGCCATGGATCAGGTGAAGGCCTCGGGCGCCAACACCATCACCCTCGTGCCCAACTTCTTCATGGCGAACCAGTACAGCAACTCGGTGAAGCTCAACCTGAGCACGGATCCGACGAAGCCCTGGCTCAGCGAAAGCGACACCTTCGATCAGGTCAGGCAAGCCGTTCTCGACGCGACGGCTCGCGGCCTGAAGGTCGTGCTCAAGCCGCATCTCGAGACGGACAACCGCATCTGGCGCGCCGACATCGCGCCGACCGATCCCAAGGCGTGGTTCGACAGCTACAAGGCCATGATCGTGGAATACGCCAAGGTCGCCCAGGCCGCAGGCGCATCCATGATCAGCGTCGGCGCCGAAATGAAGAGCATGACGGACCCGACCAAGGTCTGCAGCGACGGCGTGAGCTACACGCAGAAATGGGTCGACATCATCTCCGCCGTGCGCGGCGTCTTCTCGGGGCAGGTCACCTATGCAGCGACCTACGAGGAAGTGACCAAGGTCGGCTTCTGGGGCGCGGTCGATAACATCGGCGTCAATCCCTACATCCCGCTCTCAACCACCAATACGCCGACCGTCGACCAGATGGTGGATGCCTGGACCAAACCGCATTTCAACAGCTGGATCCGGGACACCCTGTACCAGGGCAAGTCCGCGATCGACTACTACAAGAGCCTCTCCGAGCAATACGGCAAGCAGGTCGTCTTCACCGAAGTCGGGTACCGCAGCATGGACGGAGCCAACAAGGATCCGGGCCTTCATGGCGGCAGCGGCACGGTCGATTACCAGGAGCAGGCTGATGCCTATACGGCCCTGTACAAGGTGATGGAGAACTACGGCGGCCGTTGGCTCGGGGGCTCCTTCCTCTGGAGTTATTACCCCTATGCCTCCAAGCAGGACATGACTGCGGCGGGCGTGTCAGAGCTCGATTACACGACCCAATGGAAGCCTGCGAACGACATCGTGACCACGCATTATTCGAGCCCGGCGCATGTGACGGGGCTCGCCTGGACGGGAACGGCCGGCAACGACAAGCTCGATGGCGGGTATAACAACGACACGATCAGCGGCGGAGCCGGCAACGATACTCTCTGGGGTGGGGCCGGAAACGACATCCTCAGTGGCGGCACGGGTGCCGATCGTTTCGACATCGGAGCCTTGAGCGGCGCCGACACGATCACGGACTTCGACATCGCGACTCTGGGTGAGGTCATTGCGATCGCAAAGAACGCGAACGGCCTTTCCCTCAGCACGTTCCAGGAGCTGATGGCCCGCACCGCGATGTCGGGAACGGACGCGGTCATCGACCTGGGCGCGGGCAACAACCTCAAACTGGCCAATATCGACAAGGCCCTTCTGAACACGAGCCACTTCGTGTTCATCTGACGAAGGCCCGCACGCGATCCCTGGGCACCAAGAAGTGCCGTTTCGAAAAGAGCCGCAGCATCGCTGCGGCTCTTTCTCATGAGCGCGCCGGCTTCAGAACCCGGAAGCGCATCGTCTCCGGCAGCGTCATGAGCAGAACCCCGATCAGGATGCAGACCAGACCGATCCACGCGGACGGATCCAATCGTTCACCGAGGACATAGGCGCCGATGCCGACTCCGATGGGCGCGCGCAGATAGCCTTGAGCCGTGGTGCCCAGAGATCCCAGGGTGCGGATGAGCCGGAAATAGATGAGGAAGGCGCAGGCGGTCGACAGGACGGCCAGCCCGAACAGAGCCAGGACGGAGCCCCCCGACGGAGAGAGCGTCCAGGGACGATCGAGGACGAGGCTGACGGGAAGCAGCAGCACGGCGCCCAAGATCAGCGATCCCGTGGCCGGCATGATCGGGTCGAGAGACTTGAAGTTGTGCCCGAAGATAGCCGCGCCTGCGTAGCAGATCGTCGCCAGCACGATTGCGAGCTGTCCGACCAGCTCCAGCTCCTGTCCCACTTGGGTCAGCGCCTGCGTGCCGACAATGATGCAGGTTCCCAAGAGCCCGATCATGATCCCCGCGAATTTGCGAAACGTCGTCGCCTCGTGCCGGGACCAGAACCAGGTGATGAGGAACGTAAAAACGGGCGTCATGGCATTGAGGATCACGGCCAGGCCCGCATCGACCGATTGCTCGGCCCAGGCGATGAGGGTGAACGGAAGGACGCTGTTGAGGCAGGCCTGAACCGCAAAATTCCGCCAGGTCGCGCCATCCCGCGGGAGCCGAAGTCCGCGCATGCGCAGGATGACCAGCAACACGCCACCGGCGATGAGCGTACGGGCCGCGATCAGCGTGACGGGCGGGATCGTTTCGATTCCGACCTTGATGAAGGTGTAGGAGGCCCCCCAGAGCGTTGCGAGAAGGGCCAGCAGAGCCAGCTCGAAGACGGGAGGGCGAGAGGAAGTCGGCGACATGGTCGTGCATCCGTTCTTGATCGTAGGATGCGGCAAACTCGCACACGAGCCCTGCCCCGTCGCGGCATAACGCTTCGGCCGCGGCCGAAGCGTTCCGGGCTGACCGGCTCCCCGCCCTGCTCTATGATCGGCCCATGGCACCGATCGTTTCAGGCATGGCGCTTGCAGAAATCGCCGCCCTCATGGGCGACGTGGCGCGCGCGAATATCCTCTCGTCCCTCATGGACGGCAGGGCGTTGACGGCAAGCGAACTCGCCTGGCACAGCGGCGTGAGCGCGCAGACGACGAGCGGGCACCTCGCCAAGCTCAGCGAGGCCCGCCTGATCTCCATGACGAAGCAGGGGCGGCATCGCTATTACCGGCTCGCCTCCTCCGAGATCGCCCAGGCCATCGAGGCGCTGATGGCGGTCGCCTCCCTCGGACCGAAACGGCACCGCCCCGTCGGCCCGAAGGACGAAGCCCTGCGCAGAGCGCGAACCTGCTACGACCATCTGGCCGGACGGCTCGGCATCGCGCTCGCGGACGCCCTCACCACGCAGGGCCATCTCGTTCTGTCGGACAGCGCCGGCGCGCTGACCGGGAAAGGCAGGCGCTTTCTCTGCAGCTTCGGGATCGACCTGGAGAGCGGACAGAAGGACAAGCGCGCCATCTGCCGCACCTGTCTCGATTGGAGCGAGCGCCGCCCGCATCTCGCAGGCCGCCTCGGAGCCGCGCTCTGCACGAGAATGCTCGATCTGGGCTGGGTCGAGCGCATCAAGGACAGCCGCGCCCTGACGATCACGGCGATGGGCTGCGACGGCCTGAGATCGAGCTTCGGGATCGGAATGGAATGATCCAGGCAACATCGCCTCAGCACGTGACGTGAAAGTGGACTGGTGCTTCTGGATCGGCCAGAGCTTCCTTCGCCGGAAGAGCGCATCGTCGGGAACGGACGCCGGATCCGCACGATGCGCAAGGGCATCGGACACAAAAGTGAGCACCGGTTTTGCGTGGAAAGATGCACATAACTCTGCAGCTTAAAGCGTGAACGTGGGGACGATGTCCCGTCCGATGCTTTAGCCGCCAGATGAAAGGGGCGCTCCACGCGCCCCTTTCGTGTGGTCGGTCGGCGGCTGGGCTCAATAGGCGATCAGCATGTGCGAGGCGGCGTCCCAGGACAGGTTGCGGCCGTAATTCTCCAGCACGAGCTGGTACTTGTTGTCGACCA
>NZ_JBVVAJ010000019.1:0-101374 GCF_055792805.1 Microvirga sp. HS2
AGTGCGCTCGCGGCGGGTGAGATCGACAAGATAGCGCTTGAGCATGGGAGAGCCCTCCCTCAGATCCGCTCAGTTTACACCCCCTCGAACCATCCCGCAGCTCCCCTGTGGCAAAGGACTAGCATGGCGTGCGGGACGCGGCCCTGGTCTTCGCCCCTGCGGATCTGAAGGGCCGCTTCAACGATGCGCTCTTCAAAGAGAGGAGCATCGGATGAGCCCCAAAAGTGCAGATCCACTTTTGGGTCCGATGCTCTAGGAACTTCTGCTTCCATCGGATAGCCTGCCCTGACTGCAACTGCGTTGCTTTGAGGGTTTCATGCTGCTCGGTGGATTCGACATCTTCGTCATCGTTCTCGTGCTCGTCGTCGTCGTGACGATCGCCATGGGCGTGAGAACGGTGCCCCAAGGTTATGCCTATACGGTAGAGCGGTTCGGCCGCTATTCGCGCACGCTCACCCCCGGCCTCGGCCTGATCGTTCCCTATATCGAGCAGGTGGGTAAGAGGGTGAACGTCATGGAGCAGGTGCTCGACGTTCCGAGCCAGGAGGCTTTCACCCGGGACAACGCGGGCGTCACGATCGATGCCGTTGCGTTCTTCCAGGTGCTTGATGCCGCGCGCGCCTCCTACGAGGTGGCCGATCTTCACCAGGCCCTCATGGTGCTGACCACGACCAATATCCGCACGGTGGTGGGGTCCATGGACCTCGATCAGCTCCTGTCCCACCGGGACGAGATCAACGAGAAACTGCTGCGCGTCGTCGATGCGGCGGCCTCTCCCTGGGGCGCGAAGGTCACCCGCGTCGAGATCCGCGACATCGTCCCGCCGGCCGACTTGGCTGGGGCCATGGCCCGGCAAATGAAGGCCGAGCGCGAGAAGCGCGCCGCCGTGCTCGAGGCGGAGGGGCTGCGGCAGGCCGAAATCCTGCGGGCGGAAGGCGAGAAGCAGGCGCTCATCCTCTCGGCCGAGGGCCGTAAGGAAGCAGCCTTCCGCGATGCCGAAGCGCGCGAGCGTCTCGCGGAAGCGGAGGCCAGGGCGACCGGTATGGTCAGCGATGCGATCACGCACGGTGATCTCGCGGCGGCCAACTTCATCGTGGCAGAGAAATATATCGACGCGATCCGCAGCATCGCCACGGCTCCCAACCAGAAGGTCGTGATCGTGCCCATCGAAGCGGCGGGCCTTGCCGGCACCCTCGGGGGCATCGCGGAACTCACCAAGTCGGTCTTCGGCGGCGATGGCGGTGCAACGGCGTCAAAGCCCTCACGCAGCGTGCCTGCCGTGACGAAGAGAGCGGAGCGCCCATGATCCGAGACGCATTCGTCAGCCTCGGCGCCTGGAGCTGGGTCATCCTCGGCCTCGTGCTGATCGGCATCGAATTGCTGGCGCCCGGCATTTTCTTTCTCTGGCTCGGGCTGGCCGCGCTGGCGACGGGCTTGCTCGATGCGGCGCTCGATCTTTCCTGGCAGGCGGCCTCTCTCGTCTTCGCCCTGCTGGCCGTGGTGGCGGTGATCACAGGGCGGTTCGTGACCCGATCAAAGGAGCCCCTTGAACCTTCGGCCGCTCATCTCAATCAGCGCGGTCAGGCCCTCGTTGGACGCGTGTTCACGCTCGAAACGCCGATCAAGGACGGGGAAGGGCGGATCCGCGTCGACGACAGCTCATGGCGTGTCACGGGCGCCGATCGTCTGAAGGGCGCAAGAGTCCGCGTCGTGCGCGTGGAAGGCTCGACCCTCGTCGTGGACGATCCTTAAGCGGCGCCGGCCCGCAGCAGGTCGAGATAATGCACGAGGCCGACGGGCCTGCTGTTCTCGACCACGATCAGCGCGGTGATGCGCGCGGTTTCCTCGATCTCGAGCGCGGTGGCCACCAGGGCATCCGGCGCGATGGTGCGCGGCGTGCGGGTCATGATGGCGGTCACCGGCAGGGTGCGGAGATCGGGGCGGAGGTTGCGGCGCAGGTCGCCGTCGGTGACGATGCCGGCGAGCGTGCCGTCCCCGTTCACCACGATGACCGAGCCGAAGCCCTTGCGGCCGATCTCTTCGATGGCCTGGTCCATGCGGGCGTCGACGCCGATGATCGGCAGGCGCTCGTCCTTGTGCATGATGTCGCGCACGAGCTTGAGGCGCGCGCCGAGCTTGCCGCCCGGATGGAAGACGCGGAAATGCTCCGCCGTGAAGCCGCGCCGCTCGAGCAGCGCGATGGCCAGCGCATCGCCGAGGGCGAGCTGAATGGTGGTGGAGGTGGTGGGCGCCAGCCCGTTGGGGCAGGCCTCCTTGGCCTTGGGAAGAGCCAGGCAGATATCGGCGGCCTGGCCCAGGGTCGAGCCCGCATTCGAGGTGAACGCGATCAACGGCACCCGGAAGCGCTTGGCATAGCCGATGACGTCGGCGAGTTCCGCCGTTTCTCCCGACCAGGACAGGGCGAGGATCACGTCGTCGGCCTGCACCATGCCGAGGTCACCGTGGCTGGCTTCCGCCGGGTGGACGTAATAGGCGGGGGTGCCGGTGGAGGCGAAGGTGGCGGCGATCTTGCGGCCCACATGGCCGGATTTGCCCATGCCGGTCACGATGACCCGCCCCTTTGCGGAGGCGATCGTCTCGATGGCCGCGGTGAAGAGGGGACCGAGCCCGTTGCCGATGGCTTCCATCAGGATGGTCAGGCCCTCGCGCTCGGTGTCGAGGGTGCGAAGGGCCGATGAGACTGCCTGGTCGGGCGAAGCGGATTGGGTCTGTGCAAGTGCCATGGCCGCCCTCTAGCATATCAGGGCGGCCATAGGTAACCCTGAAACCGGGTTACTTTTGGCGCAGGAAGGCTTCGAGTTCCTGGCGGAGGGCGGGTCCGAGATCCTCGCGCTCCAGGGCATAGGCCACGTTGGCCATCAGAAAGCCGATCTTGGAGCCGGTGTCGTAGGTCGTGCCCTCGTATTTCATGCCGAAGAACTTCTGGTCCTTCATCAGGCGGATCATGGAATCGGTGAGCTGGATCTCGTTGCCCGCGCCCCGCTCCTGGTTCGACAGCAGGTCGAAGATCTCGGGCTGCAGGATATAGCGGCCGGAGATGATGTAGTTCGAGGGGGCGGTGCCCTTCGGCGGCTTCTCCACCATGCCGGTGATCTCGAAGGTCTGGCCGAATTCCTGGCCTACCGAGACGATACCGTATTGATGGGTCTGATCTTCCGGCACTTCCTCCACGGCGATGATGTTGCCGCCGTGCTTCTCGTAGGCTGCCAGCATCTGCTCCATGGAGCCACGGCTGAGCATGTCCGGGAGAAGGACGGCGAAGGGCTCGTCGCCCACGAGCTCGCGGGCGCACCAGACGGCGTGGCCGAGCCCCAAGGGCTCCTGCTGGCGGGTGAAGCTCGTCTGGCCGGCCTCCGGCTGGTCCTTGGCCAGAAGCTCCAGCTCTTGGGTCTTGCCGCGGGCTTCCAGGGTCTTGTTGAGCTCATAGGCGATGTCGAAATGGTCCTCGATCACGGCCTTGTTGCGGCCGGTGACGAAGATGAATTGCTCAATTCCCGCGGCCCGGGCCTCATCCACCACATGCTGCACCACGGGACGATCCACCACGCACAGCATCTCCTTCGGCACGGCCTTGGTGGCCGGAAGGAAACGGGTGCCGAGACCGGCAACGGGAAGGACTGCTTTGCGAATGCGCTTCATCGATCAAGCCATGTTTGAGCAGGGAAGGGGGGACAATCTAAGGCAGGACAAGGAAAAGAAAACCGTCCACAGTCAAGCTTAGGCATCCTATAACACCGGATGCACTGCCTTGTTGCATCGGTGCGGATCTTCTTTGAAGCTCCGGACCTGAATCGAAGCTGAAGCGTTTGGGTTAAGCTGCGTGAACATTGGATAAGAAGCGGACTCCGCCCGGTGTTCCAAACAGGCAGCTTCCGAGGAGAACGGACATGGCGGTACTGGTGACGGGCGGAGCCGGTTATATCGGCAGCCACATGGTGCTCGAGCTCATGGATGCGGGCGAGCAGGTGGTGGTTCTGGACGATCTCTCCACGGGGTTCCGCTGGGCCGTGCCTCAGGATGCCGCTTTCGTCGGGGGCGACGTGGGCGACCAGGCCCTGGTGGCCAAGGTCATCGAGGAGCATGGGATCGACAGCATCCTGCATTTCGCCGCCCGGATCGTGGTGCCTGAATCGGTCACCGATCCTCTAGGCTACTATTTTAACAATACGGTGAAGACCCGGGCGCTCATCGAGACGGCGGTGCAGACCGGTATCCGGAATTTCGTCTTTTCCTCCACGGCGGCCGTTTACGGCAATGCCGATGCGGCGCTTCTGTCCGAAGACCGGCCGCTGGCCCCGATCAACCCGTACGGGCGCAGCAAGCTCATGAGCGAATGGATGCTCCAGGATGCCCACACGGCCCATGGCTTGCGCTATGCCATCTTGCGTTATTTCAACGTGGCGGGCGCGGATCCGAAAGGGCGCTCCGGCCAGTCGACGCCCCAGGCGACCCATCTCATCAAGGTGGCGGCTCAGGCCGCCCTCGGCCAGCGCCCCCATCTCGACGTGTTCGGCACGGATTATCCGACGCCGGACGGCACCTGCATCCGCGACTATGTCCAGGTGAACGACCTTGCCCGCGCCCATCTCACGGCTCTGAAGTCCCTGCGCGAGGGCGGCGATTGCGCCGTCATGAACTGTGGCTACGGCCACGGCGCCTCGGTGCTGGAGGTCGTGGAGGTGGTCAAACGGGTCTCCGGGGTCGATTTCGAGGTCCGCCTCAGTCCTCGCCGTCCGGGCGATCCGGCCCGGCTCGTGGCCCAGGTGGACCGGATTCGCGCTCTCGGCTGGCAGCCGCAGCATGACGATCTGGCGGAAATCGTCGGGCAGGCTCTGCGCTGGGAAAGGACCCTGGCGGAGCGGAAAGCCGCATAACCCACCACTATCAACCGGTTGTTAACTCCCTTAGTGTCGCAATGGCGGGACAATTCTGTCCTGTTTCCGTGAGCGACATTCATGCACCTGCCGCTTCTCCCGGTCCGCCGTTTCTGCGGCGCTCTCCTTCTCGCTCTGAGCGTCACCATGGGCGTGGAGGGCTCGGTGCAGCCGGCGCAGGCGCAAGCGGTGTCCGAGGCGGGGTTCCAGCGTTTCGTGCAGGGCCTGTGGCCCGCGGCCAAGGCGCGGGGCGTTTCGCGCGCCACCTTCGAGGAAGCCTTCCGGGGCGTGACGCCTGATCCGAAGATCATCGCGCTCACCAAGAAGCAGTCCGAGTTCGTCCGCCCGGTCTGGGACTACATCAACGGTGCGATTTCGGCCCAGCGTCTTCAGCGTGGCCGTGACATGGCCGCCGAATGGCCGAAAACCCTGACGGCCATCGAGAAGACCTATGGCGTTCCGCGCTCCGTCATCCTCGGCGTCTGGGGCATGGAAACCAATTTCGGCAGCTTCACCGGCTCCATCTACGTGGTGCGGGCCCTCGCGACGCTCGCCTATACGGGCTATCGGGAAGACTTCTTCAAGGAGGAGCTGCTGATCGCGCTCCAGATCCTGGAGCAGGATCACATCAGCCGCGACAAGATGCTGGGCTCCTGGGCCGGGGCCATGGGGCAGACCCAGTTCATGCCGTCGAGCTTCATGAAATATGCCGTCGACGGCAACCGGGACGGCGTGCGCGACATCTGGTCCTCGGTGCCGGACGCCATGGCCTCGACGGCGAATTACCTGCGCCAGCAGGGCTGGGAGCCGGGCCTGCCCTGGGGCTTCGAGGTCAAGCTGCCGCCGCGCTTCGATTTCCGTTACCTGAAGCTGACCTTTCCTCAGTGGCAGAGCCTGGGCCTCCGCCGCATAGACGGAGCGGCCATGCCCCGCGCCGGTGAGGCGACCCTGTTCCTGCCGGGGGGAGCCGGCGGTCCCGCTTTCCTGGTCACGAAGAACTACGACGTGATCAAGAGCTACAATTCGTCGGACGCCTACGCCATGGGCGTGGCCCATCTCGGCGACCGGATCATGGGCGGCCCGGCCATCCAGGGATCCTGGCCCAAGGATCAGCCCATGCTCGACAAGGACGAGCGCCACGAGCTTCAGCAGCGCCTCGCCCGGCTCGGTTTCTATGAAGGCGAGACGGACGGCAAGTTCGGGTCAAAGACCCGGGAGGCCATACGGAACTTCCAGCTCAGGCGCGGCTTGATTCCCGACGGCTACGCCGATGTCGCGGTTTTGCGCGAATTGCGCGCGGCCCGCTGACAGGTCCGGCAAAAGCTCTATAACCTGGGTGGTGCGGACCTTGTGGGAGCACCAATGCGGTTGCTGACGATCTTCCGTCTGTTTGTCTTGAGCCTGCTTCTCGTCCTGGGGAGCGGGGCATCGGTCGTGGCGCAGGGCTATTATTACCCGCCGCAACAGCAACAGCAGCAGCAGCCTTACCGCGATCCCCGGGCCTATCCGCCGGGCTATTACCCGGGCAAACTCGTCCAGCCGGCACAACCCCAGCAGGGCTTCAGCCTGCGCCGTTTCTTCGGCGTTCCGGACGACCCGCCGCCTCCGGCGCGGGCTCCCGTCGCAAAGCCGCGCAAGGCGCCTGCCCCGGCACCGGTTGCGCGTTCCGACAAGCCCAAGGTCAATCCCAGCACCACTATCGTCGTCTTCGGCGATTCCCTCGCCGAGTTCGCGCGCCAGGGGCTCGACGCGGTCTATGCGGACAACCAGGACGTGGCCGTCGTGGGCAAGATCCGGAACGGCAGCAATCTGGTGCGAAGCGACCCGGCGGAGTGGCCCAATTTCATCAAATCCACCCTCGATTCCGGCCAGAAGGCGACCGTCGCCGTCGTCATGCTGGGCCTGAGCGACCGCCAGAGCCTGCAGGAGGGCGATGAGCGGATCGAACTTCTCTCCGACCGGTGGAAGGACCTTTACGGCAAAAGGATCGACGGGATCCTGACTGCATTCCGGGAACGGAACATCCCCGTCGTGTGGATCGGCCGGCCGCCTATGAAGAGCAGCAGGCTTTCCGACGATCTTCTGGACATGAACAATGTCTACCAGGAAAGCGTGCAGCGCCACGGCGGGGCTTACGTGGATATTTTCCCCGGCTTCGTGGACGACGAGAACCGCTATACCTCCACCGGACCGGACGTGGACGGCGAGCCGGCGCGGCTGCGCACGGACGACGGCGTCTCCTTCACCAAGGCAGGGGCTCGCAAGATCGCCTTTTTCGCGGATGTGGAGGTCAAGAAGATCCTGGAATCGCTGCGGACCGGTACCCCGGTAGCGACCACCCCCACGGCTGGCTCGGATATAGAGGCGGCGCTTCCGGCGCCTCCAGACGCCGCCGCGCCGGTTTCGCTCCCCGTCAAGCCGCTCGTCGGCCCCGTTCTGCCCCTGACGCGCCAAGACGTGACGCCGGGCGGCACGCTCGTGTCCGGTGCGCCGAAGCTCAACGGTGATCATGCCTATCCGGTGAGGCGCGCCCTGCGCACGGGCATCGCGCCGAGCTCCCGCCCGGGTCGCGCTGACGATTTCCGCTGGCCGAAATCCTGATGGCTGCAACACACAACAAAAGGCGGCCGATCGCCCAGATCGGCCGCCTTTTTCTTGCTCGGATCTGAGGATCAGACGGGCAGGTCGCTCGATCCCGTCAAATAGGTGTCGATGGCGCGCGCGGCCTGGCGGCCTTCACGGATCGCCCAGACCACGAGGGACTGCCCGCGGCGCATGTCGCCGGCCACGAAGACCTTGTCGTTCGAGGTCCTGTAACTCTTGTCGTCGGCCACCACGTTGCCGCGCCGGTCCATTGCGACGCCCGACTGCTCCAGCAGGCCTTCCTTCACGGAGCCCGCAAAGCCGATGGCGATGAAGACCAGATCGGCCTTGAGCGTGAACTCGCTGCCCGGGATCGGCTGACGCTTCTCGTCGACACGGGCGCATTGCACGCCAGTCGCCTGGCCCTTCTTGCCGACGATGCCGAGCGTTGCGGCCAGGAACTCGCGTTCCGCGCCTTCGGCCTGGGAGGAGGAGGTGCGCATCTTCGTCGGCCAATAGGGCCACACGGTCAGCTTGTCCTCGCGCTCAGGGGGCTTGGGACGGATGTCGAGCTGGGTGACGGAGAGCGCGCCCTGACGGAACGCGGTGCCGACGCAGTCGGAAGCGGTGTCGCCGCCGCCGATAACGACGACGTGCTTGCCGTTGGCGAGAATCGGCTCGTCGGTGACGTCCTCACCGCCCACGCGCTTGTTGGACTGGGTGAGATAGGGCATCGCGTAGTGAACGCCGTTCAGGTCCTGCCCCGGCAGGTTCGGGTTGCGCGGATCCTCCGCGCCGCCCGCGAAGAGCACTGCGTCGTACTCGTTGTGGAGCGAGGCGAAGCTGCGGTCGACACCGATATTGACGCCGCAATGGAAGACGACGCCTTCGGCCTCCATCTGCTTCACTCGGCGGTCGATGTGGTACTTCTCCATCTTGAAGTCCGGGATGCCGTAGCGCAGCAGGCCGCCGGGCCTGGCCTGACGCTCGAACACATGCACCTCGTGCCCCGCGCGGGCGAGCTGCTGCGCCGCTGCCAGACCCGCAGGGCCGGAGCCGATGACGGCAACGCGCTTGCCCGTGGAGACATCGGCAGGCTCGGGCTTAATGTAGCCCATCTCCCACGCCTTGTCGGCGATGGCCTGCTCGATGGTCTTGATGATGACCGGCTGGTTCTCGAGGTTCAATGTGCAGGCTTCCTCGCACGGGGCGGGGCAGATGCGGCCGGTGAACTCGGGGAAGTTGTTGGTGGTGTGGAGATTGCGCGCAGCCTCCTCCCAGTCGCCCTGCCAGACCAGATCGTTCCAATCGGGAATCTGGTTGTGCACGGGACAGCCCGTCGGCCCGTGGCAGAAGGGGATGCCGCAATCCATGCAGCGTCCCGCCTGCTTTTTCAGATCGTTGTCGTCGAGCGGCAGCGTGAACTCGCGGAAGTGGCGCACGCGCTCACCGGCGAGCTGATACTTCTGCTCCTGCCGGTCGTATTCGAGAAAGCCTGTGACCTTGCCCATCGGTTTGCCCCTTGTTCCTTATTCCGCTGCCTGCAGGTTCCGGAGACGATCCATCTCCTGGAGCGCGCGACGGTATTCGACCGGCATCACCTTCACGAACTTGGTGCGGAAGGTCGCCCAGTTGTCGAGGATCTCCTTCGCGCGGGCCGAGCCCGTATAGGTGTGGTGATTGGTGATGAGCTGCATCAGGCGCTCTTCATCGGGGCCGGACATGTTGGCCATGATGTCGATGCGGCCCTTGGTTTCCAGATCGCCGCCGTGATGGTGGAGGCGGCGCATGAGGTCCTCCTCCTCCTCGACGGGTTCGAGATCGACCATGGAGAGGTTGCAGCGCTTCGAGAACGTGCCGTCCTCGTCGAGCACGTAGGCGATGCCGCCCGACATGCCCGCCGCGAAGTTGCGGCCTGTCTGACCCAGCACGACCACGAGGCCGCCGGTCATGTATTCGCAGCCGTGATCGCCGGTTCCTTCCACCACCGCGATGGCGCCGGAATTGCGCACGGCGAAACGCTCACCTGCCACGCCGCGGAAATAGGCCTCGCCGGAGATCGCGCCGTACATCACCGTGTTGCCCACGATGATCGAGCGCTCGGGAACCGCTTTCGAGCCGAGCGACGGCCTGATGATCAGCTTGCCGCCCGAGAGGCCCTTGCCGACATAATCGTTCGCTTCTCCCTCCAGGTTCAGCGTCACGCCGGCGGCCAGCCACGCGCCGAAGCTCTGACCCGCCGTGCCTTTCAGGTTCACGGTGATCGTGTCGTCGGGCAGGCCCTCATGGCCGTAGCGCTTGGCGACCTCGCCCGAGAGCATCGCGCCCACGGAGCGGTCGGAGCTGCGCACCCGCGCTTCGATGGCGATGGGTTCGCCCTTCTCGAGAGCGGGCCCGGCCTGAGCGATCAGTTCGCGGTCGAGCACGTTCGTGATGGGATGGGCCTGACGCTCCTGGTGACGGATTGCCACGTTCGACGGCACCTCCGGCTTGTGGAAGAGCTTCGTGAAATCGAGGCCCTTCGCCTTCCAGTGGTTGATGGCCGCGTTCTTGTCGAGCAGATCGGATCGGCCGATCATTTCGTCGATGGAGGTAAAGCCCATCTCGGCCATCATTTCGCGCACTTCCTCGGCGACGAAGAAGAAGTAGTTGATGACGTGCTCCGGCAGACCCTTGAAGCGCTTGCGCAGAACCGGGTCCTGCGTGGCCACGCCCACAGGGCAGGTGTTCAGGTGGCACTTGCGCATCATGATGCAGCCAGCGGCGATCAACGGCGCGGTCGAGAAGCCGTATTCGTCGGCGCCGAGAAGCGCCGCGATCACCACGTCGCGGCCGGTGCGTAAACCGCCATCGGCCTGCAGTGCCACGCGTCCGCGCAGACGGTTGAGCACGAGGGTCTGCTGCGTCTCGGCCAAGCCGATCTCCCAGGGCGAGCCCGCATGCTTGAGCGAGGTGAGGGGAGAGGCGCCCGTGCCGCCCTCGAAGCCCGAGACGGTGATGTGATCGGCGCGCGCCTTCGCCACGCCTGCCGCCACCGTGCCCACGCCCACTTCGGAGACGAGCTTCACCGAAACG
The DNA here is from genome assembly GCF_055792805.1 of Microvirga sp. HS2. Classification (NCBI taxonomy): domain Bacteria; kingdom Pseudomonadati; phylum Pseudomonadota; class Alphaproteobacteria; order Hyphomicrobiales; family Methylobacteriaceae; genus Microvirga; species Microvirga sp. HS2. Next base: position 10,554 of record NZ_JBVVAJ010000019.1, read on the forward strand.
TCGGCCTGAGGATTGACGTTCTTCAGGTCGAAGATCAGCTGCGCAAGATCCTCGATGGAGTAGATGTCGTGATGTGGCGGCGGGGAGATGAGGCCCACGCCCGGGGTCGAGTGGCGCACGCGGGCGATCTTCACGTCCACCTTATGGCCGGGCAGCTGACCGCCCTCGCCGGGCTTCGCGCCCTGAGCGACCTTGATCTGCATCATGTCCGCGTTGACGAGATATTCCGTCGTCACGCCGAAGCGGCCCGAGGCCACCTGCTTGATGGCGGAACGCTTGGAGCGCCCGTCGGGCAGCGGCTTGAAGCGCTCGGGCTCTTCGCCGCCCTCGCCAGTGTTGGACTTGCCGCCGATGGCATTCATGGCAAGCGCGAGCGTCTCATGCGCTTCCTTCGAGATCGAGCCGAAGGACATGGCGCCCGTGGAGAAGCGCTTCACGATCTCCTGCGCGGGCTCGACTTCGCTCAACGGAACAGGCGCGCGGCCCGTCTCTCCGGCGTTCTTGATGCGGAAGAGACCACGGATGGTCTTGAGCTCGTTGTCCTGCTCGTTCACGAGGCGCGCGAATTCGCGGTAGCGGTCCTGCGCGTTGAGGCGCACGGCGTGCTGGAGTGTGGCGACCGTGTCGGGATTCCAGGCATGCACCTCGCCGCGCTGGCGGAAGGCGTATTCGCCGCCCACGTCGAGCGCATGGCGATAGACCGGCGCGTCGCCGAAGGCGTCGCGATGGCGGTGCACGTTCTCTTCCGCCACCTCCTCCATGCCGATGCCTTCGATGGTGGTCGCGGTGCCGAAGAAGTCGCGCGCCACGAAATCGGACTTGAGGCCAACGGCATCGAAGATCTGCGCGCCGCAATAGGACTGGTAGGTGGAGATGCCCATCTTGGACATCACCTTGAGCAGGCCTTTGCCGATGGACTTGATGTAGCGCTTGATCGCTTCGTCCGCGTCCACCTCTTCCGGGAGCTCGCCGCGGGCGTGCATGTCGGCGATGGTCTCGAAGGCAAGGTAAGGGTTGATCGCTTCCGCGCCGTAGCCGGCCAGGCATGCGAAGTGATGGATTTCGCGCGGCTCGCCGGATTCGACCACGAGGCCGACCGAGGTGCGCAGGCCCTTGCGGATGAGATAATTATGCACTGCCGCGGTGGCGAGAAGCGCCGGGATCGGGATGCGATCCGGACCCACCATGCGGTCGGACAGGATGATAATGTTGTAGCCGCCGTGGACCGCCGCTTCCGCGCGGTCGCAGAGACGGTCGAGCGCGCCGTCGAGGGCGGATGCGCCGAGCTCGGCATCATAGGTGATATCGAGGGTCTTCGTGTCGAAGCGGTCCTCGAAATGGCCGATGCAGCGGATCTTCTCCAGGTCCTCGTTGGTGAGGATCGGCTGGCGCACTTCCAGGCGCTTGCGGCGCGAGGTGCCTTCGAGATCGAGAATGTTCGGGCGCGGTCCGATGAACGACACGAGGCTCATGACGAGCTCCTCGCGGATCGGGTCGATCGGCGGGTTCGTCACCTGCGCGAAGTTCTGCTTGAAATAGGTGTAGAGGAGCTTCGGCTTGTCCGAGAGCGCGGAGATCGGCGTGTCGGAGCCCATGGAGCCCACCGCCTCCTGGCCGGTCACGGCCATGGGCTGCATGAGCAGCTTGAGGTCTTCGGCCGTGTAGCCGAAGGCCTGCTGGCGATCAAGAAGCGACACGTCGGTGCGCGACTCGCGCGCCTGAACGGGCTTCAGGTCTTCCAGCACGATCTGCGTGCGCTTCAGCCAATCCTTGTAGGGATGGGCGTTGGAGAGCTGCTGCTTGATCTCGTCGTCCGAGATGATGCGGCCTTCCTGCAGATCGATGAGGAGCATCTTGCCCGGCTGCAGGCGCCATTTCTCGACGATCTTCTCCTCCGGAATCGGCAGCACGCCCATCTCCGAGGCGAGCACCACGAGCCCGTCGTCGGTCACGAGGTAGCGCGCGGGGCGAAGGCCGTTGCGGTCGAGAGTCGCGCCGATCTGCTTGCCGTCGGTGAAGCACACGGCGGCCGGGCCGTCCCACGGCTCCATGAGGGCGGCGTGGTACTCGTAGAATGCACGCCGGTCGTCGTTCATGAGCGGGTTGCCGGCCCAGGCTTCCGGGATCAGCATCATCATGGCGTGCGACAGCGAGTAGCCGCCGCGCACCAGGAATTCGAGCGCGTTGTCGAAGCAGGCGGTGTCGGACTGGCCCTCGTAGGAGATCGGCCAGAGCTTGGAGATGTCGTTGCCGAAGAGCTCGGAATCGACCGAAGCCTGGCGCGCGGCCATCCAGTTCACGTTGCCGCGCAGCGTGTTGATCTCGCCGTTATGCGCGACCATGCGGTAGGGGTGCGCGAGCTGCCAGGTGGGGAAGGTGTTGGTGGCGAAGCGCTGGTGCACGAGGGCGATGGCGCTCTCGAAGCGCGGATCCTGCAGGTCGAGATAGTATTGCCGCAGCTGGGTCACGAGCACCATGCCCTTGTAGACGATGGTGCGCGAGGACAGGCTCACCGGATAGTAACCGGCGGTGCGCTCGTCCTTCATGTCGTAGACGGCGTTGGAGATGACCTTGCGGGCGATGAACAGGCGACGCTCAAAGGTCTCCTGGTCGTCCATGCCCTTGCCCTTGCCGACGAAGATCTGGCGGTGCAGGGGCTCGGTGGCCTTCACGCTCTCGCCGAGGTCGCTGGAATCGACCGGCACCTCGCGCCAGCCGAGAACCTGCAGACCCTCGTCGGCGATAGCCTTCGAGACGATCTCCTCGACGAGCTTGAAACCCTCCGGATCGCGGGGCATGAACAGGTGGCCGACGCCGTACTGCCCTTCCTCCGGCAGCCAGATGCCGAGCTTGGCGCATTCGGCCGAAAAGAACTTGTGCGGAATCTGCACCAGAATGCCGCAGCCGTCGCCCATCTTCGGGTCTGCGCCGACCGCGCCGCGATGATCGAGATTGTGCAGGATCGACAGGCCCTGCTCGACGATGTTGTGGGACTTGCGGTTCTTCATGTCGGCGATGAAGCCGACGCCGCAGGAATCCTGCTCGTTGTTGGGATGATAAAGACCCTGAGGGGCGGGCAGGCCCGGATCGCGCACGAATTTGACGGTGTCCGCCGTCGTGGCCGTGCGGCTTGGCACTTGGCTTTCCAGGCTCTTCGTTGGCACGTTGCTCATGGCAGATCCTTACATCCGAACACGTCTTCAAGGTTGTTGAGGCGGCTTTCGGGCCCGTCGGATGGTTGGATCGTCCGGATGCCCGCCGCTTCTCGCGTCTTGCGAGGGTCGGGTCACCGGAGGGAGAGCCCGCACCTCGCGGGCATCCCAGGCTTGAATTCAGCCCAAAGTTGCCCGCCCCGCCCACGTTTTGCGGGCAGGTTTTTCGGTATCTCGCGTCGTTCGCATTTGACGAAGCATCAAGAAAACCTCAGGCGAAGGGTGCAGGGACCCCAAATGGGACAGCATCGCTGTCCTAATGCCGGCAAATTGCCAGAGAACCGGAAAGGGCACAAGAGGGACTTAGAAAAATTTTAGACAAAAGTTACAAGGCGCAAACCGGGAATGTAACAAAAGCAACTTTTGACACCTGGAAACGAAAGTCTTCGTCGATGGGTCAATGATCTTGACATGTTGCTCCCCATGGGGAGGCTTGCGCTCCCAAGGAGACAATTCATGAATTTCGCAAGCGACAACATCGTGGGCGCCAGCCCTCAGGTTCTGCAGGCTCTGAACCAAGCCAATGCAGGATCCATGGCAGCCTATGGCGGCGACGAGATCACCAAGCGCGTGAAGGCGCGCTTCAACGAGATCTTCGAGCGGGAGGTCTCGGTGTTCCTCGTCACCACCGGAACCGCCGCCAACGCGCTTGCGCTCTCCTCGGCCGTGCCGCCCTATGGCCTGTGCGTCTGCCACCGGGAGGCGCACGTGATCGACGACGAATGCGGCGCGCCGGAATTCTTCATGCATGGCGCCAAGCTTTCGGGTCTTCCCGGAACCGGCGCGAAGCTCACGGCCGAGGCCGTCTCGACCTATCTGCGGGGGCTGTCCAGAGCCGTGAAGCAGATGCCGCCCAAGGCCCTGTCGATCTCCCAGGTCACGGAATGCGGCCTGGTCTACGGTCTCGATGAGCTCAAGGCGCTCGCCGATGTCTGCCGCGAGCACGGGCTCTCCTTCCATATGGATGGGGCGCGCTTCGCCAACGCCCTCGTTTCGCGCGGCTGCACTCCGGCGGAGATGACCTGGAAGCAGGGTGTGGACATCCTCTCCTTCGGTGGAACGAAGAACGGGTGCCTGATGGCCGAGGCCATCGTGGTGTTCAGGCCGGAGCTCGCCGAGGCGCTCGACTATCGCTGCAAACGAGCCGGCCAGATCGTCTCCAAGGGCCGCCTGATCTCGGCTCAGTTCGAGGGCTATTTCGCCGACGATCTTTGGTACGCTAATGCCCGCCATGCCAACCGCCTAGCGAGGCTTCTCTCGGACGGCCTGTCCGAGCTTCCCGGCGTGCGTCTGGCTTGGGCGACGGAAGCGAACGAGGTCTTCCCGATCATCCCAGCCGCCATGGACAAGGCGCTTAAGGATGCCGGCATCCTTTATCATCCCTGGACGGAGCTGAGCCTGCCCGCTGGCGAGACGGTCGGACCGGATGAGGCCCTGATCCGCCTCGTGCTCTCCTTCGCCACTCAGGAACAGGACGTGCGAAAGCTGTTGGAGATCGCCCGTTCGGCGGCTGCGCGGCAGGCGGCGGAGTGAGGCTGCCCTAACCCTGCCGCATTCTCCCGCGATGTCTGGCTCTAAGAGACCTGACCAACGGGGTTCACCTCCAGCCCCGGCGGGACGATCAGGACCAGGAATCAAAAACAAAAGCGCCTCGGATCAACCGGGGCGCTCTTTTTGTTTTTGGAACTTTGGTATTCGCTCCGTCATCCCCGGCCTTCGAGCCGGGGGTCCACGTCTTTTGGCGCTGTGCTTTAAGGCGTGGATGGCCGGGCCTGATCCCCGGATCAAGTCCGGGGACGGCCATGACGCGGCATGATTGTTCCGTGATTCGCTTTACGCAGCCTGCCTGGTCTCGATCGCCTGGGCGCTGTTCGTGGAAATCGGGATGAGCTTCGGCTTCTTGGCCTCAGGCGTCTCGCGCACGAGATCAAGGTGCAGCAGGCCGTTCTCGAGGCTGGCACCCGTCACCTGGACGCCGTCGGCCAGCTGGAAGCGCCGGTCGAAGCTGCGCGCCGCGATGCCCTGATGGAGCACTTCGGCCTTGCGCTCTTCATTGGGCTTCTTCTCGCCGCGGACGGAGAGGGTGTTTTCCTTCACCTCGATGGTGAGGTCTTTGTCGGTGAAACCGGCGACCGCAATCGAGATGCGGTAGGCATTCTCGCCGGTGCGCTCGATATTGTAGGGCGGGTAGCTCGGGGCCGCGTCGACGCCGACCATCTGGTCGAGCATCGAGAACAGACGGTCGAATCCGACCGTGTTGCGGTACAGGGGAGCAAGATCGAACTGTCGCATGGCATATCCTCCATCAGAAGCAACATGCATTCGTTGGGGACCCACCTGTGAAGAGGCTGGATCCGGGTTCGTGCCGCCCATTGGGCCGGCACACCATCCATGTGGGAATAGATCCATTTGCGTTCAAGAGGCTCGCCCCCGGGGCCCAATACGCCCTATAAAGGGGTGACATCGTTTCGTGAGGCCTGCCGTGGAATTCTTCCCCACCCCCGACAATCCCGTGCCCGGCGAGCCGGTTTTGACCGGCATCACCACCGCCGACGGCATCGCCTTGCGCGTCGCCTACTGGAAGGCCGAAACCGACAGGCCCAAGGGAACCGTCTGTATCCTGCATGGACGGGCCGAGTTCATCGAGAAATACTTCGAGACGGTCCGCGATCTTCTCGACCGGGGCTTTGCGGTCGTGACCTTCGACTGGCGCGGGCAGGGGCTCTCGGGGCGGCAGGTGAAGAATCCCCGCAAGGGCCATGTGAGGCGTTTCGCCGACTACCGGCTCGACCTGGAAGCCGTCCGCGACCAGATCCTGATGCCGCACATGCCCGAGCCTCATTTCGCGCTCGCCCATTCCATGGGCGGGGCCATTGCGCTCAATGCAGCCTATGAGAGCTGGCTGCCGTTTCGCCGCCTTGTCACCACCACGCCGATGATCGCGCTGTCCATCGTCAAGCGAGCCCAGGGCGCGGCCTTTCTCGCGCGTCTCCTGAGGCTTCTCGGCTTGGGCAAGATGTTCGTTCCCGGCGGTGGCGAGACGTCGATTTCCACGTTGCCGTTCAAGGGGAACCGTCTCACAAGCGATCCGGTGCGCTATTCCCGCAACGCGGATGCGGCGACCGCCATCGGGCCCGGCGCCATCGGCGCTCCGACGGTGGCATGGATGGATTCGGCCTTTCGCTTCATGAAGTGCTTCACCGCGCCGAACTATGCGCTGAAGATCCGCCTGCCCACGCTGATTGTCGCCGCCGGAGCGGACCCGGTCTGCGCGACCCCGGCGACGGAGCGCTTCGCGGCCCGGCTGAAAGCGGGGCATGCCATCGTCATTCCCGGGGCGCGGCATGAAATTCTCATGGAGCGCGACGAGATCCGGGAGCAGTTCTGGGCCGCGTTCGACGCCTTCATCCCCGGAACGGCCGATCCGTCCTCAGAGCGGAAGGCCGACTTGGCGGCGCTGGGATTATCGGCTGAGCAGCTCGACGGCGGCGGCGTGGACCCTTCGGTCGCCGGCCGCGACGATGCGCCCGCCCTGGGCGGCTGAGCCGCCGTCCCAGGTGGTGACGATGCCACCCGCGCCCTCGATGATCGGCACAAGCGCCGCGATGTCGTAGGGCTTGAGACCCGATTCCACGACGAGGTCGATGTGGCCTGCGGCAAGCATGCAATAGGCATAGCAATCGCAGCCGTAGCGGGCGAGGCGCGCCACGCTTTCCACACGGTCATAGGCGCGCAACTCCTCGCCTGCGAAGAGGCGCGGGCTCGTGGTGGAGATCACCGCGTCCTTCAGCGAGGTGCAGCGGCGCGTCATGAGCTTGCGCTCCCCGCCTGGTCCCCGATAGGTGCTAGAGCCGCCGTCTCCGAAGAAGCGCTCGCCCGTGAAGGGCTGGTGCATCATGCCGAAAACCGGCCGGCCCTTGTAGGTGAGGCCGATCAGCGTGCCCCAGGTGGGGAGGCCCGCGATGAAGGCGCGCGTTCCGTCGATGGGATCGAGCACCCACACGTAATCCGCATCCGCGTTCTCCGACCCGAATTCCTCGCCGACGATGCCGTGAGTCGGGAAGCTGCGCTTGATGAGGTGGCGCATGGTGGCCTCGCTGGCCCGGTCCGCCTCCGTCACCGGATCGAACGCTCCGCCGCGGGATTTGTCCTCGGACGCGATGGCCGTGCGGAAGAACGGCATGATCGCCTGACCGGACGAGGTGGCGAGCTCGTTGACGAAATGCGTGAAGTCGATGAGCCCCATGCTTGGATTTCCTCGCGAATCGTGCAGGCTGGCCTTGGCCTGCTACCGCCCCGCTTTTATCAAGCGTTCGGCGCACGGCAAGTGAGCAGAGCGCGGGAAGGGCATGACATCCATGGATTCGGCAGCCAAGGTTTCTCCAGCACGCTCGGAGGCTGCTGTTTTCCTCGTCGCGTCACTGGTGGCAATGTACGCCGTCAGTCAGTTTCTGCGCAATTCCATCGGGGTTATCGCCAACGATCTGGCGCGGGAGATGACCCTCTCCGCCACGCAGACCGGCCTTCTCTCGAGCGCCTTCTTCCTCACCTTCGCGGCGGTTCAGGTCCCGATCGGGATCCTCATCGACCGCTTCGGCCCCAAGCGGGTCATGCTCGCCACGGCCGTGGTCGCCGTGGCGGCCACGATCATGTTCGCGATGGCTCCCTCGGCGCCCCTGCTGATCGCCGCCCGTGCCCTGATGGGGCTCGGCTGCTCCACCTTCTTCATGGCGCCCCTCGTGATCTACGCGCGGCGCTTCCCGCCGCAGCGCTTTGCGGGTCTCACGAGCATTCAGATGGGCGGCGCCAATCTCGGAACGCTCGCGGCCACCGCGCCGCTGGCCGCGTCCTCTGCGGCGATCGGCTGGCGCGGCTCGTTCCTGATCGCCGCGGCATTCACCGTCGTCATGGTGCTGGTGATCATGGTCGCGGTGCCGAAGGATGCCGACGGCTCCAACGGGCGAGAGAGCTGGGGCGAGGCCCTGAAGGGGGTGGCGGCGGCCGTGAAGGTGCCGTCCTTCCAGTCCGTCTTCTTCATGCACCTGACCACCTATTCCTGCTTCGTGTCCATCATCGGCCTCTGGGGCGGACCCTGGCTGACGGACGTGCACGGGGCGGATCTCGCCACGAAAGGGCGGATCCTGCTGCTCGGGGCCGGGGCCCAGATCTGCGGCATGCTGCTCTGGGGGGCCACCGACCGCCTCTGGGGCAGCTACAAGAGGCCGATCTTCGTCGGCGGAATGGCGGCGGTCCTGATGATCGCGATTCTCGTCTTCATGCCCTTGGATATGACCCTGGTCCCGGTCTGGTTCATCCTGTTCGGGCTGAGCGTGTCCTACACCCCCATTCTCACCTCGCACGGGAAGTCGCTGTTCCCCCGGCACCTGACGGGCCGGGGCATCACGCTCATGAATATCGGCACCATGGGCGGGGCCTTCCTGTCGCAGAGCATCACCGGGATCCTGATCGATGCGGTGGGACGCTCCGGGAGCGGAGGCTATGCGGCGGAGGGGTATCGCCTCGTCTTCGCAGTCTTGGGGGGCTGGCTGCTTCTGAGCCTGGTCTTTTACAGGAGGGCTATCGACCCTCATCCCAGCAGATATGCGCACGAGGCATAGCAAGGCGCGATTTTCTTATTGATTTTTGTGCAGCGCGAAGGCAATATTGCACTGCGATATGGCGATGGCGTCGCCTTGTCGTAGCCCTTCTTGGGCGTTTCCTCCCTAAACTTCGGGCTGCCGGCGACGGTGGCCTTTTTTCTTGTCTGGGCTGCGCTTTGCGACTGCCGTCACTCCGCCGCGATGCGCCGGGTCGTCAGCTCGCCTTCGATGTCCCCGATGACCTGGTGGAAGGCCTGGAACAGATCGTTCGCCAGAACCGCGAAGCCAGCCTTCTTCATCATGCTGCGCTCCTCCATGTAGAGCGCCCGGTTGATCTCCACCTGCAGGGCATGCCGTCCCAGGGCGGGCTCCCCGTAATGCTCGGTGATGAAGCCGCCCGCATAGGGCTTGTTGCGCACCACCGTATAGCCGCGCCCTCTCAGAGCCGCTTCGACGAGATCGACGAGCAGGCCCGCGCAGGAGGTGCCGTAACGGTCGCCGAGGACGATATCGGCCTTCGTGCCGTCGTCCCGGCTCACGCTGGACGAGGGCATGGAATGGCAGTCGATGAGAACCGCATGGCCGAAGAGATCCGCCGTGCGGCGCACGATCTGACGCAATGTCCGGTGATAGGGCTTGTAGAGCCATTCGATCCGGTGAAGCGCTTCGTCGACCGGCAGGCGCGACTGATAGATCTCCTGCCCGTCGGCGACGATGCGAGGAATGGTTCCCAGGCCTCCGGCCACCCGCATGGAGCGGGTATTGGCGAAGGGCGGCAGCCGGCCGTCGAACATCCGGGAGTCGAGCTCGTAGGGCTCCCGGTTGAGGTCCAGGTAGGCACGCGGGAAGCGCGCCGCCATCAGGGGTGCCCCCAGCTCCGTGACCGAAGAAAAGAGCTCGTCGACATAGGCGTCCTCCGACCGGCGCAAGGCCACGGCGTCGAGGCGGGACGCCGCCAGGAAGGAGGCCGGGTACACGGCGCCCGCATGAGGGGCATTGAAGACGAACGGAATCGTCTGTGCCGCAGGTTCGTTCAGGACGAAGGGGGGGTCGAACTCGTCGACGATGGCTGGCCGCATGAAAACTGGCTATTCTGAAGTGGAAATCGGCTTTTTCGCTAGTGTAAGGCAGCGGCGCCGCCTGTCCACGACAATATGGTGGGGTCGCTGCGTCGTTCTTTCACGGGTTATTTACCCGTCGGGGGCATGAAAGGCTCCTGAGATCATTCGCCACGATTCGGGGCTTGGCAGCCGATGAAGATTCTTCTTGCCGAAGACGATAACGACATGCGGCGCTTTCTGGTGAAGGCGCTGGAGAACGCAGGCTACGAAGTGGCCCCGTTCGACAACGGTCTTTCCGCCTATAACCGCCTGCGGGAGGAGCCTTTCGAGCTTCTCCTGACGGATATCGTCATGCCCGAGATGGACGGAATCGAGCTGGCCCGCCGGGCCACCGAGCTCGACCCGGACATCAAGGTCATGTTCATCACCGGCTTTGCCGCCGTGGCCCTGAACCCGGATTCTCAGGCTCCGAAGGATGCGAAGGTGCTTTCCAAGCCCTTCCACCTGCGCGACCTCGTGACCGAGGTCGACAAAATGATGGCAGCCTAAAAAAGGTTGCTCATCATGACTTGCGCATATGCCCGGTTCTGGGTATATCGCCCCCACAGCCGAGACGGGACGTCAAACATCACCGTTTCCCGGGCGCGTAGCTCAGCGGGAGAGCACTACGTTGACATCGTAGGGGTCGCTGGTTCGATCCCAGCCGCGCCCACCATTTCTTTTTCCGGCCTTCCCGAAGGGCCGCAGGAGACCGGATATGAAGATCCGTAACTCGTTGAAGTCGATCCGCGGCCGTCACCGCGACAACCAGCTGGTGCGTCGCAAGGGCCGGGTCTACATCATCAACAAGACCCAGAAGCGCTACAAGGCCCGTCAGGGCTAAGTTGGGCGCGGCGATCCCGCGCACGCTTTTATGAATTGACCGCGCATGCCGGGATCCTAAAATCCCGGCATGCGCTTTTTTGCGTCCCTGCTGACCGTATTGCTGAGCCTTGCCGCGTATCCCTCGTATGCGCAGGAGGGGGCTCGACCCAAGCCGCCTCAGGCGAAGGAACAACCGCCCAAGCCTAAGCCGATCACGCTCGACGATCTGTTCGATCGCCTCGCCAAGGCCGGTTCGGAGCGCGAGGCGGACGGCATTTCGAACTTGATCGAGCGGCGATTTGCTCGCTCGGGCTCCGATACGGCGGACCTGCTGCTCAGCCGGGCCACCGAAGCCTTCGAGAAAAAGGAGTTCCCGCTCGCCATCGAGCTGCTCGATCGGGTGCTGGCCCTCCAGCCGAACTGGGCGGAAGCCTGGTATCGCCGTGCGACCGTGTTCTACCAGCTCGACGATCCCGTCGGAGCCATGGCGGACCTCAATCGGGCCCTGACGATCGAGCCGCGCCATTTCAACGCCTGGACCGGCCTCGGCCATATCCTGATGGCCTCCGACGACAAGGCGCGGGCGCTCGTGGCCTATCGGCACGTGCTGAAGATCAATCCGCAACAATCGAGCGTGCAGACCATCGTGAACCGCCTCATCCCCGACGTGGACGGGCAGGATCTCTGACCCGCGGTCCACGATGAACTTCGTCCTCGGCCTCCTGGCTGCATTCCTTCTCCTGGCCGCGGCCGGGGCGGCCTTCACCCAAATCTATGCCTGGATCGTCGGGCGTCGTTATCCCCCGACAGGCCGATTCATCGAGGTCGCAGGTTCGAAGCTGCACTACCGGGATATCACGCCCGAAGGCCGGCCGCGTGGCACCATCGTCCTCCTGCACGGCGCGTCGTCCAACCTCGTCGAATCGATGCTCGGCCTCGGTTCGTTTCTTGCGCAGCGCTATCGGGTCCTTGCCTTCGACCGTCCCGGCCATGGCTGGAGCGAGCGGAAGAGGGGCCTGAGCGAAGCGGAGCCGGCGCGGCAGGCGGCTTTGATGGCCGAGGCCTTGCGCCGGCTCCAGGTGCGCAACGCTGTCATCGTCGGGCATTCCTGGTCCGGCACCATCGTGCCCCATTTCGCGCTCGATCACGGGGACGTCGCGGGGGGCATCGTCATTCTGGCTGGAATCACCACGCCATGGCCGGGCGGCTATACGGGCTGGTACCGGCGGCTCGTCTCATCCTGGGCGGGGTGGCTTGCCATGCGGACGCTCGCGCTGCCCGTCACGCTCGTCCTGCGGCCGTGGCTGAAGCGAAAGACCTACGCTCCGCAGCCGCCGACGCCGGGCATCGTGCGCAACGGCTTCATACCGCTCGCCTTCCGGCCCCGCGCCTACGAGGCGAACATGCACGATTTTGCGGTCATGTACGATGCCGTTGTCCGACAAAGCCTACGCTACGGCGACATTCGCATGCCGGCCCTCGTCATCGCCGGCGAGTGCGACGAGATCGTCTGGACCGATCTGCACAGCCGCTCCTTCGCGAACGCGGTGCCCGGTGCCGAGCTCATCCTGATGCCGGGCATCGGGCACATGCCGCAATACGCCGACGGAAAGCGGGTCCTTGCGGCCATCGAGGCCCTGGCCGAGCGGATCTCGTCGGCCAGGGTCGAAACGGATCAGGCCTGAGCGGCATGCTCCTGATTGACGAAGGCGATGCGCACCATGTTGGTGGCGCCCGGCGTGCCGAAGGGAACGCCCGCCACGATGATGATGCGGTCGCCCACCTCCGAGTGGCCTTCGCGCAGGGCGAACTTGCAGGCGCGGAAGGCCATATCGTCGATATCGCTCGCATCCTTGGTGCGGATCGGGTGAACGCCCCACACGAGGGCGAGACGGCGGGCCGTGTCCTGGCTCGGCGTGAGCGCGATCACCGTCGAGTTCGGCCGCTCGCGCGCGATGCGGAAGGCCGTGGAACCGGACGAGGTCCAGGCGGCGATCGTCTTGAGGTTGAGCGTGTCCGCGATCTGATGGGCGCCGGCCGCGATCGCGTCCGAACCGGTCGCTTCCGGCTCGGTGTTGAGGGTGCGCATGATCGACCAGTAGTTCTGGTCTTGCTCCACCTCTTCCGCGATCCGGCTCATGGTGGCCACCGCATCGATGGGATACTGACCCGAGGCGCTTTCGGCCGAGAGCATCACCGCGTCGGCGCCGTCATAGACGGCGGTCGCAACGTCCGACACTTCGGCGCGGGTCGGCACCGGTGACGTGATCATGGATTCGAGCATCTGCGTCGCCACCACCACGGGCTTGCCGAGGCGCCGCGCCGCGCGGACGATGCGCTTCTGGATGCCGGGCACCTTTTCGAGCGGCATCTCCACGCCGAGATCGCCGCGGGCGACCATGACGGCGTCCGAAACCTCCATGATCTCGTCGAGACGCGTGATCGCTTGAGGCTTTTCGAGCTTCGACATGACGAGCGCCCGCCCGCGCGCGACCTTCTTCACCTCGGCGACGTCTTCGGGACGCTGCACGAAGGACAGCGCGATCCAATCGACGCCCGCATCGAGCGCCGCCTCGAGATCCGAGCGATCCTTCTCGGTCATGGCGGCCACGGGGATCGTCGTGTCCGGCAGGCTCACGCCCTTGCGGTTCGAGATCTTGCCGGCGACCTCCACGGTGGTCGCGGCGGAGCCCTGCTTCACGCTCTTGACCCTAAGGCGCAGCTTGCCGTCGTCGATGAGCACCGTGTGACCGGGCTCGAGGGAGGAGAGGATTTCCGGATGGGGCAGGTGCACGCGCTCCGCGCCGCCGAGCGCGGTGTCGGCGTCGAGCGTGAAGGTCTGTCCCGGCTTCAGCATGGCGCTGTCGCCCTCGAATGCGCCTACGCGCAGCTTCGGGCCCTGAAGATCGGCGAGGATCGCGATGGGGCGCTTGAACTTCGCCTCCACGGCGCGGATCATCGCCACGCGCTCCTTCAGCTTCTCGCGCGGCAGATGGCTCATGTTCAGGCGGAAGACGTCGGCGCCCGCCTGGAACAACTTTTCGATCATTTCCTGGGACTCGGAGGCCGGTCCGAGAGTGGCGAGAATTTTCGTGCGCCTTGAGCGTCTCATGGCTGTGCCCCCCCTGGGCGATTCGTCTCTGTCAGCTGGATGGTCCAGCTCTTCTGTTCACCGGTATCGACTTCGAAGAAGCCGCTGCGATCAAAGCCTCGTGCAAGGCAATCTTCCGTGCCGCGGATCGTGAATTCCCGCTCGCGCGTACACATGAAGGAGCGTCCGCTCCATTCCCCGCCTCGGTCGTAATCGATGGCGTAGATGTAATAGAAGCGGCCGCCGAGCTGCCCCTTGAGCAGGGTTTCGCATCCGCGGGCGCTCAGGTTCCACCAGCCCTCCGTCACCCATCCCTGCGGGTCTCGGTAGCCGAGCGCGACGCCGACGCGGCTCGACGTCATGTTGCACAGGCGTAGATCCGCGCGGGCCGGAGAGGCCGCGAGCAGGAGGCCGCCCAACGGGACTGCCATCAGCGCGAGGCTTCGCAGCCGGCAGGAGGCCGAGGGGAGTGTCAGAACCTTCATGGACGTCGATTCGGTCAACGGGTCAGGAATGAAATCGCACAATGCTTCGAGAACTATGTCGAATCCTTGTCGGCCAGAAGACGCATTGCATCAAGACCAAAAGGCGCTCTCAGAGACGTTTAGCCTGCTAAAAACCGCGGATACGGCCCGGGGCGGCTTTCGCAAGGCCATTTCCCCTCTCTTCGAAGGGGGCGGGTCTGCCGCGGCCTAGTTCTCCGGCCGAGCGACCCAGATCCCCAGCAGAATCAAAGCGCCTCCCAGGCTCTGGATCAGGGTGAGCGGCTCGCCGAGGATCACCCAGCCGAACACGGCCGCTGCAATCGATTCAAGGAAGATGACGAGGGACGAGAAGGTCGGGGGCAGAATCCCGAGAGCGATGGAGAGCAGGCCCTGGCCGCCCGCATGGCTGACATAGGACATGGCGAACAGCGACGCAGCTCCCTGCCAGGTCTGCGGCATGATCCGGCTTTCGAAGACGAGCGCGACCACGAGGAGAAGGGCAGCGGTGATGAGGCTGGTCTCGAAGGTCACCCGCGCCGCTCCCGCGGTTTTGCGCGCCTTGCTCGCGACGATGAAATAGAGGCCGAAGAAGAAGGCGGTGGCCAAGCCGAGCAGATCGCCCGTGAGGCGGGCGGGTTCGGCATGCATGCTCTGGCCGATGAGGGCGGCGCCGCCGAGAAGGCACAGCCCCAGGCCGATGAACGTGGCGCGCGCAACTTTCTGCCGCAGCACCAGCCATACCACCAGCACCACCACGAGCGGGGCCATGGTGGCGAAGAAGGTCGCGTTGGCCACCGTGGTCTTGAGAATGGCGAGGTGCCAGACCAGAAGATCGCCCGTGAAGACCAGGCCTCCCAGAATCGCAGCCCTGGAAAAGGGGACTCGTGGCGCATCGGCGGGCGCCTTTCGCTCCTCCAGCCGCATCCAGGCATACAGCAGCGGCAGGCAGAGGGAGACGCGCCAGAAGGCGCTGGCGAAGGGGCCCACATCGGCCGGCGCCCCGGCTATGCCTGCGGAGGCGAAGCGCACGAAAATGGGGGAGATGCCCATGGCGACCGCGCCCAGGCAAAGGGCCGCGAAAGCGGTGACGAAACCGGACTCGGACCGTGCCGGAGTGGATATGGAGGACATTGTTTTATCGCCAGGTCGTTGCGCGGATGGTCGCGTTGTCAGGGGGCGGCGCGCAGGGTAAGGATTTTCATCTGTCAATCAATGTCTTGTTTCTCACACCTTAAGCCATGTCCGCTTCTGCCGCGCTCAAGAGCGCCGAACCCGCCCTTGAGCCCCATCCGGTCGAGATCGTCGAGGGAGCCCTCGAATCCGGCCTTCTCCTCCTCTGCGACCATGCTTCCAACGCCGTGCCGCCCGATCTCGGCGATCTCGGCCTGCCGGCAGGCGAGTTCCAGCGGCACATCGCCTATGACATCGGTGCGGCTGCCGTCACCCGATCCCTGGCCCGCCGCCTGAACGCCCCGGCGATTCTCACCCGGTTCTCGCGCCTGATCATCGACCCGAACCGGGGGCGGGACGACCCGACCCTCGTCATGCGCCTTTCCGACGGCGCGGTGGTGCCGGGAAACGCCAAGGTCGACGAGGCGGAGATCCAAAGGCGCATCGAGCGTTTCTACGATCCTTACGATTCGGCCATTTCGGAGGCCATCCACAAGGCCATGGCCTCGGGCCATCCGCCTGCAATCGTGACGGTGCACAGCTACACGCCGGTCTGGCGCGGCTGGCCGCGTCCCTGGCATGTGGGCATCCTGTGGGATGCGGACGAGCGCTATGCCCGGCCCCTCCTGGAGGGCCTTACGGCCGAGAAAGGACTCGTCGTCGGCGATAACGAACCTTATGATGGGGCGCTCGCCGGCGATACCGTCGACCGGCATGCCACGATCCGGGGGCTCGCCAATGCGCTGATCGAGATCCGGCAGGATCTGATCGCCTCGGACGAGGGGGCGGAGGAATGGGCCGAGCGCTTCGCCCGGCTTCTCAAGCCCTTGGCAACGCGGGAGGATCTGCGCAAGCCAGCGATCTTCGGAACGCGGACCCGCGAGCGCTTGCGCCAACACTGAAGGGGGAGGGCTCATGAAGGACCTCGATGATGCGACCCGCACCGAACTGGAGGCTGCCGCCTTTCGCAGACTGCTGGAGCACCTGCGGGAACGCACCGATGTCCAGAACATAGACCTCATGAACCTGGCGGGCTTTTGCCGGAACTGCCTGTCCAACTGGCTGAAGGACGCCGCCGACGCCAAGGGCGTGCCCCTCTCCAAGGACGAGAGCCGGGCCTACGTTTACGGCATGGCTTATGATGAGTGGAAGGCGCGCTACCAGAAGGACGCATCCCCGTCGCAACTCGACCAATTCGAGAAATCGAAGCCGGGGCATTAAACCCACTTCAACCAAATCGACAGTAACACTGGCGCCAACGCCATCAATTCAAGGGGCTTCATCATGGATGACGCAGCTTTCAACACCGAATCCGTCGCGGCCGATCAGCTGAAGGCCTTCATCGAGCGCATCGAGCGCCTCGAGGAGGAGAAGGCCGGAATCGCGGGCGACATCAAGGACGTCTATGCCGAGGCCAAGGGCAACGGCTTCGACACAAAGGTGCTCCGCAAGATCATCTCCCTCCGCAAGCGCGATTACGCCGAGCGCCAGGAGGAGGAGGCTATTCTCGAACTCTACATGCAGGCGCTCGGGATGGTCTAAGCCGCGACCCCGTAAGGGGACGCCATGTCGGGATCGATCCGATCCTCGATCGCTGGAATAATGCATCTCCGATCACGGAAACCGGGAGCACCGACCGCAAAAGTGAGAATCGGTTTCGCGTGAAAGGATGCTCGAAAACAAGATCTTAGAGGATCGAACGTGAGTTCGAGCACGCGTCCGACGCTCTAAGCCTTTGGTCTGTCGCCCATGATGTCCTTTCATGGGCGACAGACCAAATGCCGATGCTGCTACCGGCCACTGATCACCGACAGTGAAAACCGTAGCATCCAGCCGTTCTCGCGGCTCTGCGAGGGACGCCCGGCCGAAGCCTCGGGTCCCGCTGGCCCTCTACCCAGATGGGAGTTGACACTCCTTCCCTAAGGGAGCTTCAAATTCTCCCAGGGCGCGTGCGGATCTCAGGCCAGAATTGCGCACCCGTCGCAGGGGGGCTTTTCTCGTGTTGCCGGTATCATTGTCAGCAGGCGCCGCTGCTGACCGCGTCAGAGTACTTTACGCTCCGATCGCGACATTGCTCGATTCACTTGGCATTGCAGTCTACATCCTCGATGCGGATGACCGGGCCGTCCTCTGGAACGACACGTTCCTGCAGTTCTTTCCGGAACATGCAGGGCATATTGCGATAGGCGAGCACTACAGCGAGAATCTGCGGCGGTTTTACGCACTCCGGTTGGACGAGAACGAGATCCAGTTCGTCGACGAATATATCGAGCGCAGTGTTGCGCGGCACCGTTCCGATCACCCTCCTTATATCTTCAGGCACCGTGAGCGCTGGGTCCGCGTTGCGGTTCAAACGCTGGACGGCATGGGAAAGATGCGGGCCTGGACCGAAGTGCCCATGCCTCAACGCAGGGACCGCGGCTTCTTCCTGCCTGCCAATGCGCCCCCGGAACTCGCGCATCTGACTTCCATGGAGAACATGCCGGATCCGATCGTCGTGCTCGATCGCGACAACATCATCGTCTCCTGCAACGATCTGTTCCGACGTCTCTACGAGGTCCCGCCAGAGCAGGATATCGTGGGGCAGGCTCTCGAGAAGTTCATTCAGGCCCTGTGGCAGCGGCATTCCGAAGAGGGGGGCGGCGAGCATTACGAGCGAACCATAAGGCCCATCCTTCAGGACGAATCGCGTTCTACCGGCGTCGCCTATGAAATTCCGCTGCCGAAGAACCGCTGGGTTCGCATCGTCGAACAGCGCAACCGCGCGGGACTGCGAACCTGCGTGCATTTCGATATCACGCGCTACAATCGGGAGCGACAGGCCCTTGAGTTGGCAGAGAGCCAAGCCCGTGCGCAGGAGGCGCGCTTCAGGGCCGTGATCGAGCGCTCGCCGGTGGGCATGTGCATTGCTTCCGACGACGGCACGATCCTTGAGGCCAACGAAGCCTATGGACGGTTTCTCGGATATGCCCCGGGAGATCTGATCGGGAGGAAGCTCTGGGATTTCATGGATCCCGACGAATGGAGTTCCGCTCGCGCGGATATGGCCGAACTCGTGACTGGACAAATCTCGTCCCTCGAGCGGGAGACGCGGTTCATTCATTGCGACGGATCGCTGAGGTGGGCCCTGCAGTCCGCGGTCCACTTCTCCGACGGCGTGTCGAATGGCGAGGTGATCAGCCAGATTCAAGACCTGACGGCGCGCAAGCACGCGGAAAGCGAGCGTGACGCGCTGCTGTCCGATCTTGCTCATCGGGCCGCCCATGACGGTCTCACGGGCCTGCCCAACAGAACTGCCTTCGAAGACGCGCTGAGTTCTGCGATGAAAGCCGCGCAGGGGGGAAATCGTCCACACGCATTGTGCTTTATCGATCTCGATGGGTTCAAGGGCGTCAACGACGTAGCGGGGCATGTCGCCGGCGATCAGGTACTTCGCATGGTTGCGGAGACCCTGAAGCAGCAGATCCGTCCGACGGACTTTCTGGCGCGGCTTGGTGGGGACGAGTTCGGCCTGATCCTTTACGAGGCCGATCTCGAAAGTGCGATCGCATGCGTCAGTACTCTCATCAAAGCTATCTCGACCACGAACTTCGTCTGGAATGATCGCAGCTTCGTCCTTGGCCTGAGCGTCGGGATCACGAAGGTCACAAGCCATGATCTCTCCATTGACAGGCTCCTCAGGCGCGCCGATGAGGCCTGCTATAGAGCCAAGCGATCCGGCAGAAATTCGGCTGTCGTGGCTTGAGCATCCTGGACGGGTATGCAGCTCAAGAGTGACTTTTGCGTGCCAGCGCGCGCGTGCCGCCGCTTTTTGGCGCCCCCGCACAGAGAGAAACGTTATGTTGGCGCAAGAAGTTGTCGGCCGCGTTTAAGCCTTTCTTTAAGTGCGGAAAATTATCGTCATCACTGGCGCTTTGAGCCTCCCCGCTTCGGATTGATGAAAGTAAGATCGGCAGAAATTTTATTATCATGGGGACGGATGAGACCACGGCTGCACGCACGCTCTTGAGCAGGGAGATATCCGAGATCGACATCGATGCGGTGCCGCACATGGTCTGGGTCTTCACTGCTGACGATTGCAGGAACGCCTACAACAAACGCTGGCGTGAATTCACCGGCGTCTCTCATCCGGTCGTCGGAGAAGCGTGGCTCCATCTCATTCATCCGGACGATCGGGACGCCGTTCTTGCGAATTGGAGGAACGCGCTCGCGACGGGGTCGGATTACGAGAACGAGCATCGGCTCCTTCATCACTCGGGCGAGTACCGGTGGGTTCTGTGCCGCGGCACTCCTGTTCGCAGCCCGCACGGACAGATTGAACGGTGGGTCGGCACCTATACGGATATCCATGGTTGGAAAGAAGCCGAGCAGGCCTTGGCCGAGAGCGAGGGGCGATATCGTGCCCTTGTCGAAGCCACCGCGGCGATCGTCTGGCGTGCGGCGCCCGACGGCTCGATCCAGTCCGGATGGGGATGGGAGGAGTTCTGCGGCCAGCAGCCGGACGAATATGCGGGTCATGGTTGGCTCACCGCCGTTCATCCGGAGGATGACGAGCCGCTGATGAAGATCTGGCGCGATGCTCTGGCATCCGGCGAAGCGACGGAGACGGAATTCAGGGTCAGGCACAGGAGCGGCGAGTTTCGCTGGGTCGTATCGCGCGCCGTCCCGTTGAAGCATTCCGACGGCTCGGTTCGGGAATGGGTCGGGACCATCACGGATGTCCACGACCAGAGGCAGGCCCAGGACACGCTGAAGAGGAGCGAGGAGAGGCTGCGGCTCGCGGCCGAGACGACCTCCGCGGGGATCTGGGATCTGGATCTCGTCACAGGCGCCGCGGAATGGAGCGTCGAGACGAGAGAGATCCTGGGCTTCGCGCCGGATGTCCCGGCTTCCGCAGAACGATTCTTCGAACGCATTCATTCCGATGACCTTGCCGGCGTCAGCGCCAAGGTCTTTGTCGATGTCCCGGGCAAAGGACCCCGTTACAGTGGCATATTCCGCATCATCCGCGCGGATGACGGGCAGGTGCGATGGATCGCGTCGCGGGCGCGAACGGTGCTCGACGAGAGCGGGCAGCCTGTTCGCAAGGTCGGGATGATCCAGGACGTGACACAGCGCAAGCTGTCGGAGGATGCGCTGCTCGCGGCCGAGGAGCGGCTGAGATTGGCCATGCAGGCCGGGCGCATGATCGCCTGGGAGCATGACCTCGAAACCGGCATCGTCACCCGTTCGGCGAATTCTGTCGAATTGCTCGGCATCGGTTCCGGGCCCATATCGGGGTTTCTCGAGAGAGTTCCACATGAGGATCGGCTCGCGCGGGAGCGCTTCATCGCGAAGATCAGCACGACGGGCTGCGATACCCTGGAGTTCCGATACCGGCTGCCGAGCGGAAAGATGCTCTGGCTGGCCTCGCGTGGAGAGTGGGCGGGCCCCAATCGCGTGGTGGGCGTCACGTTCGACATCACGGAGCGCAAGCTCGCGGAGGAGGAGGTTTGGCGGTCCGCAAATCATGATGGGCTCACCGGATTGCCCAATCGCGTTCTGTTCCAGCGCCGTCTCGATTTCGCCCTCAAGGAGGCCAAGCAGAACGGCACCAGCGTCAGCCTGTTGATGATCGACCTCGACGAC
Organism: Microvirga sp. HS2; assembly: GCF_055792805.1. Taxonomy (NCBI): domain Bacteria; kingdom Pseudomonadati; phylum Pseudomonadota; class Alphaproteobacteria; order Hyphomicrobiales; family Methylobacteriaceae; genus Microvirga; species Microvirga sp. HS2. Next base: position 31,665 of record NZ_JBVVAJ010000019.1, read on the forward strand.
TTCAAAGACGTCAACGACACGCTGGGCCATGATGCCGGCGATATGCTGCTGAGGGAAACGGCGGACCGCCTGTCGGTGATGATGCGGGATCAGGACACCGTCGCCCGCATCGGAGGAGACGAGTTCGCTGTCCTGGTCGTCGAGCCATTGCGGCTGAGTCATGCCGCCAATCTGGGCGAGATCATCCTCAAAAGGCTGCGTCAGCCGTTCATGTATGCTGGAAAAGCCCTCATGAACCGAGCGAGCATCGGTGTCGCCGCCTATCCGGATCACGATTCCGAGCCGGTCGAGCTCATGAAGGATGCCGACATCGCCCTTTATCGCGCAAAAGCGGAGGGACGGAGCCGCGTCGTCACCTATGCTCCCGAAATGCGCCTGGTCACGGAGCAGCGACTGGCTCTGGGGCGAAATGTGAGAGAGGCGATCTCCCACGATCAGTTCGTGCCTTTCTACCAGCCCAAGGTTTGTCTTTCGAGCGGAAGGATCGTTGGTCTCGAGGCGCTTGCCCGCTGGCTGCATCCAGACAAAGGCATTCTCGAGCCGGGCTTCTTCGGCGCCATCTTCGAAGATCCTGAGCTCGCGCCCGTGATCGGCAAGCGGCTGATCGGAAAGATCGCATCCGATATGCGCCGATGGCTCGACGGAGGGTACCGGTTCGGTCGGGTGGCCTTCAATCTTTCCTCAGTCGAGTTCAACCAGCCGAGCATGGCGGATGAAGTCATCCGCATCCTCAATCTGGTGAAGGTCCCGGCCCGATGCTTCGAAATCGAAGTGACGGAAAGGGTGCTGCTCGACGGGCAGTTCGAGCTTGTGTCGCATATTCTGGAGCGGTTCCACGAGCATGGCGTACAGATCGCGCTCGATGATTTCGGAACGGGCTATGCATCGCTGACGCACCTCAAGCGGTTCCCGGTCGGCCATATCAAGATCGATCACAGCTTCGTCGCCGACCTGGAACAGGACGAGGACGATGCCGCCATCGTGGCGGCCGTCATCGGTCTCGGCAAGAGCTTGGGCCTGCATGTCACGGCAGAGGGCGTCGAGACCGAAGGACAGGTCCAGCGGCTTCGAAAGATGGGCTGCCACAGTGCCCAGGGCTATTTCTATGCGAGGCCGATGTCTGCGGCGCAGATCACGGAGTTGCTCGACGCCTGGCCATTCGATTCCCAGGCGGCGGCTGCCCGCTTCTGACAAAGGGCGATGCCGCTTTCTCGTTGTGCGTGCGACGAGGTCGAGCCGCAACCCGAAAGGCTGAGCCATGTCTATTCGGTCGTGCCGCCTCGGCATCGCCTTGACGGTTCAGGCCACGGCGTGCTTCGATTCTCGCTCGCTTTATGCTCGAAGCGGTACAGAAGCGAAATCTTCAGCCATGGACCAGATGCTCACGCCCCGGCAGCAGGAAATCGTTGATCTCGCCCGCCTGCAGGGACGCGTCAATGTGGATGATCTGGCCACCCGGCTCGACGTGACGCAACAGACGATCCGCAAGGACCTCAATGAACTCTGTGAGCTGAGGCTCATGACCAGGGTTCATGGCGGCGCCATCATCGCCTCTGGCGTCGAAAACGTGGCTTACGAGGCGCGGCGTCTGATCGCCCAGGCCGAGAAGCAGGCGATCGGTGCCGCCACCGCGCGCCTCATTCCCAACAACAGCTCTCTTTTCATCAATATCGGGACGACCACGGAAGAAGTGGCCCGGGCTCTCCAGGACCATGAGGGACTGCTCGTCATCACCAACAACCTCAACGTCGCCAATCTTCTCTATCGCCATTCCAAGATCGACGTCATCGTGACGGGAGGGCCTGTGCGGCGCTCGGACGGCGCCGTCATCGGAGCGGCCGCCGTCGACATCGTGCGCCAGTTCAAGGTCGATTACGCGGTGATCGGCACATCGGCCATCGACGAGGACGGCTCGCTGCTGGATTTTGACGTCCGCGAAGTGCGCGTATCCCGCGCGATCATCGACAACGCCCGAAAGGTTGTTCTCGTCGCCGATCATCTCAAGGCGGAGCGATCCGCTCCGGTGCGGATCGGGCATCTCCGAGAGGTCGACATCTTCGTGACCGACGCGCTCGTCTCGCCCCATCTGAGGGATCTGTGCCACGACGCTCAGGTCCGGGTGATAGAGGTGGGACGTTTCGGCGAATAGGGGCCCGCTCGGAAAGCATTCGAGAAGTGGCTGTTCCTCCTGCTGACGGCTTGGTTCCTTGTGGGTACTTGCCTTCGCTTTGGGGAGCGCGTAGCCTGAAACGAATATAAAACGAAAATTGTCCCGGGGGCCTGAGCCGGGAGACGCCAGTGGACTCGCTCGAGGGAGCGACGTTCGACGTCGCGATCGTCGGTGGTGGCGTGAATGGGTGCGGAATCGCACGGGATGCGGCCGGCCGCGGCGCCTCCGTGGTTCTCTTCGAGCAAAATGACCTGGCCAGCGGCACATCCTCCGCCTCAACGAAGCTCATCCATGGCGGCTTGCGCTACTTGGAGCATTATGAGTTCCGCCTCGTCCGCGAAGCCCTCAAGGAGCGCGAGGTGCTCTGGAAAATCGCGCCCCATATCGTCTGGCCGCTGCGTTTCGTTCTCCCTTACCATCGGGGATTGCGACCACAATGGCTGCTGCGGTTGGGCCTGGCCCTCTACGACAATATCGGCGGCCGGAAGCTGCTGCCGCCGACCCGGACGCTCGATCTGAGGGCGGATCCGGCAGGCGCTCCTCTCAAGCCGGATTTGGTGAAAGGCTTCGAATATTCCGATTGCTGGGTCGAGGATTCCCGTCTCGTCGTGTTGAACGCGCGGGATGCGGCGGAGCGCGGCGCGCGGATCCACACCCGAACCCGTGTCACGCACGCCGAACGCTCGGGTTCCTCCTGGATCGTCACATCGGAGGACATGCGAACGGGCCATCAGGAGCGCGTCAGGGCGAAGGTGCTGATCAATGCTGCCGGTCCCTGGGTAGAGAAGGTCCTCAACGGCGTCGCCAAGTCCAACACCCCTGCCTCGGTGCGCATGGTACAGGGCAGCCACATCGTCGTGAGAAAGATCTTCCAGCACGACCGGGCTTACATCTTCCAGAACAAGGACAATCGCATCATTTTTGCGATTCCCTATCAGAGTGACTTCACGCTGATCGGGACGACCGATCGCGACTACGACGGCGATCCGGCCCTCGTGAGGGCGACCGAGGAGGAGATTATCTACCTCTGCGACGCGGCGAGCAAGTACTTCAGACATCCCATCCGGCGGGAGGATGTCGTCTGGACCTATTCGGGCGTTCGCCCTCTCTACAACGACGGAGCGTCGAAGGCCCAGGAGGCCACCCGCGATTACGTGCTCGTGCTCGATGCCCCGGAGGGGCAGCCGCCGATGCTGTCGGTCTTCGGCGGCAAGATCACGACCTATCGCCGCCTCGCCGAAGCGGCTCTCGACAAGCTCAAGGATCACCTGCCCGCAGCCCGAAAGCCCGCCTGGACAGGCGGGGCTGCGCTGCCGGGCGGCGATTTCCCGCAGAGCGGTTACGAGACATTGGTGGGTGAAGCCTGCGCCGAATACCCCTTCCTCGAACGTGCCGTGGTCGCGCGGCTCGTGCGTGCTTACGGCACAGGAATTCGGGACATGGTGGGGCGCGCGCGATCGATGCGCGATATGGGCCAGGCTTTTGGCGCCGGCCTCACCGAGCGCGAAGTCGAGTATCTCATGGATCGGGAATGGGCGATCACGGCGGACGATGTGCTCTGGCGGCGGAGCAAGCTGGGATTGAGGCTCTCCGATATGCAGGCGGAGGCGCTCGACGGTTTCATGCGCAACGCCGCCACGTCGAGCGTGGCCTGAAGGGAGGATAGATGACGCTTGTTCTCGAAGGAGTGTCGAAGAAGGTCGGAGCGTCGACGCATATCGACGATATCTCCCTGACCTTGGCGCGAGGCTCGCTCAACGTTCTCCTGGGTGCGACCCTTGCCGGAAAGACGTCGCTCATGAGGCTCATGGCTGGGCTCGATGCGCCGACGAGCGGCCGTGTGCTCGTGGACGGAGCGGATGTAACCGGCTGGCCCGTGCAGCGGCGCAGCGTCGCCATGGTGTACCAGCAGTTCATCAACTACCCGTCCCTCAGCGTCTACGAGAACATCGCCTCGCCTTTGCGTGTCGCGCGTCTGCCGCACGCCGAAATCGAAGCCCGCGTGCGCGATGCGGCCAGGCTTCTCAAGCTCGAACCCTATCTCGACCGCAAGCCGTTGAACCTGTCCGGAGGCCAGCAGCAGCGCACGGCCATTGCGCGGGCTCTGGTGAAGCGCGCGGATCTGGTGCTCCTCGACGAGCCTTTGGCCAATCTCGATTACAAGCTCCGCGAAGAGCTGCGGGAGGAACTGCCACGCGTATTCGCCGCGTCCGGCGCCATCTTCGTCTATGCGACGACGGAACCATCTGAAGCTCTGCTGCTCGGCGGCAACACGGCGACCCTGTTTCAGGGGCGTGTGACGCAGTTCGGCCCGACGCCGCAGGTTTACCGCAAGCCTCAGAATCTCGTCACCGCGCGCGTGTTCTCTGACCCACCGCTTAATACGCTGATGATCCGCAAAACGGGTGACAGCGCCACGTTGAGCACGGGCGGGCGGGTCCGTGCGACGGAGGCGCTCGCGGATGTGCCCGACGGTGATTACACCGTCGGCTTTCGCGCCCATCACCTTATCCTCGATCCGGCAGGACCAGACGAGATCGCCATCCCCGCTGCCGTATCGGTGGCCGAGATCACGGGTTCCGAAAGCTATGTGCATCTTGATGCCGGTTCGCACCGGTTCGTGTCCCTCATGCCGGGGGTGAGACGCTGGGAACCGGGAACCCCGGTCACGGCCCATCTGAACCCGCGCCATCTCTTCCTGTTCGACCAGACCGGCCGTCTTGCCTCGGCCGGGGCTGCGCAGAAAGCCGCATGAGGAGAGCGCCATGGCCCGCATCACCCTGGACCATCTCGCCCATTCCTACCGGCCGGATCCGCGGACGTCGGACAATTACGCTCTGAAGGAGATCAATCACGTGTGGAACCAGGGCGGTGCCTATGCGCTACTGGGCCCCTCGGGATGCGGCAAGACCACTCTTCTCAACATCATCTCGGGCCTCGTGCGGCCGACGCGAGGGCGCATCCTGTTCGACGACCGCGATGTGACCGACCTGCCGACAGAAGCGCGCAACATCGCACAGGTGTTTCAGTTTCCCGTGGTGTACGACACGATGACGGTGCGCGAGAACCTCGCATTTCCCTTGAAGAACCGTCACGTTCCCAAGGACAGGACGGCGCAGCGGGTCGAGGAGATCGCGCGCCTGCTCGATCTCGCGCCCGTTCTCGGACGCAAGGCCAGCAACCTCACGGCGGATATGAAGCAGAAGATCTCGCTCGGGCGCGGTCTCGTGCGCTCCGACGTGGCGGCTATCCTGTTCGACGAGCCGCTCACGGTGATCGACCCGCACTTGAAATGGCAATTGCGCTCCACGCTCAAGGAGATCCATCGAGCGTTGGACATCACCATGATCTACGTCACCCATGACCAGACCGAGGCGCTGACCTTCGCCGACAAGGTCGTCGTCATGCATGACGGCGCGGTGGTCCAGACCGGAACGCCGGACGAGTTGTTCGCGCGCCCTGCCCACACCTTCGTCGGTCATTTCATCGGTTCTCCGGGCATGAACGTTCTACCCTGCCGCGTGGAAGGCGCAACCGCCTATCTGGGTAGCGCGCCAGTGGCGCTTCAATGGGGATACGCGAACCTGCCGCAACAGGAACGGATCGAGCTCGGCATCAGGCCTGAATTCGTCGAACTCCAACCGAAGGGGAGGGGACTGCCTGTCCGGATCCGGCGCATCGACGATATCGGGCGCGGACGCATCGCACGGGTGGAGCTCGATGGACGCATGCTCGCGGCGAGCGTCCCGGACAGTCTTGTGATCGGCGACGACGAGGCTTCGCTTCGCCTCGATCCGCGCCATATCCACATCTATGCCGATGGGCACCTGGTCGCCGGAGAGCCGCTGGAGGGGCAGGCCGCATGACGAAGACCGTCGACAACAAGGCCTGGTTCCTGGTCCTGCCCGTCTTTCTCATCGTGGCCTTCTCGGCGGTTCTCCCGCTGATGACGGTGGTGAACTACTCGGTGCAGGACACCTTCGGAAACAACCAGTTCTTCTGGAACGGCGTCGGCTGGTTCCAGGAGCTGCTCGATCCTTCGACCGACCTCGGCGGCCGCTTCTTCGACGCGCTCTGGCGCACGCTCATGTTCTCGGCGATCATTCTTCTGATTGAGGTGCCGCTCGGGATCCTGGTGGCCCTGTCCATGCCGCGCGAGGGCTGGACCGTGGCGCTCTGCCTTGTCCTCATGGCGCTGCCGCTCCTGATTCCGTGGAACGTGGTCGGCACGATCTGGCAGGTCTTCGCCCGCGGCGATATCGGCCTGCTCGGCTGGCTCGTGAACCATCTCGGAATCGACTACAATTATACGGGCGACCCGCTCGATGCATGGGTCACTATCATCGTCATGGATGTGTGGCACTGGACGAGCCTTGTCGCGCTCCTGTGCTATGCTGGGCTGAAATCCATTCCCGATGCCTATTACCACGCTGCGCGCATCGACGGCGCCTCCCGCTGGGCGGTCTTCCGCACGATCCAGCTTCCGAAGATGCGGCGCGTGCTGCTGATTGCGGTCCTCCTGCGCTTCATGGACTCGTTCATGATCTATACCGAGCCCTTTGTCCTCACCGGTGGCGGACCTGGCAACGCCACGACCTTCCTGTCCATCGACCTGGTGAAGCTTGCTCTCGGACAGTTCGACCTCGGCAAGGCGGCGGCCATGTCGCTCGTCTACAACCTGATCATCCTCGCCATCTGCTGGGTCTTCTACACCATCATGATCAACGTCGATGCGCGGAACGAGAGAGTCGAGGCATGACAGATTCCGTCGCCATCAGATCCTCCGACGTGAAGACCGAGGCGGCCCCCGTCGCCGCGAACAAAGCCCTCGTCGGGCCGCGCGTGAACGGGCGCGTGGTGGTGATGACGCTCTACCTCCTGTTCCTCATGATGCCGATCTACTGGCTCGTGATCATGAGCCTGAAGACGAACACGGAGATCACCTCCGGCCTGACCCTCTGGCCCCAGAACCTCACGTTCGAGAATTACGTCACGATCTTCACGGACCGGAGCTGGTATTCGGGCTACATCAACTCGCTCACCTATGTGCTGATCAACACGGTGCTGTCGATCGCCGTCGCGCTGCCCGCGGCCTATGCCTTCTCGCGCTACCGTTTTCTCGGCGACAAGCATTTGTTCTTCTGGCTTCTCACCAACCGCATGGCGCCGCCCGCGGTCTTCGCGCTGCCCTTCTTCAACCTGTATTCCGCGATCGGCCTCTTCGACACGCCGTGGGCGGTGGCGCTGGCGCATTGTCTGTTCAACGTGCCTCTTGCCGTCTGGATCCTCGAAGGCTTCATGTCGGGCGTACCGCGCGAGATCGACGAGACCGCTGCCATCGACGGCTATTCCTTCCTGCGGTTCTTTATCAAGATATTCATGCCGCTCATCGCCTCCGGTGTGGGCGTCGCCGCATTCTTCTGCTTCATGTTCTCGTGGGTGGAACTGCTGCTCGCGCGCACGCTCACCGCGGTGAACGCCAAGCCCATCGCGGCCACCATGACCAGGACCGTCTCAGCCGCTGGCATGGATTGGGGGCTTCTGGCGGCGGCGGGCGTGCTCACCATCATTCCCGGCGCGCTCGTGATCTGGTTCGTGCGCAACTACATCGCCAAGGGCTTCGCCCTGGGGCGGGTCTAAGGGAGGCGCGCATGCCCGATTTGAGCTGGATGGCATGGACCTGGCAGACGGGCCTCTTCTTCGCGGGCATCGGGTGCCTCCTCGTCGTGATGACGATCCTCGCGATCTACCGTCCCGAGTCCCCGCGTATCGGAATCCTTCGCATTCCGACCACACGCGGGGACCGTCTTTTCATTTCTCTCCTGGGCTCCGCCTTCATCCACCTCGCGTGGCTTGGGCTGGTCGGGCCCGATCTGTGGTGGGCTTCGGGCCTGTCGCTCCTTTACGCAGCGCTGGTGTTCCGCACGGCGTGAAAGGCGGCAGGTCCCAACAATTCCTTCGGACAGTCCGGGCCGGAGGAGACAACGGCGAGAACGCCAGTCAGGACACCATTTGGGAGGAACGCATGAAACGACCCCAATCTCACCGGCGCTTGAGACTCTTCGTCTCGACGAGCGCCATCGCCATGGCGCTCGGATCGAGCGCAGCCTTCGCGGGCATGGATGAAGCCCGCCGCTGGATCGAAACGGAATTCCAGCCCTCCACCTTGTCCAAGGACGAGCAGATGAAGGAGATGGAGTGGTTCGTGAACGCGGCGAATCCGTTCGCCGGCATGGAGATCAACGTGGTCTCCGAGACGATCACGACCCACGAATACGAGTCGAAGGTTCTCGCCAAGGCTTTCTCCGAGATCACCGGCGTCAAGCTCAACCACGACCTCATTCAGGAGGGGGACGTGGTCGAGAAGATCCAGACCCAGATGCAATCGGGCCGCAACATCTACGATGCCTGGGTCAACGACTCGGATCTCATCGGCACGCATTTCCGCTACAAGCAGGCGGTTTCACTCGACGATTGGATGGCGGGCGAAGGCAAGGACGTGACGTCGCCGACGCTCGACGTCAACGACTTCATCGGCAAGTCCTTCACCACCGCGCCCGACGGCAAGATGTACCAGCTGCCGGACCAGCAATTCGCGAACGTGTACTGGTTCCGCTACGACTGGTTCCAGCGTCCCGATCTGAAGGAGAAGTTCAAGGCCAAGTACGGTTACGATCTCGGCGTGCCCGTGAACTGGTCGGCTTATGAGGACATCGCCGAGTTCTTCACCAACGACGTGAAGGAGATCGACGGCGTCAAGGTCTACGGCCATATGGATTACGGCAAGAAGGACCCGTCGCTCGGCTGGCGCTTCACCGATGCGTGGCTCTCCATGGCCGGAAACGGGGACAAGGGGATCCCGAACGGGCTGCCGGTGGATGAGTGGGGCATTCGCATGGAGGGCTGCCGTCCCGTCGGCTCCTCCGTCGAGCGCGGCGGCGACACGAACGGCCCCGCCGCAGTCTACTCCATCGCCAAGTATATCGATTGGCTGAAGAAATATTCTCCGCCGCAGGCGAACGGCATGAACTTCTCCGAATCAGGCCCAGTTCCGGCGCAAGGAAACATCGCGCAGCAGATCTTCTGGTACACCGCCTTCACGGCCGACATGGTGAAGCCCGGCTTGCCGGTGATGAACGAGGACGGCACGCCCAAGTGGCGCATGGCTCCCTCTCCGCATGGCTCCTACTGGAAGGAGGGCATGAAGCTCGGCTACCAGGACGCGGGCTCTTGGACGCTCCTGAAGTCTACCCCCGTCGAGCGCCGCAAGGCGGCCTGGCTCTATGCGCAGTTCGTGACCTCGAAGACGGTTTCGCTGAAGAAGAGCCACGTGGGCCTCACCTTCATCCGCGAAAGCGACATCTGGGACAAGAGCTTCACCGAGCGTGCGCCGAAGCTCGGCGGCCTGATCGAGTTCTACCGCTCGCCAGCTCGCGTGCAATGGACGCCGACCGGCAACAACGTGCCGGATTATCCCAAGCTCGCGCAGCTCTGGTGGCAGAACATTGGTGACGCGGCCTCCGGCGCCAAGACCCCGCAGGAGGCGATGAACTCGCTCGCCGCGGCGCAGGACGAGGTGCTCGGCCGTCTCGAACGCGCCAATGTGCAGGGCGAATGCGGTCCGAAGCTGAACCCGAAGACTTCCGCAGAGGAGTGGTTCAAGAAGGCGGAAGCCGCCGGCAACATCGCGCCGCAGCGCAAGCTCGCGGACGAGAAGCCGAAGGGTGAGACGGTGGACTACGACACACTCATCAAGAGCTGGCCGGCCTCTCCGCCGAAGCGCAGTTGATGAATCCGGCCCCGCCCCACGGGGCGGGGCCCGCTTAGAGCATCGGACCCAAAAGTGGAATCCACTTTTGGGTCCGATGCTCCCTTCTTGGATGAGCGCAGCGCGGGGCGCGGAAAACCGGATCCACTTTTCACTGACGTGGCCCTTCGGGTCGCTGCGCGGCCCGCTGGGTCCGCACGATGCGCTAGCGCGGACGTCGGCGCCCGTTCGTCTCGGCCTATTCGCTCATGCCCGGGATGTCCGCCGTGAAGACGACCCCTTTCGGCAGGAAGTCTATTTTCATCTTTCCTTCGAGCTCGCGCGCGAGACTACGCTCGATGAGGCGCGTTCCGAAGCCCCGTCTCGTCGGAGGCTCGACGGGCGGCCCGCCGCTTTCCCTCCAGGTGAGATGCAGGTGCAGACCATCTGGCGCCTCCGCAAGGTACCACCCGATGGCCACGATTCCTTCGTCATTCGAGAGAGAGCCGTATTTGGCGGCGTTCGTTGCCAATTCCTGGAGAGCCATGGCAAGAGCCAATGCCTGTTGCGGCGTCAGCCGCGTTTCCGGCCCCGTCACGTGAAAGCGGCCTTTGCCGCGGCTCAGATAGGGCGCAATCGCCTGCGCGACGATGTCCGAGAAGCGTGCGCCCTCCCAGTTTTCGCGCGTCAGGACGTCGTGGGCCCGGGACAGGGCCAGCAGTCGGCCCTCGAGGTCCTCTGCCGCCTGCTCGGGCGTGCGGGCGTTGTGCAGGGTCTGCCGCGCGATGGACTGCACCGTCGTCAGGGTATTCTTCACGCGGTGATTCAGCTCGTTGATGAGAAGGCTCTGGCTCTGCTCGGCGCGCTTTCGCGCGGAGATGTCCCGGATGACGCGAATGCCGTAGAGGGGGCGTCCCTCCAGGTCGTCCACGCGCGATGCGGAAACCGCGATCCAGACGGGATGCCCGTCCCTGTGAACGAGGCGCTTCTCGATGGAATAGCTGGTGACGTCCCCGTACATCTGCTTGTGAAACATATCGAGCTCGGACCATCGATCCTCGGGATGCGTGATGTCTTCCAGGGTCATGGAAAGCAGCTCGTCGCGATCGTATCCGCTGATGGCGCAAAGCCGCTCGTTGACCCGGATGAACCGGCCGCCCGGCTCGACTTCGCCGATCCCGATAGCCGCCTGCTCATAGGTGGCGCGAAGCCTCTGCTCGCTCTCGCGCAGCGGCGCCTCGGTCACCTTGCGCTCATGGATGTCCGTGGAGCTGCCGAACCAAGCCAGGATCTCGCCGCTCGTGGAGTGGCGATACGGGTTGGCGCGCACGACATGCCAGCGGTAGGCGCCGTCATGGCAACGGTAGCGCATTTCCGTTTCATAGCGGATGCCGTGGGTGCGAACCTCGTCCCAGCGCCGCAATGTCTCCGCAACGTCGTCGGGATGGATCGTCTTGAGCCAGCCGTCGCCGAGAGCCTCGTGCGGCGGGCGCCCCGTATATCTCGCCCAACGTTCGCTGGTATAGGTGATCTCGCCCTGGGCATTGCTGATCCACACGAGGGCGGGCACCGAGTCCGCCAGCAGGCGGAACCGCTCTTCGCTTTCCCGTAAACTCTGTTCGTACTGCCTGTCGGCCGATATATCGATGCAGACGGCCAGAGCTTTGTCCGGCCGGCCGGCTTCATCGCGGATCAGGCTTGCGGCGGTGCGGGTCCAGACGACGGAGCCGTCGGGCCGCAGGTAGCGTTTCTCGACCTCATAGCGATCCTCCTTCAGAAGGCCGGCGAGAAGAGCTTCCGTCCGTGGAAGGTCGTCCGGATGCACGACGTCTCTGAGGTGACGTCCGATCAACTGGTCGCGGCTGCGCGCGAGCATGGCGCAGAAGTAATCGTTCGCCCGCAGGATGCAGCCACTCAGATCGCACTCAGCAAGGCCGACCGTTGCCTGGTTGAAGAGTGCGTCCACAGAGTTTCGCTCCCGGTATGTCCTGTTCCAAAAAGGTATTGGGGAGGAAGTGTCGGGGAGGGGCAATGTTCCGAAGTGACACTGGCCAAAACGGAGCATGGCGCGCCGTCGATCGCCATGGTCATGGCTTCGTGGAACGGTCACGCAGCCAGAACGATGGCGAACACGATCATGCCGACGGCCGCCGACAGGCCGACCCAATCCAGCATTCGGGCGAGATCATCGTTCGCGGGCGATTGGGGCGGCATTTCGAGAAGTCCGTCGCCGTCTTCGTCATCCATGGCCGGCTCCACGCATCACGTGTGAGTCCTAGGCCCGCAGAGCGCACGAAGCGACCACTCTTAAGCAGACATACCATAGGGCGAATGGGGAGAATTGGCCCGGAAGGAGTACCGCGAAGCGCTCGGATGGCGGCTTACTTCTCCGGCGGGCCCGGAAGACGAAGGTGATGAAGCGCCGCAATGGTGTCGGGAGGCAGCTTTGTGGAGCGGCGCGTCTGCTGGTCGACCATGACGAGGGTGTTGTCCACTGTCGCGACCAGGCGACCGTCGTTGAACATGCCCTGCGCCAGGCTGAAGGAGCTTCGGCCGATCTTAAGAACGCCGGTGCCGATCTCGACCGTGCCGGGCCAGAAGAGCTCCGCCCGGAATTCGATCAGAAGCCGGGCGACCACGAAGCTCGTCCCTGGAGGGGCTAGAGGGCGCGCGGGGTCGTACAGGAAGGCCACCCGGCCGATTTCCGAATAGGTTGCGAAAACCGCGTTGTTGACATGGCCCTGGCGGTCCAGGTCGGCATAGCGGATTTCGGCTGAGGTGCGGTGCGGGTAGTCCTCGATCGAGCGGGTTGTCTCTGCGTCGTTCATCGGGCCGTCCTTGGGCTGGTGTCATGGAACAGGAAAAGAACCATGGGCGAAAGGCCTTTTCCGAACTCTTCGCTTGCCGCCTCCGGAGCCGTCCTCGTATATCCGGACAGGTGAGCATCGGGTTACCAGGAGTGAGCCATGAAGAGAGCGCGCAACGAAGTCACGGAGCCTCAGGACGCCGATGAGCGCCGGAAGATCCCTCCGGTCATCTGCTACCCGGTCGATACGCTTCCCCGCCCGAACCTCTCCGGCTATCAGGCGGCCCGCGACGGGTGGGAGAAGGTGGACGAAGTGATCGTACCGCCGCGCGAGGCACGCTGCTTCTCGGTGCCGGCCGGCTCCTTCTTTCGCATCGTCAGCATCGAAGGGCCGCAGGTCGGCGACTTGAATCTGTGGGCGGCGGAAGACCTCAACGAGCGCTTTTTCTCCGGGAAGACGCGCGCGCTGCACGGCACGCACCTGTCCACCGGGGACCAGCTCTGGTCCTGCCTGCCCTATCTCCGGCCCATGGCGACGATCACGCATGATACGCTCGATTGGTACGGCTTCGACGAATTCGGCGGATCCGTGCACGACGTGATCGGAACACGCTGCGATCCCTACACGCACAAGCTCCTCTCGGGCCACGAGTATCATCATTGCTGCCACTCGAATCTCACGCGCGCGCTCGCCGATCGAACCGGCCGCTCGCGCGAGGCCGTGGAGCCCGCGGTCCATGACGTGCTCAACGTCTTCATGTGCACGGGCTTCACCCGCGACACGGGCCAGTACTTCATGAAGGCGAGCCCCGTGCGTCCGGGCGATTACCTGGAATTCTTCGCGGAGATCGATCTGCTCGGCGCCCTGTCGGCCTGCCCCGGCGGCGATTGCAGTGCGGAGCATTCGAGCGACGTGGCCGTCTGCCACCCGCTGCTCGTCGAGATCTACAAGCCGAAGGCCGCGCCTGCGGGATGGGCCTCTCCGCCTCGCAACGGCTACAGCCGCAGGCACGGCGACTGACTACGAAAAAGGGCCCCGTTCGGGGCCCTTTTTCATCTCACCACCGGCAGCGGCTTGACCGCCGGACCTGTGAACTTGTTCGTCGCCAGATCGCCGATCGGCTTGCTGGAGAAGCCCATGTGAACGCTGGGTTCGGCGGACATCAGGGAGGTCAGCGCCGTGACGGGTTTCTGCGGCTTCTTCCCGGCAGGAGCCTTGACCTCGGGAAGCGGGACCGGGCTTGCCTTGGTGTCCCTCGGCAGGGGCTTGGCAGGCAGCTTCGGGGTCGAGCCCGTGACCGGGATATCGACGGCGCTTGCGGAGGCGACGACGATCAGACGATCCGGCCGCGGCGGGGGGAGCGGGGCCGAGCTCGCCACCACGGTTTCCGCCGGGCCGCGCAGCTCGCTCAGCACAGGGATCGGGTTCGTCGCCGCGAGCGAGCCGGGGCGGGCAGGCGGGAGCGGGGCATAGGCGAGCGCGGTGGTCTCGGCGACCTCATCCGCAGCCCCGCCCGAACCCGGACGACGCGGCGGCATCGGCGCGAAGGCCATGCCCTTGGCGATCGACATGTCGTTCTGGGTGCCCGGGCCCTGCTGCCATGCGAGCGTCGGGCCGCTTTCGGTCTGCACCGTGCTCGGCAGGCCGCTGATCCGGGTGGGCGGCAGGGGCGCCGCCGCGGGCGGGGACAGATCCTCACGCAGGGCAGGCGCCATCGCAGCCATCACCGCCGGAGCAGGCTGAGGCTCCGGCCGGGCCTGCGCCACGGCCGCGGGAGCCTGGCGCGCAACCGGCGTATTCCTGTCCTCGTATTGCCGAAGGGCGGCAATGGGCGAGGAATTGCGGTCATCCGCATAATAATTGCCGGGCCCGCTGCGCGAAGCCATGATCGCGCTGCTGGGGCGTGACGCCGTGCGGATCTCCTCCACGTCCTCCGCCTCGTCGTCGCCGAGGCCGAACAGAGTGGCCCAGAAGCTCTTGCGGCGCGGCTGCTGAGCGGCGATCGCCTCCTCGGCGTCCGCATAGGCGCTGTAGCCTGCGACCGTGCCGCCGCCGGCGAGCACTTCGGCCCTGGCGAGCTCGTAGCCCGGCAGAGGCCTGCCGTCGGCGGGGATGTGCACCGTCTTGCCGTCGGGGAAGAGGCGCACGAGCTGATCGCGCGTCATGCGCGGCCAGGCGCGCACGCTGCCCACATCGAGGTGCACGAAAGGCGTATAGGCATTGGGGTAATAGCCGACGCCGCCCCTCTGCAGCTTCATGCCGACGGCCCGCAGGCGATCGGCGGAAATATCCGGCAGATAGAAGTCCAGGGCCTTGCCCTGCATGTGCTGGCTGTTCTTCGCCACCACGCTGGAGCGGCGGCGCAGCATGGCGTTGGTCTGGGGCGAGCGATAGGCCGAGTTCACGCGCACCGGCGCGCTCGAGCCCACCTCGCGGTAGACCTCCCACACCGTATCGAACAGGCGTGGATCCATCCGGGTCGCCTCGTCCCGCCGCCAGTCGCGCAGGAACCAGTTGAGCTGCTGCAGGGCAGCCGAATCGTACTGGCCGTTGCGCCGGAAGGTGACGGTGAGGGTTTCCTTCGTGTTGTTGTGGTAGAAGGTCAGCGTGCGCGTATCGCCATTGGCGACGGCATCCTGCGTGCCGCGCACGCCTCCGACCATGACGGCCAGAAAGGCCGCAAGACCAATGCCGGCGCGGCGCGCCATGCCGTCGGAACGCAATACTCTCACTGGGATACTCGTTTTACTCGCCGCATTTCTGGGAAATGCGGTACCCACATATCGTGAAGGGATCTTTGCCGAAGACGGTTACCTTCAGGTTAAATGGGCACAAAAAAGCGGCCGTGGGGCCGCTCTTCGAAGAGGCTCACTGGGCGAGATTCAGGGCCGCCCGGACCTTCTGGTCGAGGCCGTAGAGGTCGGGATAGGACTTGAGGGAACCCTTCTCGTCGACCGCAAGGGTGAAATAGGCCAGATGCACCGGAAGCGGCTTCGGCAGGAACACCGTGCGCTCGCCCTTGCCGATCAGGCCGCGCAACTTCTGCTCGTCCCACTTGCTGCCCTCGCCCATGATGAACTCTGCGAGCTCGAAGGGCTTCTCCACACGCACGCAGCCATGACTGAAGGCGCGCTTGGCGGACGAGAAGAGATTGCGGTTGGGCGTGTCGTGCAGATAGACCGCATGCTTGTTCGGGAACATGAACTTCACGAATCCCAGCGCATTGCGCTCGCCCGGAGGCTGCTGGACGATGAGCCGTCCATTTTTGCGGATGACGTTGTAGCCCTTTTTAGCGGCATAATCCGGGTCGTTGGCGAGCGCGGGGAGAATCTCCTTCTTCATGATGGACGGCGGGATCGTCCAGGACGGGTTGACCACCAGGTATTTCATGTCCTCGGAGAAAATCGGCGTCTGCGACTGCTCCTTGCCGACGATCACCCGCGTCTCGTGGGCGACCTTGCCGCCATCCACGAGCTGCAGACGAAACTCGGGCACGTTCACCATGATGTGGCGCTTGCCGAGGTCTTCCGGCAGCCAGCGCCAGCGCTCCATGTTGGCGATGAGGTTCGCCTCGCGCTGGGCCGGCGAGGGGCCGGAGAGGGCGGCCACCGTCTGCGCGGTGAGGACGCCGTTGCTCTGAAGGCCCTTTTCCTTCTGAAACGCCGCCACCGCCGAGGCCAGACGCTTGTCGTAGACGTTCTGGTTGTCCTCGTCGTCATGCAGGTTGAAGCGTGCGCGGATCAGCGGAACGCGCGGGTCCTTCATGCCCACGCGCAAGGCGGGTCCCTTGGGCACGTGCACGCTCGGCTGCGTCGGATGGCTCGCCCGCAGCTCCGCGAGCTGCTTCTTCAGGGCGCGATAGCCGGCATGCGGCGGGTTGTAGGATTCGAGTGCCGCGTTCGCGTCCTTCGCGAAGGCGACTTTCCTGAGGACCTCGCCGGCGTCGGGAAGAGCCAGCGTCGGCGTGACCAGCGGCGAGAGGCGGGACGGATCGAGGCGCCCGCCGCGTGCATCGCGGGCATAGCGGATCACGGAAGCCGAGAGCTTCAGATCGGCCTCCGCCCATTGGGCGGGCGGGGCATCTTTGCGCAGCTTCACATCGGGCAGGGGATAGTCTGTGACGTCCAGGCCATCCTCGTCCGCATCCTTCAGCCGTGCGATGGCTCCCATGGCCGCCTGCATGAAGGCTCCGTCCTGAGCCCAGGCGAGGGGGCGCTCGGATTGTGCATAGAAAGCCCGCATCGCCTCGCGCTCCTTGGTCGAGAGGCGAAGATCGCGCATCGCGGCATCGTCCGCGAGGAGGCCTTCGACCGTCAGGCGCAACACGTCCTGCTGCATGAGCGCCGTGACGGGGGCGGCTTCGGGAAGCGGAATGTCGATGACGGGCTCGGGGCTCCGATCCGCAGTCTCGAGAACGACCGGTGCGGGCTCTGGCACGGGAATCGCATGGAGAGCGTTCTTCTCCTGCGCCGAGGCGGGATCGGTGGGGCTTTGCGCCGGTACGGGCTCGGACAGGCCCGGTGAACCATTCGTTGCCGTCTGCGCCATTGCGGAAAGAGACAAGAACGAGGCCGATCCGATCAGACCGAGCCATAATGCCGTCTTGCGCAAGTCACGCATGACCTTCTCCTTCTCGCAACGGTAACGGAGGACGTTGCATCCTCCGCATCCTCTGTTTTTCGTCCGTGCGCGGGCACACCTCTGCCACGCTTAACGCGCAAAGGCGTCATGCGGCTGCATCGTTTAAGCCGAGTTCCTTCAATTTTCGGTAAAGCGTGGAGCGCCCGATCCCGAGATGACGCGAAATGGCCGACATATGTCCTTGATAATGCACGAGGGCGAAGCGGATCGCGCGCTCTTCCAGCTCCGCCAACGTCAGCATGTCTCCGCTTTCACGAATCAGTGAAAGCGCATGAGGATCGTGGCCTGGGCCCGGTTCCTGCGCACGAAGGGGGGCAAGCGTCCGCGCCGCCGGAACCGGCGGGATGTCGATGCGGAAACCTTCCACCTGGGACGCGATCTGGGGAAACTCGCTCGGCGTCAGGAAAGCTCCGTCCGCAAGAATCACGGCGCGATAGACCGCGTTCTCGAGCTGCCGGAGATTGCCCGGCCAGTCGTAGCGGGCGAGCAGGGACATGGCATCCGCGGACAGGCCCCGGACCGTCTTGCTCTCATCCGACGCAAAGCGCTCCGCGAAGAGAACCGCCCATTCGGCGACGGCCTCCCTCTGGGCTCTCAAGGGAAGCAAGGTGAGTGACAGGGCCTGGAGGCGATAATAGAGGTCCTCCTTGAACCGGCCCTCCCGGACCTTGTCCGACAGGTCGAACCCCGCGCTCGCGATGAGACGGATATCCAGGCGTCGTCCCGAGCGTGGTCCGGCTTCAAACTGGAACAGCGCCTCCGTCAGGCGCTCCTGTGCGGTTCCGGACAGGTACCCGACGTCCTCGATGAACAGCGTGCCGCCGCGAGCCTCCTTCATATGGCGCAGGAGGGCGGCTTCCTGGGATTCCCGATCGGAAAAGGCTTCGTTCGCCCGGAAGGCGACGAAGGGGCGTGATTTCCGCTCGCCGCTGTCGTGGATCGCTTTGGCCAGGGCCCTGGCGCCGCTGCCCGCCTCCGTCTCGATCAGCACGGGCAGGGCCGAGCGGGCCGCACGATCCGCCAGCCGCGCCATCCTTTTCCGTTCTGAGCCCGCCTCGAAGCCGTCCGAGCCCTGGCGGAGGGCGCGGATATCGTCTGCGAAGAAGCGGTGAAGGGGCATTCGAAAAGGACGCGGTCTGAGGGAATCGTTCCGGCGATGCTGGGCAAGAAGGGTAAATCCGGCCTTAACGCCGGGAGCGTTCGGGCGGATCCATATCCCCGTCCTCTGGGTTGATCCGGAAGGCTGGACCGCCAATATGTGGTTCACCTTCTTTCAACCCCGCTTCCAGTCATGTCCCAGAAAGCTTCTTCCGTGCCCCAGACATCTTCTACCGGCGCCGTCCAGGTCGACATCGGCTCGCTCCCAGAGTGGAACCTGTCCCACCTTTATCCGGGCATGGACAGCGAGGCGTTCAAGAGCGACCTCGCCAAGGCTGAGGAGGAGTGCAGGGCCTTCGCAGAGGCTTATCGCGGCAAGCTCGACGCCATGGCGCGTGGCGAGAACGCTCCTCAGGTTCTCACCGACGTGATCAAGCGCTATGAGGCGCTGGAGGATCTTCTCGGCCGCATCATGTCCTATGCGGGCCTGATCTATTCCGGCGACACCACCGATCCGGTCCGTGCGAAGTTCTACGGCGACACGCAGGAGCGCCTCACCACGGCCTCCACCGAGCTTCTGTTCTTCGGCCTCGAACTCAACCGAATCGAAGACGCGGTGCTGGACAATGCCCTGGCGCAGGAGCCGCTCTCGCATTACAAGCCCTGGATCGAGGATCTGCGCAAGGACAAGCCCTACCAGCTCGACGACAAGATCGAGCAGCTCTTCCACGAGAAGTCCGTGACCGGGCGCTCCGCCTGGAACCGCCTGTTCGACGAGACCATCGCGTCCCTGCGCTTCACGGTCCGCGGCGATGAATTGCCCATCGAGCCCACGCTCAACAAGCTCCAGGATCCGGACGAGACCATGCGCAAGGACGCGTCCGACGCCCTTGCCAAGACCTTCAAGGCACATCTTCGGACCTTCACGCTGATCACGAACACCCTCGCCAAGGACAAGGAAATCTCCGACCGCTGGCGCGGCTTCAAGGACGTGGCGGATTCACGCCACCTCGCCAACCGGGTCGAGCGCGAGGTGGTGGATGCGCTGGTCGCTGCCGTCCGCGAGGCCTATCCCCGCCTGTCGCATCGCTATTACGCGCTGAAAGCCAAGTGGTTCGGCAAGGACAAGCTCGACCATTGGGACCGCAATGCGCCGCTGCCGAAGGTCGAGCAGCGCACCATTCCCTGGACCGAGGCGCGCGATACCGTGCTCTCCGCCTATTCCGCGTTCTCGCCGCGCATGGCCGATATCGCGCGCCGCTTCTTCGACGAGGGCTGGATCGATGCGCCGACCCGCCCCGGCAAGGCGCCCGGCGCCTTCGCGCATCCGACCGTTCCGTCGGCCCATCCTTACGTGCTGCTCAACTACCAGGGCAAGCCGCGCGATGTGATGACGCTCGCCCATGAATTGGGCCACGGCGTGCATCAGGTGCTCGCCGCGCCCAACGGTGCGCTGATGGCGCCGACGCCGCTGACGCTGGCGGAAACCGCGAGCGTGTTTGGCGAGATGCTCACCTTCCGCCGTCTGCTCGATCAGACCAAGGATCCGGTGCAGCGCAAGGCCATGCTGGCCGCCAAGGTCGAGGACATGATCAACACGGTGGTGCGCCAAATCGCGTTCTATTCGTTCGAGCGCAAGGTGCACGTGGAGCGCCGCAACGGCGAGCTGACCGCCGAGAATCTCTGTGAACTCTGGATGTCCGTGCAGGACGAATCGCTCGGCCCCGCGATCCGCCTCGGCCCCGGCTACGAGACCTTCTGGACCTATATCCCGCACTTCATCCATTCGCCGTTCTACGTCTACGCCTATGCCTTCGGCGATTGCCTGGTGAACTCGCTCTACGGCATCTACGAGCGCTCGAACGAGGGTTTCGTGGATCGTTACTTCGCGCTGCTCTCGGCGGGCGGCTCCAAGCCTTACACCGAGCTTCTCGCCCCCTTCGGGCTCGATGCCCGCGACCCGTCCTTCTGGCAGATCGGCCTGTCCATGATCGAGCGCCTGATCGGCGAGCTGGAGGCCATGGAAAAGACAGCGTAATGCTTGCTCTGGCGCAATGTGCCGATGAGCGTCCTCGACGAAGAGGCTCATCGGCATATTCGTAACATGATCGGAAAGACCTTCTCCCATGGCTGATCGCGACAACGAAGCGAACCGCTTTTCCGCCCGCGCCGCGCGCTATGCCCGCGTCGGCGCGAATATGGGCGGCGTGGCCGCGCGCATGGCCGGCGCGCGGCTCTTCGGCGGCGACGCCCGCGACGCCTCCAGCGCGGCGGCGCTCGCGCAGGCCTTGGGGGGATTGAAGGGGCCGATCATGAAGGTGGCGCAGCTGCTCGCCACCATTCCCGACCTCATTCCCCCGGAATATGCCGCCGAGCTGCAGAAGCTGCAGAGCGAGGCGCCGCCGATGGGTGCCGCTTTCGTCAAGCGGCGCATGCAGGCGGAGCTGGGGCCGCAATGGCAGGGCCGTTTCGGCTCCTTCGACCTCAATCCTTCCGCTGCGGCGTCCCTGGGCCAGGTTCACCGGGCCACCACGAAGGACGGCGAGAAGCTCGCCTGCAAGCTGCAATATCCCGACATGCAGTCGGCCGTCGAAGCCGACCTGAAGCAGCTCGAACTCGTCTTCGCCCTGCACCGGCGCATGGACCCCGCCATCGACACCCGCGAGATCGCCAAGGAGATCGGCGAGCGGGTGCGCGAGGAGCTCGATTACGAGCGCGAGGCCAAGCACGCGTCCCTCTATGCCGAGACTCTGGCGGACGTCGAGGACGTGCGCGTGCCGAAGGTGCATCCCGAGCTCTCCACGAAACGGCTCCTGTCGCTGCAATGGCTGGAAGGCGAGAAGATCCTGCAGTTCACGGAGAGTCCGGTCGAGATCCGCAACCGGCTGGCGATCGCCATGTTCAAGGCCTGGTGGCACCCCTTCAGCCATGCCGCCGTCATCCATGGCGATCCGCACCTGGGCAATTACACGGTGTTCTCCGAAGACGGCGAGGCGAGGGGAATCAACCTTCTCGATTACGGTTGCGTCCGCATTTTCCACCCACGTTTCGTCGGCGGCGTGGTCGACCTCTACCGGGGCCTCCAGACGGACGACCGCGCCAGGATCGTCCATGCCTACGAGACCTGGGGCTTCCGGGATCTCTCGAACGAACTGATCGACATCCTCAACATCTGGGCGCGCTTCATCTACGCTCCCCTGCTCGACGACCGGGTCCGCACGGTCGCGGACGGGGTGAAGCCCGGAGAATACGGCCGCCGGCAGGCTTTCGAGGTGCACAAGGCCCTGAAGGAGAAGGGGCCCGTGACGGTGCCGCGCGAATTCGTCTTCATGGACCGGGCCGCGGTGGGGCTCGGCGCCGTCTTCCTGCACCTCAAGGCCGAGCTGAACTATCACCGGCTCTTCGAGACCGAGATCGAGCGATTCTCGCTGGATGGCTTGGCACGGCGCCAGACCGAGGTTCTGACTGCTGCCGGTCTGCCGCTTCCCGTGTAATGAGGTTGCGTTTCCCGCGGGCAGGCCTTACAGGCCTTATCCAAGCGCATCGTGCGGAAAAGTGGATCCGGTTTTCCGCGCCCCACGATGCGCTCGTCCAGGAATGGGGCATCGGATGGATCCCAAAAGTGGATTCCACTTTTGGGTCCGATGCTCCAGCGTGAGGGGCAGCCCATGAAGATCGTCTTCGTTCACCAGAACTTTCCAGGCCAGTTTCTGCGTCTGTCTCAGAGCTTCGTGGCCGAGGGACACGAGGTGGTTGCGCTGGGCATGGTGAAGCAATGCCATCTGCCGGGCGTGAAATATTACCGCTACGACCCTGTGCCGGGGCCCGAGGATCCGCAGCACGAAGCACGGTTCTCCCCGATCATCCCCCGCCTGCGGCGGGCCTACGGCGTGGCGCACAAGGCGCGGGAGCTCGCCCGCCAGGGCTTCGAGCCCGATGTGGTGGTGGTCAATACCGGCTGGGGCGAGAACCTGTTCCTGAAGGACGTATGGCCCAAGGCCAGGCATGTGGCCTATTTCGAGTATTACTACCGCGCCAAGGGCCAGGACCTCGATTTCGACCCGGAATTCCCCGTCACCAACGAGGAGGTGATCTGGCGCCTGCGCCTGAAGAACTCCATGCAGCTCGGCGCGCTCGACGCCGCCGACGCGGCCGTCGCGCCGACCCGGTACCAGCGGGACACCTTTCCGGCCTACCTGCATGATCAGATCGCCATCATCCACGACGGCATCGATACGAAGAGGCTCGTGCCGGACCCGGGGGTCGGGATCCAGATCGGCAAGGACGGGCCGAAGCTGACACGCCAGAAGCCGGTGGTTACCTATGTGACCCGCAATATCGAGCCGATGCGCGGGGCCCATATCGTCTTCAAGAGCCTGCCTGACCTGCTCGACATCGACCCGGATCTCCAGGTCGTCGTCATCGGCGGCAAGGGCAACAGCTATTCGGGGTCGGCCCCCGGAGGGCTCTCCTGGTACGAGCATTTCAAGTCCAAGATCGATCGCCCGGTGGACTGGTCGCGGGTCCATCTGGTCGGGAACCTGCCCTACGACCAGTTCGTGAGGGTGCTCCAGGTCTCCTCCGCCCATGTCTACATGACGTATCCCTTCGTCCTGTCCTGGTCTTCCATCGAGGCCATGGCCCTCGAATGCCGGATCGTCGCCTCGGATACGGAGCCGGTTCGCGAGATCGTCACGGACGGGGTGAACGGGCGTCTTTTTCCCTTTTTCGACCACAAGGCCCTGGCGGAGCGGGTGCGGGAAACCTTGGCCGAAAAGGAAAAATCCGCCACCATGGCGATGGAGGCGCGCCGGATCGCGGTGGAGCGCTATGACTATGAGACTGTCTGCCTACCCCAATGGCGTGAATTCCTGGGGATAAAATAACGGTCCTGTGCGTTCATAAAGTTTCCCCGGAGTTGCTTGGAAAGATTGCGGCTCCTCACCGCATGCGTTAAACGCAGCAATTAACAACCGATGCTAATAGGGCGTTGAATCATGGCCGATACAAAACATGCGCCGCATGGGGGTTATAGTCCGGATATGGACGGCCCTACCCATGAGGTGACCTACAGTGGGTTCGTGCGGTTTGCCGAGATCGCGACCGCCGTCATCATCTGTCACGTGCTGGCTCTGGCGGTCGGCGGCATCAAGCATGCGTGGCTGACAGCGATTTTCGGCGTGATCCTATCGCTTGCGTCCGGCGCGATCGGGGCCATAGCCCCATCGATCGGGGTCCGCGCCCCGGCGGCCGTGGGTGTGCTGCTGTTGCTTGCACTCATCTTCTACTGACATTCTAAGGACTATGAGGCCCTGTTTCAGGGCCTTTTCTTTGTCTTGATCGATCGCAGGGGGGCTACGATGCGAATCACCGTTCTTTCCGAGGCTGATGGAGCGGAGACCCGCGTCGCCGCGACCCCTGAGACGGTCAAGAAATACAAGGCTCTGGGTGCCGAGGTGGTCGTCCAGGCCGGAGCCGGCGCCAAGGCCGGCATTCCCGATGCGGAGTTCGAGGCGGCCGGAGCCGTGATCGCGCCTTCCCGCGAGGAGGCCCTGCGGGATGCCGATGTCGTCCTGAAAGTGCGCCGTCCGGCCGAAGGCGAGCTCGCCGGCGTGAAGCCCGGCGCTCTCGTCATCGCCATCATGGACCCTTACGGCCAGGATGCGGCGCTCAAGGGCCTGGCGGAGGCCAAGGTCGCTGCCTTCGCCATGGAGCTGATGCCGCGCATCACCCGCGCGCAGGTCATGGACGTGCTGTCCTCCCAGGCCAATCTCGCCGGCTACCGCGCCGTCATCGATGCCACCGCCGAATACGGCCGCGCCATGCCGATGATGATGACGGCGGCCGGCACTGTGCCGGCGGCCCGCGTTTTCGTCATGGGCGCGGGCGTGGCGGGCCTCCAGGCCATCGCCACGGCTCGACGCCTCGGCGCGGTGGTGACCGCCACCGACGTGCGCCCGGCTGCCAAGGAGCAGGTGGAAAGCCTGGGCGCCAAGTTCATCGCGGTGGAGGACGAAGAGTTCAAGCAGGCAGAGACCGCCGGCGGCTACGCCAAGGAGATGTCGGCCGATTACCGCGAGAAGCAGGCGGCCTTGGTGGCCTCCCACATCGCCAAGCAGGACATCGTCATCACCACGGCACTCATCCCGGGCCGTCCCGCGCCCAAGCTCGTTACCCGCGCCATGGTCGAATCCATGAAGCCCGGCTCCGTGATCGTCGATCTCGCGGTCGAGCGCGGCGGCAATTGCGAACTGTCGAAGCCCGGCAAGGTGACGACCCACCAGGGCGTGAAGATCGTCGGCCATCTGAACATGCCCGGGCGTCTCGCGGCCACGGCCTCCAGCCTTTACGCCAAGAACCTCTACGCCTTCGTCGAGACGCTCGTCGATAAGGAGAGCAAGGCGCTGTCCGTGAAATGGGACGACGACCTCGTGAAGGCCACCTGCCTGACCCGGAACGGCGCGGTGGTTCACCCCGCCTTCCAGCCCGCAGCTTAGAACTCCAAGGGGGATCTCATGGCGACTCTCACGCCCGAACAGGCCGTCGAGCAGGCCCGCGCAGCGGCCGAAACGGCCCAGCGCGCCGCCGAGCAGGCGCAAATCCTGGCCGATCAGGTGGCAGCCGCCGCAGGCGCGGCCGTCTCCACGGTCACTCACGGCGCGGTGGACCCCACCGTGTTCCGTCTGGCCATCTTCGTGCTGGCGATCTTCGTCGGCTATTACGTGGTCTGGCAGGTCACGCCCGCGCTGCACACGCCGCTCATGTCGGTGACGAACGCGATCTCCTCGGTGATCGTGGTCGGCGCGCTGCTGGCGGTGGGCGTCAACGTGGCCGACAGCCTGGGCGACGGACCGATCTGGGCGCGGGCCCTCGGCTTCATCGGCCTCGTTCTCGCCAGCATCAACATTTTCGGCGGCTTCCTGGTGACCCAGCGCATGCTCGCCATGTACCGCAAGAAGGGTTGAGGCCATGTCGGCGAACCTTGCCTCGCTCCTCTATCTCGTCTCCGGCGTCCTGTTCATTCTGGCGCTGCGCGGCCTGTCCCATCCCACCACCTCCCGCCAGGGCAACCTCTTCGGCATGGTGGGCATGGGCATTGCCATCCTCACCACGCTGATGGTGTCCCCGCCGACCGGCTTCGGCGGCTGGTTCCTGGCCTTCTGGGGCCTCGTGATCGGCGGCGCCATCGGCGCCGTCGTGGCGCGGCGCGTGCCCATGACGGCGATGCCGCAGCTCGTCGCCGCCTTCCACTCGCTCGTCGGCCTCGCCGCCGTGCTGGTGGCGGCGGGCGCGCTCTATGCGCCGCAGGCTTTCGGCATCGGCACGCCCGGTACGATCCATGGGGGCTCGCTCTTCGAGATGGGCCTTGGCGTCGCGATCGGCGCGATCACCTTCACGGGATCGGTGATCGCGTTCCTGAAGCTCGACGGACGCATGTCCGGCAAGCCGATCCTGCTGCCGAGCCGCCACCTCATCAACATCGTGCTCGGCGGTCTGCTGCTGACGCTGCTCGTGCTCTTCATCCGCACCGAGAGCCACACGCTGTTCTGGCTCATCGTGCTGGTGTCCTTCGTACTGGGCGTGACGCTGATCATCCCGATCGGGGGCGCGGACATGCCCGTCGTGGTGTCGATGCTCAACTCCTATTCCGGCTGGGCGGCGGCCGGCATCGGCTTCACCCTCGGCAACCTCGCGCTCATCATCACGGGTGCGCTGGTGGGCTCGTCGGGCGCGATCCTGTCCTACATCATGTGCAAGGGCATGAACCGCTCCTTCATCTCCGTCATCCTCGGCGGCTTCGGCGGCGAGACATCCGCCGCCGCCGGTGGCGCAGTCGAGACGCGGCCCGTGAAGCAGGGCTCGGCGGACGATGCGGCCTTCATCATGAAGAACGCGTCGAAGGTCATCATCGTGCCGGGCTACGGCATGGCGGTGGCGCAGGCGCAGCATGCGCTGCGCGAGATGGCGGACGAGCTGAAGGCCGAGGGCGTCGAGGTGAAATACGCCATTCACCCCGTGGCGGGCCGCATGCCGGGCCATATGAATGTGCTCCTGGCGGAAGCCAACGTGCCCTACGACGAGGTCTTCGAGCTTGAGGACATCAACGGCGAATTCGCGCAGGCCGATGTGGCCTTCGTGATCGGTGCGAACGACGTGACGAACCCGGCGGCCAAGACCGATCCGGCCTCGCCGATCTTCGGCATGCCGATCCTCGACGTGGAAAAGGCCAAGACGGTGCTGTTCATCAAGCGCGGCATGGGCTCAGGGTATGCGGGCGTGGAGAACGAGCTGTTCTTCCGCGACAACACCATGATGCTCTTCGGCGACGCCAAGAAGGTCGTCGACGAGATCCTGAAAAGCCTCTGATTTTTTCCATAAGCTCCAAAGAAAATGCCCGGTCCGAAGCCGGGCATTTTCATTTTCGGATGATCAGGGTTTCCTACGCCGCCTCCTTGAAGCCGACCTGCTCCTGCCGCAGGCTGCGGATCTCGTGCAGCAGCTCACGGTTCGTATGTTCCATTTCACGCAGGCGCTCCTCCATCTCGTCGATGGTGCGGTTGCCCGTGTTCTGGAGCAGGAACACCATGAGGAAGGTGCAGATCGTGGTGCCCGTGTTGATCACCAGTTGCCACGTATCCGAGAACTGGAAAACGGGACCGGTGACGGCCCATACGAATACGAACAGGCAGGCGGTCATAAAGGCATAGGGATGGCCGAGATTGTCGGAGATCCACTCGGCGAGGAGCTCGAAACGGTTCGTGATGAATTTTTTCATGATGCTCTCCTTGCGACCAGCCGCCAAAGGCCCGGTCACAGGAGGCTCAAGCGATCAGCCTACTGTGCGCGCCCTCGACGGCATGGTCTTTCGACTGTCGCTGGACATGGGGGTATGCTTCCATTGATGCACAGGCCTCATTCGGCCTGCAGACTTCCTATGGGCTTCCGAGACTGACATTTCAAGTCTCAAAGGGCATAACCCGCATCACGATCTGTTTGTTCAATTTCGGATTCCATCGATGTCCTCCGTCCACCTCCGCACCGCCTTACCCCATGATCGCGACACGGTCGTCGAGCTGATCCACCAGCTCAACGTGTTCGAAGCCGATCTCGTGGGCGACCGGCGACGGGACTATGATGGAGCCAGTGCCTATTACGACGAGCTCATGATGCGGCTCTCGCGCCGCAACGGCCGGATCATCCTGGCCGAAGAGGGCGGTTTCGTCGTGGGCGCCATGGGCTTTTCCCTCGATCAGGACGCCGCCTATGTGGCGGGCGAGGTCCGCAACCACGGCACGGTGACGGACCTCATCGTCCATGTGGAATGGCGCGGGAAGGGGATCGGGCAGATGCTCCTGAACGAGGCGGAGCGCCTCACCCGGGAGGCGGGCCTGAAACGCCTCATGATCGGCGCGCTTGTCGCCAACGAACGCGCGGTTCGCACCTACAGCCGGTTCGGCTTCGAGCCTTATGTGGCGTTCCTGAAGAAGGAACTCTGAGGAGCGAGGTTGCTTCCAAAGTTAGATGTTATTATGTAGCAATTGACTTTGACCGAGGAGCTTCCGTGAAACTCTCCCTTCGTCTGTTCTCTCCCTTCGTACCCGTGATCGCGATTCTGCTCTCGGGAGGCGCCTCTGCCCAGCCGGGCATGGCTGCCAAGCAAAGCATCTACGATCCGGGGCGCTACATCACGGAGAAGCGGATCAAGGAGGTGCATGAGGCCTTCCAGCATCTCGTGCGTCCCGAGAAGTCGCCCCTATCGATGCTCGATGCGCGTGAGATCGTGACCGTCGGCACCTTCTCGGCCATGGCGCAAAGCTGCGGGCTTCCTTGGGAGGAGCAGATCTTTCTGCCGATGATGGCCCGTTATCGCCACGGGCGAAAATGGAATGAGCAGTACATGAAGTTCGTGGGCATCCTGCACGGAGTCCAACAAGGGACTGTCCTGAAGGCGCTGCCGACGGGCGCTTGCACCCCGGAGATCCGGGAATTTCTGACGGAACATCTCGGGCTTCAAGTTCTCCAATAAAGGGAGCCGGCCCGGTCTGCCGGACAGCCGAGAGGGGACCTCTACATGCAGAAGAAGCGCATGCAGGTCCACATGCGCTTCCAGAAATTCCTCGATGTCGGCGATGCTTCGCAAGGAGGGGGCGGGTGTCATGGCCCCGCGCCCTTCGTGCCTGATCAGCCGCGGAACAGGCCCGCCACGCCGCCCTGGAGGCGCGAGCTGCCCTGGCGGGCGGTCGCGTTGGAGCTGTCGATGCCGAGCGCGCGCTGATAGCTCTCGATCGCCTGCTGGCGGTCGCCCTTGCGCTCGAGCGCCACGCCGCGCCAGGCCCAGGAATCGGCGTCCTTGGGGTTGACGTTGAGTGCCGCGTTGAAATCCTCGATGGCCTTGTCGAACTGGTTCGTCGCCACATAGCTCTGGCCGCGGGCCGCATAGGGTGCCGCGACGAAGGGATTGCGGTCGATGGTGGCGTCGAAGTCCAGGATCGCCTGCGGGTGCATGCCCTGGCGCTGATAGAGCAGACCGCGCGAATGGAGCGCCTCCGCCGATTCGGGCAGCAGGCGGGTGGCCATGTTGAGGTCGTTCAGGGCCTCCTGGTAATGGCCCTGGACGCGCAGCAGGTTGGCGCGGCCGATATAGGCCGGGCCGTAATTCGGGTCGGCCTGGATCGAGCGGCTGAAATCCGAGAGAGCCTGATCGTTCCGGTTCGTCTGGCGCAGGGCCAGGGCGCGGTTCGTGTAGGCCGGGGCGTAGTTGGGATCGATCTGGATCGCCTTCGAGAAGTCGGCCATGGCATCGCTGTAGCGGCCGACGCGGGCATAGGCCGCCCCGCGGGTGTTATAGGCGCTGGGATCGTTCGGGTTGCGCTGGATGACATCGGACAGGGACGCGATGTTCACTTGGCTCGTGCCCTGCGTGTCCTCTTCCACCACGGCGATGCGCTGGGTCGGGGCGCCGCCTCCGATCGTGCTGCAGGCAGCAAGGCTCAAGGCGGTCAGGGCCAGGCTCACGGGCGCGAAATGGCGAAGCGATGGGGCGATCACCTTTGTCTCCAACTTACTTCTCAACATCGTCGAGGGGCGGTTTAGCGGATAAACCTTAACAGCCGTGAAACACGGCAACAGAAAGGCGGGGCCAAGGAAAAAAGTCTGATCCCGGTCAGTGGCTTGGTTCAAAATGCCGCTGAAGGGGCGGGACTCGGACGGGAATCCGCGTCGGAGGCGGGGCCGGAGCCTGGGTCCTGGAAAGGCCGGATCCCTGCAACATCGGACCTGAATTCGGATACAGGCCTATTTCGTAAAGGTTTGAAAGGCCGCACCTTTTCGCGGATGCGCGAGGGAGACTGTTCCAGATATGCAAACAGCGCCCCTGCTGACGCAGAGGGCGCTGATTCACAATCGACGGGCTAGCCTCAAAAGGCCGGCGTATAGATCTTAGCGAGTGGGGCGCGGCTTCGAAGGCAGAAGGCCTTCGCGCTGCATGCGCTTGCGGATGAGCTTGCGGGCGCGGCGGACAGCCTCCGCCTTTTCGCGGGCCTTCTTCTCAGACGGCTTCTCGTAGTGACCGCGGAGCTTCATCTCGCGGAAGATGCCCTCACGCTGCATCTTCTTCTTGAGAGCGCGGAGCGCCTGATCGACGTTGTTATCCCGGACAAGAACCTGCACGCGAATTCCTCGTGTTTTGAGCCGTTTCGATTGTGTAAAAGAAAACGAGGCGCGCTATGCGCACCTCTATTGGCTGGCGTCGATAGCAGAAGAAGCCTTGCCTGTCCAGGGTTGCTTCCGACAAAAAGCGCCGAACCAGGGTGATAACGCCGGGCATTTCGGAAGGTTTCAGGCCCTTTCCGGGAAAACGCGGGTCACATGGCCCATCTTGCGACCGGGCCGGGCCTCGGCCTTGCCGTAGAGGTGCAGATGAGCGCCGGGCTCGGCAAGAAGGCTCTCCCACTCATCGGCGTCGTGACCGATGAGATTCTTCATTTCCACCCGCCCGAGGCGGGAAGCCGCTCCCAAGGGCCAGCCGCAGACGGCCCGGATATGCTGCTCGAACTGCGACGTCATGGCTCCGCCCAGGGTCCAATGGCCGGAATTGTGCACCCGGGGGGCGATCTCGTTCACCACCAGGCGTTCCTGCCCGTTCTCGGTGACCAGGAACAGCTCCACCGCGAGCACGCCCACGTAATCCAGCGCGTCGGCGATGGTCTTGGCGATCCGCATGGCCTCGGCCTCGGTTGCGTCCGAGACATTCGCTGGAACCCGTGTGACGTCCAGGATGTGGTGCCGGTGCTCGTTGGCGCAGAGGTCATAGGCGGCGAAGGCCCCCGCGGCGGTGCGGGCGGCGACCACGGACACTTCCCGCTCGAAGGGCACGAAGCCCTCGAGGATGGAGGGGGCGTGGCCCAGCTCGTCCCAGGCGGCGGCCGGATCCGACTCGGGCCGGATCATCACCTGGCCCTTGCCGTCGTAGCCGAAACGGCGGGTCTTGAGCACGGCGGGGCGGCCGAGCCGGTCGACGGCCTCGGTCAATTCCGCCACGTTCGAAAACGCCGCGAACGGAGCGACCGGGATGCCGAGGCCGGCAATGAAGGTTTTTTCCAGGAAGCGGTCCTGCGACACGGCGAGCGCCTGGGCGTTGGGTGCGAGCAACGTGTGGGCGCTCAACGTGGCGGCGGTCTCGCTCGGCACGTTCTCGAATTCGTAGGTGACCACGTCCACGGCCTTGGCGAAGCGCACCAGGGCCGCCTCGTCCTCGTACGCCGCGACGGTGACCTCGGCCGCCACGTCGAAGGCCGGGCTGTTTTCTTCCGGGGCGTAGATATGGGCCTTCAGGCCGAGCTGCGCCGCGGCGATCGCCATCATGCGGCCGAGCTGCCCGCCTCCGAGGATACCGATGGTGCAGCCGGGACGGATCATGGATCTTAGCTTTCGTCGGAGGGGCGCTCGGCCACGCTGTCGCTCTGGCGCTTGCGCCAGGCGTCGAGCCGTTCCGCCAGGGAGGGATCGTGCAGAGCGAGCACGGCGGCGGAGAGGAGCGCCGCATTCACGGCGCCGGCCTTGCCGATGGCGAGGGTGCCCACCGGGATTCCGGCAGGCATCTGCACGATGGAGAGGAGGCTGTCCTGGCCCGAGAGCGCCTTCGATTCCACCGGAACGCCGAAGACGGGGAGGGGGGTCATGGCGGCGGTCATGCCGGGAAGATGCGCCGCGCCGCCCGCTCCCGCGATGATGACCTGGAATCCCTCCGCCTTGGCGCCCTTGGCGAAGGCGACCAGTCGCTCCGGGGTTCGGTGGGCCGAGACGATGCGGGCGTCATAGGCGATGCCGAGCGCGTCGAGGGTCTCGGCGGCATGGCGCATGGTCGCCCAATCCGATTGACTGCCCATGATGATGGCAACGGGGACGCTCGCCATGATGTTCTCCGGCTTCGAAGGCCCAGGGATTTCAGCCGGACATAACGAAGGCGTCGTCGGCAGGCAAGGCGATGATGCCGAAAACGCGGCCTTTTTCAGGCGATGATGTCGGGCGTGAGCTGGTCTTCCAGCTGGATGATCTGATCCTTCAAGGCGAGTTTCCGCTTCTTGAGCCGCTGAACCTGGAGCTGATCGCCGGCAATCATGCTCTCGAGAGCGTCGATTGCCATGTCGAGATCGCGGTGCTCCTGCTTCAGGCGGGCCAATTCCGCTTCCAGTTCAGCCAATTCGGTCATTGAAAATCGATCCAAATGTCCGTTCCCCAACGGGATCGGGCGATTAGGCGGAATTATGCGCTCTAGCCTCCCGAAGGGCAAGCCGACGGCATCATCTTCTACTCTCGATTTTGGGATTTTTGCCTTCGACTCGCCACAGTGTGTCTGGCAAAATATGCCTGTCAGTAATCAGACAGGAGGAACTGACATGCCGCTACAGAATCATCTGACGGAGCTCGAACGGAAGCACCGGGCTCTTGAGCGCGAGATCCAGGATGCTCTCAACAGACCGGCCCTGGACGATATGAGACTCGCGGAACTGAAGCGGAAGAAACTCCAACTGAAGGATGAGATTACCCGGCTGAGAAGCTCAGATACGGCGGTGCATTAAAGGTCTTCCTTAACATTCCCACCGAAAGCCGTCGCTTCCTTTCAGGAGCGGCGGCTTTTTCGTAAGGGCGGTCAGAGAAGCGCGGCCGCGCCGTCATAGACGAGCTTCCCGCCCACCAGCACCAGCAGCACATAGACGGCCGTGTAGAAGCTCGCGCCCGAGACCCGCCGCACGAGCAGGACGCCCGCCCAGGTGGAGGCGATGGCGATAGGGAAGAGGGCGGCTGCTGTGGCCAGATTCTCCGCCGTGACCTGGCCGAGCGCCATGTAGGGAGGAACCTTGATCCAGTTGAGGATCGCAAACAGGATCGCGCCGGTGCCCACGAACACGTCCCGGGGCAGCTTCTGCGGCATCACATAGATCTGGAAGGGCGGACCGCCCGCATGGGCGATCATGCTGGTAAAGCCTGTCACCCAGCCCCAGAAGAGACCGCGCGGCGTATCGGCCTTCGTGGCCTTGGGCGGAGTGGCGCTGCGCTCGAGGATCATCCGGCGGACGGCGAAGCTGATGGAGATCACGCCCACGGCGAGCTTGATCGCTCCGTCCGAAACCTGTGCCGCCAGCAGATAGCCCATGATAATGCCGACGATCGCCCCCGCCGCCAGCAGAACCACGTTGCGCTTGTCCCAGGCATGCCGGTACGCCCAGACCGACACAACGTCCTGCACGATCAGGATCGGCAGCGTGATAGCCGCGGCCTGAACGGGCGAGACCACCAGCGCCATCAGGGGGAGCGAGAGAAGCCCCAGCCCCGAGAGGCCGCCTTTGGCCAGCCCCATGAGCGTGACCGCCGGAATGGCGGCGGCGTAGAAGAGTGGATCGGTGATCATGGGAAGCCTTGAGAAACTCGCCGAAAGTCGCCGCTGACCACGGCTGCGCTGCCTGCTACCACAAGGACGAACACAAGTCTCATGCGGTGACAGCAACGGGGAAACGCCATGCCTTCAACCCAAAGCCGCTATCATGAGGTCTATGCGCGCTGGAAAGCTGATCCGGAAGGCTTCTGGCGCGAGGCCGCCGAGGAGATCGACTGGTTCAAGCCCGCCGATAAGATCTTCGACCGGGACGCCGGCGCCTATGGACGATGGTTCGTCGGGGCGCAATGCAACACATGCTACAACGCGGTCGACCGGCATGTGCCGCAGCGCGGCGACCAGGCCGCGATCATCTACGACAGCCCGGTCACGCATGCGAAGCGCAGCATCTCCTACGCCGAATTGCAGGACGAGGTGGCGACCCTCGCCGCCGTGCTGCAGGACATGGGCGTCGGGAAAGGCGACAGGGTCATCGTCTACATGCCGATGATCCCCGAGGCCGTCTTTGCGATGCTGGCCTGCGCGCGCATCGGCGCGATTCATTCCGTGGTGTTCGGGGGCTTCGCCGCGAAGGAGCTGGCCACCCGCATCGACGATGCGACGCCGAAGGCCATCCTGTCCGCATCGTGCGGCATCGAGGGCACGAAGGTGGTGGCCTACAAGCCCCTGCTCGACGAGGCGATCCAGCTCGCCGCCTCCAAGCCCGAGGCCTGCCTGATCTGGCAGCGCCCGCAGCTCGAATGTTCCCGTGTGGAAGGACGCGATCTCGACTGGGCGCAGGAAGTGGCCAAAGCCAAGGCGGCGGGCCGGAAGGCTGATTGCGTGGCGGTGGCCGCCACCGATCCGCTCTACGTGCTCTACACCTCGGGCACCACCGGCAAGCCCAAGGGCGTCGTGCGCGACAACGGCGGCCACATGGTCGCGCTCAAGTGGAGCATGAGCCACTTCTTCGGCGTTGCGCCCGGCGAGGTGTTCTGGGCCGCATCCGACGTCGGCTGGGTGGTGGGCCATTCCTATATCGTCTACGCGCCGCTGCTGCATGGCTGCACGGCCATCCTCTACGAGGGCAAGCCCGTCGGCACGCCGGATGCGGGCGCTTACTGGCGTGTCATCTCGCACCATGGCGTCGTCACGCTCTTCACCGCCCCCACGGCCTTCCGGGCGATCAAGAAGGAGGATTCCAAGGCGGAGCTCCTGAAGAAATACGACATGTCCTCGTTCCGGGCCCTGTTTCTCGCAGGCGAGCGGGCCGACCCCGATACGGTCAAATGGGCCGAGGACATCCTGAACGTGCCGGTGATCGACCATTGGTGGCAGACGGAGACCGGCTGGCCCGTGGTCGGCAACCCGCTGGGCCTCGGGGGGCTTCCCGTCAAGCACGGCTCGCCCACGGTGCCGCTGCCGGGCTATACGGTCGAGGTGCTGGATGAAGGCGGCAGATCCGTCCCGCCCGGCACCATGGGAGCCATCGTCATCAAGCTGCCTCTGCCTCCCGGTGCGCTGCCGACCCTCTGGCAGGCGGATGATCGATTCAGGGAGGCGTATCTCACGGTCTATCCCGGCTACTACAATACCTCGGATGCGGGCTACATCGACGAGGACGGCTATGTCTGGGTCATGGGCCGAACGGACGACATCATCAACGTCGCGGGTCACCGCCTCTCCACGGGCGGCATGGAGGAGGTTCTCGCCTCCCATCCGGCAGTCGCCGAATGCGCCGTGATCGGCGTCAAGGATTCGCTCAAGGGCGAGGTGCCCTGTGGCTTCGTGGTGCTGAAATCCGGCGTCAACCGGCCGCAGACCGAGATCGAGGCGGAACTGGTCGCCCTGGTGCGCGAGAAGATCGGTCCCGTGGCGGCGTTCAAGCTCGCGATCACCGTGCCGCGTTTGCCGAAGACGCGCTCGGGCAAGATCCTGCGTGGCACCATGAAGAAGATCGCAGACGGCGATCACTGGAGCATGCCCGCCACCATCGACGATCCCATGATCCTGGACGAGATCGGTGAGGCACTGAAGGGCAGGGGCGTGGCGAACTGACGGCCGCGCCTGTCACTCGAGGCTGGGCGGGTCCCTTCGTCATGGCCGGAGCAGGTCCGGGGATGACGTCAGAGGGTGTGAGCGCCCGCTTCACCGATCCGGGATGATTTCGGGCGATGTCCGCAAGCGAAAAGGCCCGGAGCGATCCGGGCCTTTTGATTGTCTTATTCCTCGTCGTCCGAGCGCTTGAGCTGCTTGAGCTTGGCGAAGACCGAGTTGACGTCGATGTTCTCTTCCTGCGGCTTCGGGCGGCTCATGTCGGCGAAGGGCTCGTCGCGGGTCGGCTCGGCGGTGGTGACCTCGGCCGGCATCAGGGTGCCGCCGTATTCCTGCGGCTCGACCTGTGGACGGTCCTTGGCGGCGCGCTGCACCTCGAAATCCAGGTCGATCTGCGAGCAGAGGCCCAGCGTGACCGGATCCATGGGGCTGAGGCTCGCCGAATTCCAATGGGTGCGGTCGCGGACCTGCTGGATCGTGGTCTTGGTGGTGCCCACCAGGCGCATGATCTGCGCATCCTTGAGTTCCGGATGGTTGCGCACGAGCCAGAGAATCGCGTTGGGGCGGTCGTGGCGGCGCGAAACGGGGGTGTAGCGGGGCCCCTTCTTCACGCGCTTCTGCTCGGGCAGCTTCACGCGCGACTCGGCGAGACGCAGACGGTGGTTGGGGTTGTTCTGCGCCTTCTCGATCTCCTCACGGGTCAGCTGGCCCGTGGTGATCGGGTCGAGGCCCTTGATGCCTGCCGCAACTTCGCCGTCCGCGATGCCCTTCACCTCGAGCGGGTGGAGCTTGCAGAAATCGGCGATCTGATCGAACGACAGGGATGTGTTCTCGACGAGCCAAACGGCCGTCGCCTTTGGCATCAGCGGTCCCTGGGACATGGGGCGAACCTCCTTGGTGCCGGGCACCGGACATCGGCGCCGCACGGCAAAACTCTCTTGCGCTCCGAACCGGTCCGGACCGGAGCATCTCGTCTCACGTTGTGAGGGAAACGGAATGATTATAGGGAGCGCGGGGCGATGTTGCAAATCCTTAAAGGCGCAAAACGATTTTCCCGATATGCTCGCCGCCGTCCATCCGGGCATGAGCCTCGGCGACGTCCTCCAGGGCAAAGGTTGAATCCATCACAGGCTTGCAGCGCCCCTGCTCCAGCAGGGGAAGCACATGGGTTTCAAGGGCTTGGGCGATCGTGGCCTTCTCGGCGACCGAGCGGGAGCGCAGGGTCGAGCCCGTGTGGGTGAGGCGCTTGAGCATGAGGCGGCGGAAATCCAGCTCGACCTTGCTGCCGTTGAGAAAGGCGATCTGGACGATGCGCCCGTCCTGGGCGGCGGCCTCGTGGTTGCGGGGGATATAATCGCCTCCGACCATGTCCAGGATCACGTCCGCGCCGCGTCCCCCGGTTGCTTCCTTCACCACGGCGACGAAATCCTCGGTGCGGTAATTGACCGCCGTATCGGCGCCCAGCCGGCGGCAGGCCTCGCATTTCTCAGGAGATCCTGCCGTCGCGATCACCGTGGATCCGAAGGCCTTGGCGAGCTGGATGGCCGTGGTGCCGATCCCCGAGGTGCCGCCATGGACGAGGAGCGTCTCGCCGGGCTTCAGGCCGCCGCGCTCGAACACGTTGGTCCAGACGGTGAAATAGGTTTCCGGGATCGCCCCGGCTTCCTCGAAGGAGAGGCCCTCGGGAACAGGCAGGGCGTTGCTCTCGTGAACCACGGCGTAATCGGCATAGGCGCCGCCCGCCACTAGCGCCATGACCCGGGCGCCGAGCGGAAAGCGATTGGCGTTCGGGTCCGAGCCCACCACTTCGCCCGCAAGCTCGAGGCCGAAGATGTCCGGAGCACCGGGGGGAGGGGGGTAGCCGCCCTGGCGCTGGAGCACGTCCGGGCGGTTCACGCCTGCGGCCCGGATCCTCACCAGGATCTCGCCCTCCTTGGGCTGGGGCACCGGGCGCTCGACCACCTTCAGGACCTCCGGCCCGCCGCTGCCTTCGGCGATCACCGCGCGCATCGTGCCTGGAATCGGCTCCATAATTTCCCTCCTTTGGTCAAGCTCCGCTCATATAGGGCAAAGTTGGCA
The DNA here is from genome assembly GCF_055792805.1 of Microvirga sp. HS2. Taxonomy (NCBI): domain Bacteria; kingdom Pseudomonadati; phylum Pseudomonadota; class Alphaproteobacteria; order Hyphomicrobiales; family Methylobacteriaceae; genus Microvirga; species Microvirga sp. HS2. The sequence goes on from NZ_JBVVAJ010000019.1 coordinate 69,137, forward strand.
AGGAGTGCATGCCGGATTAACGTTCGAGAGGAATCTTCTTGAGGAGGAGAATGCCATGGCCTTCGATCCCTTCGCCGACGAGCCGCGCACGACGTTGAGCGCCCATGAAATCGGCCAGGACCTGTCGATGCTCTCCGTCGACGAGCTCGATGAGCGTGTTGCGTTGCTGGAAAAGGAAATCGCCCGTCTCAAGGAGGCGAAGGCCGCCAAGGAAAGTTCCCGCGCCGCCGCCAGCGCGTTCTTCCGGCTCGGACAAGGTTAACGCGATTTTAAGGATTCCGGGAGCTTCATGAGGGTGTCCGGCTCTCTCCCGCCGGACCTTTAGGGTGGTTCTTCCTCCCACTCTCGTGACGCTTCCCTGTCAGACTCCCGAGCCGCTTCGCGCGGCTCGATTTTTGACCGGCGTCCTGCGCTTAACCTTAAGAAGAAGTTACCAGCGCATCCGGAACGAGGCCGTTCTATATTCCCTTCAGATATCGAACATTTCCCGGCTTCGAGCCGGCAAATCCCTTGGGAGACGGTGGGTGAGCGAACCCGACGTGATCAAACTTGACGTCGATCCTGTCCGCTTCGGGCAGAGCTTCGTGGGGTCTGAAGCCTTCACGGCCCTGTTCCAGGAAGGCATGGAGCTCGTCGAGGAGACAGCCGCCTATCTGGATGGCCAGGGCCGCGAGGATTCGCGCCTTCTGCAGCGCGAGGCGAGCGTGGCCTATGCCAGCGAGAGCATGCGCCTGACGACCCGCCTCATGCAGGTCGCCTCCTGGCTCCTGCTCCAGCGGGCGGTGGCCGAGGGGGAGATCACGCCGGATCAGGCCCGCGCCGAAAAGGCGCGCGTCCGTCTGAACTCCACCGAGACCGCAACGACCCTCGTGGAATGGGAGGCGTTGCCCGCGCGCCTGCGCGAGCTGATCGGCCTCGCGACCCGGCTCCATGCCCGCATTCTCCACCTGGAGCGCCTGCTCACGGAATTGGAGGCGGCTCCGCCTCAGGCGCAGGGGCAGAATCCGGTCGCCGCTCAGATCGGGCTGCTCGAACGGGCCTTCGGTTCAGCCGAATAAGGACAATGAAAAAGCCCCGCTTTCGCGGGGCTTTTTCATGTTCCGTGGAAGATCCGGAGGAAGCCGGATTACTTCTTGGCGCCGATGCCCAGGTTGCCGAACTTCGAGGTGAAGCGCGAGACGCGGCCGCCACGGTCGAGCAGCTGCTGGGTGCCGCCGGTCCAGGCCGGATGGGTGTTCGGGTCGATGTCGAGGTTGAGGGTGTCGCCCTCTTTGCCGTAGGTCGAGCGGGTGGTGTACTCGGTGCCGTTGGTCATGACCACTTTGATGAAGTGGTAGTCGGGGTGAGCGGTTTCTTTGCGCGCCATTTCCATAGTCCTTCTTGCGGCCAGCCACATCTGGTCAGCCCGCAGCGTAAGATCGAGCCTGAATTGGTGAATGCGCGCCTATACCTCAGTTAGAACCTTGAAACAAGCGGGGGCAAAGGTGTTAAACCGCTCCAGTCGCGAATTCCTCGAACCGTAGGCTGCCATGGCCGATCTGCCAAATTCTCACAACCGCTCCAAAGCCGCACTCGGCGCCCTGAAACCTCTCGTCCCCTATGGCCTCGCTTACAAGGGCCGGATCGCGGGCGCGCTCGCGGCCCTTATCATGGCCTCCGCCGCCACCCTGGTGGTGCCGGTGGCCGTGCGACGAGTGGTGGATTTCGGGTTCTCCGAGGAGGGGCACGCCTACATCAACGCCTATTTCGCCCTGCTGATCGTCGTGGTGGCGGTGCTCGCGCTTTCCAGCGCCTTTCGCTACTACCTCGTCATCACCTTGGGCGAGCGGGTCGTGGCCGACCTCCGCTCCGCCGTGTTCCGGCATCTGACCTCCCTCGATCCGGCCTTCTTCGACCAGACAAAGAGCGGCGAGATCGTCTCGCGGCTCACCGCCGACACCACCCAGGTGAAGGCCGCTTTCGGGGTGAGCATCTCGATCGCGCTGCGCAACGTCTTCCTGTTCCTCGGAGCCGTGGCGCTCATGATCTTCACGAGCCCAAAGCTTTCGGCCCTCGTGCTGCTCGCCATTCCGGTGATCGTTCTGCCTCTCGTCTTCTCCGGCCGGGCGGTGCGGCGGCGTTCGCGCGCGGCGCAGGACCGGCTCGCCGATGCATCGGCCTATGCGGCCGAGGCCATCGGGGCTGTTCGGACCATGCAGGCCTTCGGCATGGAGAGCCTCACCGCCTCCCGCTTCGCCCTGGCCGCCGAGGAGGCGTTCGACGCCGCGCGCCTGTCCACCACCATGCGCGCCTTTCTCACGGGAGCCGGGATCTTCATGGTCTCGGCGAGCGTGGTGGGCGTGCTCTGGTACGGCGCTCAGGACGTGCTCGCGGGCGAGATGACGGCCGGCCGGCTCTCCCAGTTCGTGCTCTACGCGGTCTTCGCGGCGAGCTCCCTGGGCCAGCTCTCGGAGGTGTACGGCGAACTGTCGCAGGCGGCCGGGGCGGCGGAGCGCCTGGGCGAGATCCTCGCGGCCAAGCCTGCCATCGAGGCGCCGCGCGAGCCCAAGCCCCTGCCGGAGCCGTCGCCCGGCACCGTGTCTTTCGACGGCGTGCATTTCGCTTATCCCACCCGGGCGGAGCAGCGCGCCCTGCACGGCCTGAGCTTCGCCGTGGCCTCGGGCGAGCGAGTGGCCATCGTGGGCCCCTCGGGGGCCGGAAAGAGCACGATTCTTCAGCTGCTGCTGCGCTTCTACGATCCCCAGAGCGGCACGATCCGGGTCGACGGGGTGCCGGTGACCGAGGCCGATCCCTTCGCCCTCCGGGCCCGCATGGCCCTGGTGCCGCAGGAATCCACGATCTTCGCCGCGAGCGTTCTCGACAATATCCGCTACGGCCGCCCCGAGGCTTCGGAGGAGGAGGTGCGCCGCGCGGCGGAGCTCGCCTCCGCTCACGGCTTCATCCAGGCCCTGCCGCAGGGCTACGAGACCCTCATCGGCGAGCGCGGCGTCACCCTTTCCGGCGGCCAGCGCCAGCGCCTTGCGATCGCCCGCGCCATTCTCAAGGATGCGCCGATCCTGCTTCTCGACGAAGCCACCTCGGCCCTGGACGCGGAAAGCGAGCGCAAGGTGCAGGAGGCCCTGGACCGGCTCATGGAAGGCCGCACCACCCTCGTCATCGCCCATCGTCTCGCGACCGTCCGCTCGGCGGACCGCATCCTCGTCATGGACATGGGGCAGATCGTGGAGGAGGGGACCCATGAGGCCCTGCTCGGCAAGGGCGGCCTCTATGCGCGCCTCGCCCGGCTCCAGTTCACGGGAGCGCAGGAGGCGGGCTTGGCCGCTGAGTAGACGTGTCGCACCGAACCGATTCGTCCCGCCGCGGTTGGTTAAGGCCGGCGCAGACCGGCTTTCAGACATCCGGGGAGATCGGGGATGGCGGCGACCTTCAGGCGACATCCGCAGGATTCCGCCCGCATCAACCTCCATGAGGATTGGGAGATGCGGTACTGGTCCGAGAAATGGGGCGTTCCGCGCCAGCAGATCGTGGACACGGTCAAGCGCGTGGGCCTTCAGGTGAAGGATGTCGCCCGCGCGCTCGGCAAAAATGCCTGACGCTCACCGCTCCGTCAGCTTGAGCTCGATGCGCCGGTTGCGGGCATAGGCCTCTTCCGTCGTGCCGTTGTCGAGGGGCTGGAACTCGCCGAAGCCTGCGGCCACAAGGTGCTGGGGCTGCACGCCCCGGGCGATCAGGGCCTGGACCACGGCGATGGCGCGAGCGGAGGAGAGCGCCCAGTTCGACGGGAATTGGGCCGTGTTGATGGGCCGCGCGTCCGTATGGCCGTCGACGCGGATCACCCACGGAATATCCGGCGGAACCTGCTTCTCCAGTTCCATGAGGGCGCTGGCGATGCGGTCGATCTCGCCCGAGGCTTCGGGCCGCAGGGTGGCCTGACCGACGGGGAACAGCACTTCCGACTGGAAGACGAAGCGGTCGCCCACGATGCGGATGTCGGGCCGGTTGCCCAGAATCTGCCTCAGGCGGCCGAAGAAGTCGGAGCGGTAGCGGGCCAGCTCCTGCACCCGCTGAGCCAGGGCCACGTTGAGCCTGCTGCCGAGATCGGCGATGCGGGCCTGACTTTCCTTGTCCCGGTTCTCGGATGCCGCGAGCGCTTCCTCCAGCGCCGCGAGCTGGCGGCGCATGGCCGCGATCTGCTGGTTGAGGATTTCCACCTGGCTCAGGGCGCGCCCCGTCGCCTGCTTCTCGGCCTCCAGGGCGGTGTTCAGCTCGCCCGCCTGGCTTTGCGCCGCGGTGCCGGAATCCAGAAGCCCCTGCAGGCGGGCCCGCTCGGCCTCGTTGGCCTTGAGGGTGCTCTGCAGGGAGGTGAGACTCTCCTCCACCGTGCGGCGGCCGGAGCGCTCGAGGGAGAGAAGATCGGTCAGTTCCGCGATCTGCCGGTTGAGCCGTTCCAGCACCGTGTCACGGCCCGAGATCTCGGTGGACAGGAAGAACTGCCCCACCGTGAAAACCGAGATCAGGAAGATGATGGACAGCAAAAGGGTGGACAGGGCGTCCACGAAGCCGGGCCAGTAATTGATCTGGCTGACGCGCCCGCGCCTGCGCCCTCCTGCGCCCGAGGTCGGCATCAGGGCAGCCTTTCACGGGAAATGCGGTCGAGCACCTGCTTCAGCTCCTTTTCGCGGGTGGCCTGGGCCTCCACCCAGTCGCGGATCATCTGCTGCTCGGCGCGCATGTGCTGAACGAGGCCCTGGACGCCCTCCGCGAGGTTCGCCATGGCCTGGGTCGCTGCGCGGCCCCCCGCGCCGTCGTTCACGGCGGCGGTGAGGCGGTTGAGGGCCACCGTCAGGTCGTGCGGGGTGGTGGAGCGCAAGGAGCTGTCGATGGGAGCGTCGGAGGTGGTGGTGGCGAGCCAATCCTCGAGTTCCGTGTAGAAGCGGCTCTGGGCCTGGCCTGCCTGGAGGTCGAGAAAGCCGAGAATGAGCGAGCCCGCCAGACCGAAGAGCGACGCCGAAAAGGACAAGCCCATGCCCTGGAGCGGACCGGCCAGAGAGTTCTTCAGCTCGTCGAAGATCGCGGCGGTGTCCTGCCCCGTCCGCAGGGACTTGATGATGTTGCCGACGGAGCCCACGGTGTCGATCAGGCCCCAGAAGGTGCCGAGGAGGCCCAGGAACACCAGCAGGCCCGCCATGTAGCGGAGGATCTCGCGGCCCTCGTCGAGGCGCGCGCCGATGGAGTCGAGCAGCGAGCGCATGGCCGCGACGGACAAAGAGCTGCCTGAGCGGTTGGTGATGAAGGCGGCCATGGGCGCCAGCAGCACGGGCGGATTCGGGGCGACCAGCCCCTCTTCCGTCTGCCTCAGGGTGTTGACCCAGCGCACCTCGGGAAACAGGCGCCAGACCTGCCGGATCGCCAGAATGATGCCGATGAACATCACGCCCAGGATCAAGGCATTGAGGCCCGGATTGGCCTGGAAGGCCGCCCAGATCTGCCGGTACAGGATAAAGGCGATAAACCCTGCCAGAACCAGAAAGACCGCCATGCGGACGAGATAGATCCGCGGTGGGGTAAGGGGTTGGTCCGCCATCATTATCCTGTGCTCATGTGGTTCGGGACGGTCTAATGTGACCGTCCCGGACGCGAGGATCAAGCGCGAGCGCAACCTCCCCTGGGGACACGAGCAAAAATATAGGCGCTCGGGATCAGCCCCTGGCTTTTTTCAAAAGCGCGAGCAGCTCGCGGTGCATGTGTTCGTTGCCGCAGGCGATGGACCCGGTGGCCAGGGGGTTCGGGGTGCCGTCCGCATCGGAGATGAAGCCGCCGGCTTCGCGCACCATGAGGATGCCCGCCGCCATGTCCCACGAATTCAGGCCCCGCTCCCAATAGGCGTCGAAACGGCCGCAGGCGACATAGGCGAGGTCCAGGGCCGCTGCGCCCCACCGGCGCATGCCGCCCACATGGGCCATCACCGACGCGCATTCGCGCAGGAAGAGACCGTGGTCTCCCTTGCCGATGTGAGGCAGGCCGCAGGCCACCACCGCATCGGGCACTTCCGTGCGGGCCGCCACGCGGATGCGGCGGTTATTGAGATAGGCGCCCTTGCCCTTCTCGGCGATGAACAGCTCGTCCTTGGCGGGATCGTAGATCACGCCCGCGACGATCTGGCCGTCGCGCTCGAGGCCGACGGAGATCGCGAATTGCGGAAGCCCATGGAGGAAGTTCGTGGTGCCGTCGAGCGGGTCGATATGCCAGCGGTGGCTGGGATCGGTGCCCTCCACGATGCCCTGTTCCTCCATGACGAAGCCGTAGCCGGGACGGGCCTTTTCGAGCGCCTCGCGCAGGATCTTCTCCGCCTTGCGGTCGGCAGCGGACACGAAGTCGCCGGGGCCCTTGCGGGAAACCTGCAGGTTCTCCACCTCGCCGAAATCGCGCTTCAAGGAGCGCGAGGCCTTCATCACGGCATCGGTCATGACGGTCATGAGGGGCGAGCGGATCATGGGCTAAGTCCTGGCAAAGAGCAAAAGTGAGGAAAGTGGTCGATGAACCACGGGAGGGGTGGCGTCAAGCCGGGATAACCGGGCAGGGCCTCAATTGATCCCGCCTTCGCGGTTTTGCGAAAGCGAGTATTCCTCGTCATGGCCGGGCTTGTCCCGGCCATCTCGACAAGAAAGGCATAGCGCCTCAGAAATCGGGATCACCGAGACAAGGCCGGTGATGACGCGAGGCATCATTCACCGCATCCCGAGCCGCTCGGCGGCGAGCTTTTCGGCGCGGGTCCTGTCCTCGGCAGAGAGATCCTTCAGGGCATTGTCGAGCCATTGGTCGGTCAGCCCCTGGGCTGCGGCAAGGATGTGCCAGGCCGCCGCATCAACCTTGTTGGCCGGAACGCCCCGACCGGCCACCAGCAGGCGAGCCAGGCGGTTCTGGGCGATGGCGCTGCCCTTGGCCGCGGCGCGACGGAAATAGCGGGCGGCCTGCGACTCGCTTTTTTGCACGCCCTCGCCGTTGAAGAGCAGGATCGCGTATTCCACCTCGCCCACGGAGCTGCCGTTCTGCGCGGCGCGCTCGAACAGGCGGGCGGCCTCGGAGGCGTTCTTGGTCACGCCCCGGCCCTGGAGATAGAGCACGCCGAGCGCATGCTGCGCGTCGGGAATTTCCGAGTTGGCGGCGGTGCGCAGCAGCTCGACTGCCTGCTCCAGGTCCATGTCGGAGCCGCTGGTGAGAAGCAGGAGGCCGAGATTGTAGCTGGCGACGGCGTTGCCCTTGGCCGCGGCCTTCTCGAGCCAGGTCTTGCCCTGGACGGGATTTTTCTCGATGCCGCGCCCGTCGAGGGACATCAGCCCGAGGGAGGACATGGCGTTGGGATCACCGCGCTGGGCGGCCAGCAGATACCATTCGGCGGCCTTCTTCGGATCGAGCTTCACCCCCAGGCCCTGGTTGTAGAGTTCTCCCAGGAGAGTCATGGCGGCGGCATCGTTCTTGTTCTTCTCCAGCCGCAGGGTCGCCTCGCGGAAGGCCGTCTGGTAGAGGCCCCGCTGATAGGCGCCATAGGCAAGATCAGGCTGTGCCGCATGGGCACCGGCGACGGAAGCCGCCAGCAGAACGCCGCCGATCAGACCGGAAACCCACCTCAATGAGAGGCCTCCAGGCGGTCGAGAGTCTCGGCGGCGGCCTTCACCGCTGCGGCCGGGCCATCCGGGTGGGACCAGACCGCATCGCCCAGGGCGATGAATTCGGCCTGGGTGGCCGCGAGGGTCTCCACCGCGTCGAGGCTGGGAGCGAAGGCGACGCAGGGCGTCTCGAAAATCTCGGCCCACCAGGCCGCCCGCTCTACGACGCTATCAAGGGAGGGCAGGGAGCCGTCGCGGCGGGGCTCGCCGAAGAGCAGGTAATCGACCCCGGCCTCGCCCAGGGTCATGGCGTCGTCCTTCGTGCGGATGCCGCTTGCGCCGATGGCGCGATCGCCCTTGAGGCGCTCGCGCAGCTCGCGGATCTGCTCAGGGTCCGCGCCGGAGACATGGGCTCCGTCGGCGCCGCCGCGGACGGCGACGTTCGCCAGGTCCGCCTCGCCCTCGGCGGTCACGATGAGGGCCGCGCCATGCTCCTGGGCCGAGGGAGCGATGGCCTTCACCAGGTTGATGAGGCTGCGCTCATCGGCCGGCGCGAGGCGCAGCAGCACGGCCGCCACCGCTCCGCCCTTGCAGGCTTCGGCCAGCGTGGGGGCGAAGGAGGCGTCCTCCAGAACGGGAGTAACGAGGTAAAGGCGGGCGGACTCGGACATCGATCGCGACACTCGGAAAGGAAAGAGAAGCACCCATAACGAAAACGGGGCCATCTTGCGAGGCCCCGCTTGTCGATGATGATTAAGGCGAAAACCGGATCGGTTACTCGGCCGCCTGACGGCTCGACGCGAAGGTCGGGTCGAGCTCTCCGGACGCGTAGCGCTTGGCCATCTCTGCCAGGGTGAACACGCGCTTGATCTTGGAGGCCTGTCCGGCGGTGTTGAACTCCTGCAGGCGCTGCTTGCAGAGCTTGGTCATCGCTTCCATGGCGGGCTTCAGATACTTGCGCGGGTCGAACTCGCCCGGGTTCTCCTGGAGAACCTTGCGGATCTGGCCCGTCATCGCCATGCGGTTGTCGGTGTCGATGTTGATCTTGCGCACGCCGTGCTTGATGCCGCGCTGGATCTCTTCCACCGGAACGCCCCAGGTCGGCTTCATCTGGCCGCCGTACTGGTTGATGATGTCCTGCAGGTCCTGCGGCACGGAGGACGAGCCGTGCATCACGAGGTGGGTGTTCGGGAGCTTCTTGTGGATCTCCTCGATCACGTGCATGGCGAGGATCGCGCCGTCCGGCTTGCGGGTGAACTTGTAGGCGCCGTGCGACGTGCCCATGGCGATGGCGAGCGCATCGACCTTGGTCTCGGCCACGAACTTCACGGCCTCGTCGGGGTTCGTCAAAAGCTGGTCGTGCGAGAGCTTGCCCTCGGCGCCGTGGCCGTCTTCCTTGTCGCCCATGCCGGTTTCGAGGGAGCCGAGCACGCCGAGTTCGCCTTCCACCGAGATGCCGCCGAGATGAGCCATCTCGACCACCTTCTTGGTGACGCCGACATTGTAGTCCCAGTCACCCGGGGTCTTGCCGTCGGCCTTGAGCGAGCCGTCCATCATCACCGAGGTGAAGCCGGCCTGGATGGCGGTCATGCAGGTGGCGGGCTCGTTGCCGTGGTCGAGGTGTACGCAGACCGGAATATGCGGATAGATCTCGGTGACCGCGTCCATCATGTGCTTGAGCATCACGTCGTTGGCATAGGAACGTGCGCCGCGGCTCGCCTGGATGATCACCGGCGCATCGACCTCGTTGGCCGCCGCCATGATCGCGAGCGCCTGCTCCATGTTGTTGATGTTGAAGGCAGGCACGCCGTAGCCTTGCTCGGCTGCGTGATCCAGAAGCTGCCTCATGGTGATGCGGGCCATTTCGTCCTCTCCAATTGATCTTGGCTTCTTAGGAAGCGGAAGCTGAACCTGAGCTTAAGCCATCCCGCCAGTCTTTTCTTCCAGCGAAGGGGGTAGTCCCTTCGCCGGAGCGGAATGTTCAAGCGCGCAGGGCTTCCACGCCGGGGAGCGCCTTGCCCTCGAGCCATTCGAGGAAGGCGCCGCCTGCCGTGGATACATAGGAGAAGCTTTCCGCAACGCCAGCGTGGTTGAGGGCGGCGACCGTATCGCCGCCGCCGGCGACGGAGACGAGCTTGCCTTCCTTCGTGCGCTGCGCGGCATGCCGAGCCGCAGCGACCGTGCCCTGGTCGAAGGGCGGGATCTCGAACGCGCCGAGGGGCCCGTTCCACACGAGGGTCGCCGCGTCGTTGATGGCGGCGCAGATGCGCTCCACCGATTGTGAGCCCACGTCGAGGATCATCTGGTCCTCGGGGATCGCGTCGATGCCGTAGGTCTGGTTGTGAGCGCCCGCCTTGAACTCGTAGGCGCAGACGCCGTCGACCGGGAGAATGATCGCGCAGTTCGAGGCGCGCGCCTTCTCGATGATGCGCATCGCGGTGGCGGCGAGATCCTTCTCGGCGAGCGACTTGCCCACGTTCAGGCCGGTCGCGTGCACGAAGGTGTTGGCCATGCCGCCGCCGATGACGAGGGCGTCGACCTTGGCAACGAGGTTTTCAAGCAGGTCGATCTTGGAGGAAACCTTCGCGCCGCCGACGATCGCGACCACCGGGCGCTTCGGCGCTTCCAGTCCCTTGGTGAGCGCATCGAGTTCCGCCTGCATGGTGCGGCCCGCAAAGGCCGGCAGCACGCGGGCGAGGCCCTCGGTGGACGCATGGGCGCGGTGAGCCGCCGAGAAGGCGTCGTTCACATAGACGTCGCCGAGCTTCGCCAGGTCCTGAACGAAGGCTGGGTCGTTCTTCTCCTCGCCCGCATGGAAGCGGGTGTTTTCGAGAAGAAGCACATCGCCGTCCTTGAGGGCGGCGACGGCGCTGGAGGCTGCTTCGCCGATGCAGTCATCGGCGAAGGCCACTGTCTTTCCAAGGTGCTGCGAGACCGCTTCCGCGACCGGCTTCAGGGACTCCTTGAGGTCGCGTCCCTTCGGGCGTCCGAAATGGGCGAGCAGGATCACCTTGCCGCCCTTGTCGGCGATTTCCCGGATGGTGGGGAGCACGCGCTCGATGCGCGTGGCGTCCGTCACCCGGCCGTTCTCCATGGGGACGTTGAGGTCCACACGGACGAGAACGCGTTTTCCCTTGACGTCGGCTTGGTCGAGCGTGCGGAAGGCGGTCATTTGCGCAGCCCTCCTTAGATGAGCTTCGCCAGGGCGATGGCGGTGTCCGCCATGCGGTTCGAGAAGCCCCACTCGTTATCGTACCAGGACAGGACGCGCACGAAGTTGCCCTCCATCACCTTGGTCTGGTCCATGTGGAACACGGAGGAGTGCGGATCGTGGTTGAAGTCCGACGAGACGTTCGGCTGATTGGTGTAGCCGAGGACGCCCTTCAGCGGGCCGTCGGCCGCAGCCTTGATCGCCGCGTTGATCTCTTCCTTCGTGGTGTTCTTCTTGGCCACAAATTTGAAGTCAACGACCGAGACGTTCGGGGTCGGTACGCGGATCGAGGAGCCGTCGAGCTTGCCGTTGAGCTCCGGCAGAACCAGGCCCACGGCCTTGGCGGCGCCGGTCGAGGTCGGGATCATGTTCAGGGCCGCCGCGCGGGCGCGGTAGAGGTCCTTGTGCATCTGATCCAGCGTCGGCTGATCGTTGGTGTACGAGTGGATCGTCGTCATGAAGCCCTTCTCGATGCCCACCGTCTCGTGAAGCACCTTCGCGACGGGCGCGAGGCAGTTCGTGGTGCAGGAGGCGTTCGAGATGACGATGTGATCCTTCGTCAGCTTGTCGTGGTTCACGCCGTAGACGACCGTGAGATCCGCGCCGTCGGCGGGAGCCGAGACGATGACGCGCTTGGCGCCGGCGGTGAGGTGGGCGGAGGCCTTCTCCTTCGAGGTGAAGATGCCCGTGCACTCCATTGCGATGTCGACGCCGAGCTCCTTGTGCGGCAGGGTCGCCGGATCCTTGATTGCCGTCACGCGGATGCGCTGGCCGTTGATGACGAGGAACTCGCCCTCGACCTGCACGTCCGCCGGGAAGCGGCCATGGACGGAATCGAAGCGCAGCAGGTGGGCATTCGTCTCAACCGGGCCGAGATCGTTGATGGCGACCACCTCGATATCCTTACGGCCGCTCTCCACGATGCCGCGGAGGATGTTGCGTCCGATGCGACCGAAACCGTTGATCGCGACCTTCACCGTCATAGTCTTAGCTCCCTTGTGATGAGGCCCTTGGCCTCTCGCTGTCTCAGAGATTATGGGTTCTGAGAACTTTTTCCGCTACGGCCTCGGCAGTGATGCCGAAGTGCTTGTACAGGTCCTTGTAGGGCGCGCTTGCGCCAAACCCATGCATGCCGACGAAAATTCCGTCGGGCCCGATCACGGAATCCCAACCGAAGCGGACCGCCGCCTCGACCGCGACCTTGATCGGCGCATCGCCGATGATCTCGTGGCGCACCTTTTCGGGCTGGGCCAGGAACAGGTCGAGCGACGGGACCGACACCACGCGGACCGCGAAGCTCTGCTCTTCCAGGATCTTCTGCGCCGCAAGGGCGATCTCGACCTCGGAACCGGAGGCGAAGATGGTGGCACGGGCCTTTCCGCTGGCCGGGGACAGCTCGTAGGCGCCGGTGGCGGAGAGGTTCTTCGCCCCGCCTTCCTTGCGCACCTGCGGCAGGTTCTGGCGGGTCAGCGCCAGGGTCGTCGGGCCGTCCGTGCGCTCGAGCGCCATCTGCCAGGCTTCCGCCGTCTCGATGGCGTCCGCCGGGCGGAACACGCGCATCTTCGGCATGGAGCGGAGCGCCGCCAGATGCTCCACCGGCTGGTGGGTCGGACCGTCCTCTCCGAGGCCGATGGAATCGTGGGTCATCACATAGATGGCCGGAATCCCGGCGAGCGCGGCGATGCGCATGGCGGGACGGGCGTAATCGGTGAAGACCAGGAAGGTCGCGCCTGCCGGCACGTAGCCACCATGGAGCGCGATGCCGTTCATCGCCGCTGCCATGCCGTGCTCGCGGATGCCGTAATGGATGTAGCGGCCCGCGTAGTTGCCGGGCGAGATGGCGGTGAGGTTCTTGGTCTTGGTGTTGTTCGACGGCGTCAGGTCAGCCGAGCCCAGCACCAGCTCCGGCACGACCTCGGTGAGAACCTCGAGCGCGATCTCGCTGGCCTTGCGGGTGGCGACGTTCTGGGGCTCCGCCGCCAGGCGGTCCTTCAGCTTGGCGACCGCATCGGCCAGTCCCTGCGGGCGCACGCCCTTCACCCGGCGCTCGAACTCGCCGCGCTTCTCCTCGGGCAGGGCCTTCAACCGGTCGGCCCAGGCCTTGCGCAGGCGGCGGCCCTTCTTGCCGGCCTTGGCCCAGGCGTCGCGGATATTGTCCGGGATCTCGAAGGGAGCATGCGTCCAGCCGAGCGCCGCCTTGGCGCCGGCGAGCTCCTCGGCGCCCAGCGGCTCGCCGTGGGCCTTGGAGGTGCCGGCCTTCTTCGGCGCGCCGAAACCGATGGTGGTCTTGCAGGCGATGAGGGTCGGCTTGTCGGACTTCTGGGCGCGCGAGATGGCGCGCTGGATGGCCTTGGGGTCGTGGCCGTCGATGCGGAAGGCGTTCCAGCCGCAGGCCTGGAAGCGCTTCACCTGATCGACCGAGTCGGAAATCGAGAGCGGGCCGTCGATGGAGATACCGTTGTCGTCCCAGAGGACGATCATGCGGTTGAGCTTCAGGTGGCCAGCGAGCGCAATGGCCTCCTGGCTGATGCCCTCCATCAGGTCGCCGTCGGAAGCGAGCACGTACGTATGGTGGTCGACGAGGTCGCTGCCGTATTCGGCGTTCAGCATGCGCTCGGCAAGGGCGAAGCCCACCGCCGTGGCGATGCCCTGACCGAGCGGGCCCGTGGTGGTCTCCACGCCCGGGGTCATGAAGTTCTCCGGATGGCCCGGGGTCTTCGAGTCGAGCTTACGGAAGTTCTTCAGCTCCTCGATGGTCATGCCCTTCACCCCGGTCAGGTGGAGAAGGGCGTAGAGGAGCATCGAGCCGTGGCCGGCCGAGAGAATGAACCGGTCGCGGTCCGGCCAGGCCGGGTCGGCGGCATCGTATTTCAGGAACTTGGTGAACAGCACCGTTGCGATATCGGCGGCGCCCATGGGCAGGCCGGGGTGGCCGGATTTGGCTTGTTCGACGGCATCCATGGCGAGGACGCGCACGGCGTTCGCCAGATCGGAATGGTTGACGCGATCGGCGGGGACGGTGTTCAGCACGGCGTGATCCACAAATCTTGAAGCCCCGCAAAGGGGCGGGTCTGTCTGGAAAAGGCGAGGGCTCCTTATCACGCGGGGGTTCCGAGTCAAAGAGATCACAGGCTGCAATTCTCCGATGGGCCGTTGCTCGTTCGGGCTCGCCCGCTAGAGCATCGGACCCAAAAGTGGATTTGCACTTTTGGGGCCCATCCGATGCTCCCTTCCTAAAGGGGCGCATCGTTGGTGCGGAAAACCGGGTCCACTTTTCCGCACGATGCGCTAGTGTCGTTGCGATTCCCGGAGGTAGAATGACGTCCCCCCTTGACGACGCGATGAAAAGGCTTGATGCGGCCCTTGGGCTTCTTGAAGCCTCCGTCGCCCGCCGTCTCGATGCCGAACAGCGCCGGGGAAGCCTGGAAACCGAGCTGCAGCTCATGGAGGACGACCGCTCCCGCCTCGCCGAGGAACTCGATGGAGCGCTCACGCGCCTTCATCGCTTCGAGGCCGCCACGGACGACGTGAGCCGGCGTGTCCAGCTGGCGATTCTCGCGGTTCAGACCGTCCTGACCCAGGCCGGCCAGCTCGCACGGGAAGAGGACTAGGCATGGTTCAGGTCACGGTCACCATTGCCGGTCAGAGCTACCGGATCGCCTGCGCCCCGGGTGAGGAGGCGCATCTGGAGCGGCTGGCCGCGTCCTATGATGCCAAGATCGAGGAGATGCGCGCCGCCTTCGGCGAGATCGGTGATCTGCGCTTGCACGTCATGGCGGCCATGACCCAGGCGGATGAGTTGCACGACACCAGGAGGCGCCTGGCGGCCGCCGAGGCGGAGCTTGCCCGCCTGAGATCCTCATCCGGGGACGAACGCGCCCGGATGATCGAGGCGCGGCTGGCGGAGGGCGTTCACAAGGTCGCCGAACGGATCGAGTTTCTGGTGCGCAGCCTCAACACGACGGGGCAGGGGTAGGGGCTTAAGATAGGATCCTCCTCGTCATGCCCGGCCCTGTGCCGGGTATCCACGTCTTCTGGTGCTGCGGTTCCCAAGATGTCGACGGCCATGGCGGAGCTTTTCGCTCAAGCGTCGAACGATAGGCGCTGCTGGCGCTGGCGGAGCGTGGCCAGGAGTTCCACATAGGGCTCCCTCCGTTCCCGGTGGGCCGCCCTGATCCTGTCCTTGATATGCGCCTTCAGCTCCTGGTCGGCGGTGTTACGCTCGACCTGATCGAGCCGGATTTCGCATTCCACGTCGAGATTGCCGAGCCTGTGCAGCACCTCCCGCATCATGGACGGGATGCTGGGGGAATGGGCCCGGGCGCTTCTGCGCGGCAGGCACACATTGCTGTGCTTGGAAGGGGGCATGTTTCCTCCAGGGCTCTCGGTGCGAATTCCGTAGGGGAAGAGTGATATCGGGCCGGGGCCGAATACTATCCGTAGAACGACGGTGCCGACTACTTACCTCGTTGGGGGTAGGCCCGAGCCCGCGCTCCTGAAGGCGGTCGAAGAAGATGGCCTTGCGCTCACTTTTCCCCTTCCAACCGGCCCGCTTCCTCCCTACATAGGACAGGCGGGGCTGCGGGGCGCGTTAGGAGTTCATATTCCCCGGGGCCTTATCGATCCTGAAGGGAGCTGTCCCTGACCCGGTCCGTGGACCGGGACATACGGCGCCCACCTACTTTGTAGGTTCCCGGGATCGCTTCTCCGACGGCTTTTGTGGCTCCGCACTTCATGCATTCCTCTCCTCCTCCCGTTCTGAAAGAGCAGCTCCGCCAGGAAGCGCTCGCCCGCCGCGACGGGCTCGACAAGGCCTTCCGCGAGGAGGCCGCCCAGGCCATCGCCGAGCGGGCCCGGGGCCTGTCCGACCTTCACGGCGTCAATCCGGTGGGGGGCTACTGGCCCATCCGCAGCGAGGTCGACCCGCGTCCTCTCATGGAGGCGCTGCTGGAGCGCGGGCAGGACGTGGCTCTCTCCCAGATCCTTCACCCCCATTTGAGCTGGCGCCTCTGGCAGCCCGGCGACGTGCTGGTCAAAGGCGGCTTCGGCGTGCGCGAGCCCGGCCCCGACGCGCCGGAGGTTTTCCCCAAGGCCCTCATCGTTCCCCTCGTCGCCTTCGACCGCGGGGGAGGGCGCATCGGCTACGGCAAGGGGCATTTCGACAGGGCTATCGCGGCGCTCGAAGCGCAACATCCGGTCTTGACCATCGGTCTGGCTTATGCGGTTCAGGAGATCGAGCAGGTTCCCGTCGAGGAGCACGACCGCCTGCTCGACGTTGTGATCACGGAAACCGAGCTCATTCGGACCAAGCCTCTATAGAAAGAAAGCCATGCGTCTACTCTTCCTCGGCGACATCGTCGGGCGCGCCGGCCGCAATGCGGTGATCGACCGGCTCCCGGGTCTTCGCGAGCGGTGGAACCTCGATTGCGTGGTGATCAACGGCGAGAACTCGGCCGGAGGCTTCGGCATCACCGAGGCGATCTGCGACGAGGTCCTGAATGCGGGGGCCGATGCTATCACCCTCGGCAACCATACCTGGGACCAGCGCGAAACACTCGTCTATATCGAGCGCCAGCCAAGGCTCCTCCGTCCTGCGAATTATCCGCCCGGTACGCCGGGGCGCGGCGCGAATCTCATCGATACCCGCTCGGGTCATCGGGTCCTGGTGGTGAACGTGATGGGCCGCATCTACATGGACGCGCTCGACGATCCCTTCGCCGCCGTCGACCAGGCGCTCGAAGATTGCCCGCTCGGCCAGGTGGCGGACGCCATCATCGTGGATGTCCATGCGGAAGCCACCAGCGAGAAGGAGGCCATGGGCCATTATCTCGACGGGCGGGCGAGCCTGGTCGTGGGCACCCACACCCATGTGCCCACCTCCGACCACCGGGTTCTGCCCGGCGGCACCGCCTACATGACCGATGCGGGCATGTGCGGCGACTACGATTCCGTGCTCGGAATGCAGAAGGAGGAGCCGATCCGCCGCTTCCTCCAGAAGACCCCCGGCAACCGTCTCGAACCGGCGCTCGGCGAGGGCACGCTCTCAGGGATAGCCGTCGAAACGGACGACCGGACCGGCCTCGCGGCCCGCGTGGCGGCCGTGCGGATCGGGCCGAACCTGGAGGAAACCTGGCCTCGGTTCTGGGAGTGATTGACGGACCTTCGTCAAGGATCACCCTCATCCTGAGAGCCTGGCCCGTAAAGCGCCGGCAGCCCTCCTCCCCCGCAATCCTCGGGCTTATGCGGCTCATCCAGCGTGACGCCGAAAACCCTCCTCCCCCTTGTGGGGAGGAGTTGGAGGTGGGGGTGTTGGCGCCAGACCTTCATCGACTATCGCCCCCACCCCCACCCTGGCCCTCCCCACAAGGGGGAGGGAAAGCATGCGCTTTATTCTGAGACGGCACGCACATCTTGGAAACACCCGAGATCCGTCGGGGAGGGAAGCCTGCGTTAAATCTTTGTAGACCAGACTCACGAATGAGGTTGTGGGTGCACTAACGGTCCGCTCCCTTTACCTCGTCCCGCTCCGCCCCCATCTTTGCGCGACGGAGGACACTTTGGACGCCAAGACAGAGCCGGCCAGCACCAGCAAGCCACCCTATCGCGGGTCGAGTGACCTTCATCAGGCTTATGAGCATCGTAGCGCCTCCGCGGTGCTGCGGGCCGTGATCGACAACGCCGAGGGGGAGGCGATCTCCATCGGCGACATCATCGGAGCCTTCGGCGAGCGCGCTTTCGGTTTCGTGCTCATCCTGTTCTCCCTGCCCAATTGCGTCCCGAACGTGCCCGGCGTCGCGGGCATCGTGGGAACGCCGGTCCTGATCTTCGGCATTCAGATGATGCTGGGACACAAGCAGCCCTGGCTGCCGGGCTTCATCCTGCGGCGGACGGTCTCGGTCGCCAAGTTCAAGCGCCTGATCGACATTACCGAGCCCAAGCTCCAGAAGCTGGAGAGCTATTGCCGGCCGCGGCTGCCCTTCCTATTCGGCCCCCTCGGCGACCGGATGGTGGGGCTGTTCGCCTTCCTGGTGGCCGTCTCGGTGCTCATTCCCTTTCCCGGCACCAATTTCCCGCCCTCCATCGCCCTCGTGATCGCCTCCATCGCGGTGATGGAGGAGGACGGCTACCTGCTGATCGCCGGCTATCTCATCGGCTTGGCCGGCCTAGCCTACACGGTCACGGTGCTGGGGGCCTCCTACCACCTTGTCCTGGCCGCCATTCACAACCTGCCGTCCTGGCTCGGCTTTTAGTTTTTCATCAATCGGCAGGGGGGGCTTGGCCTGTGGCCCTCCGCCGCCTTATAAGCCTTTCATCGTCAACATCCACGCGCCTGACGAGCGCCTGTCACCGGGCCGCTCTCGGCGGTTACCTCGGAGGCCCGATGGCCGGACATTCCCAGTTCAAGAACATCATGCATCGCAAGGGACGCCAGGATGCGATGCGCTCCAAGCTCTTCTCCAAGCTCGCCCGCGAAATCACCGTGGCGGCCAAGATGGGCACGCCCGACCCGAACATGAACCCACGCCTGCGCGCCGCGATCCTCGCCGCCCGGGCCGAGAACATGCCCAAGGACAACATCCAGCGCGCCATCAACAAGGCGGCGGGCAACGATGGCGAGAACTACGAGGAAATCCGCTACGAGGGCTATGGCCCGGGCGGCGCCGCCATCATCGTCGAGGCGATGACCGACAACCGCAACCGCACGGCCTCCGACATCCGCTCCTACTTCACGAAGAGCGGCGGCAACCTCGCCGAGACGGGCGCCGTGTCCTTCATGTTCGACCGGGTGGGCCTCGTGGAGTTCCCGGCCGGGGTCGCCGATGCCGACGCCATGCTGGAGGCCGCCATCGAGGCCGGCGCGGACGATGTGGTCTCGACGGAGGACGGTCACGAGATCTATTGCGATCAGGGCTCCCTCAACGAGGTCACCAAGACGCTCGAGGACAAGTTCGGCGAGCCGAAGGCCTCCAAGCTGGTCTGGAAGCCGCAGACCCCGGTCGCCGTCGACGACGAGACCGGCGAGAAGCTCATGAAGCTCATGGAGTCTCTCGAAGAGCACGACGACGTCCAGAACGTCTACGGCAATTTCGAGCTGTCCGACGCGCTCATGCAGAAGATGGCGGGCTAAGGCCTATCGTCGTCACGGCCGGACGTGATCCGGCCATTCACGCCTCGAGGCGGTTCAAAGACGGGGACACCCGGGACGAGCCCGGGCATGACGCTGGAGAGTAGACATTGACCGAACGCGTCCGCATCCTCGGCCTCGACCCCGGCCTGCGCAACACGGGCTGGGGCGTCATCACCGTCGAGGGGACGAAGCTCTCCTACGTGGCCTGCGGGGTCGTGACCTCCGACGGGGATCTGGATCTCGCGCTGCGCCTCAAGCAGCTTCATGACCGCATCACGGACGTGATCCGGACCTGGACCCCCGATGAGGTCGCCGTCGAGGAAACCTTCGTGAACAAGGACGCGCAGGCGACCCTCAAGCTCGGCCAGGCTCGCGCCATGTCGCTCCTGGTGCCCGCCCTGCACAACCTGCCCGTGGCCGAATACGGCGCGAACCAGGTGAAGAAGACCGTCGTCGGCGTCGGCCATGCCGAGAAGGATCAGGTGCAGGCCATGGTGAAGATCCTGCTGCCCAAGGCGGACTTCAAGAAAGCCGACGCGGCCGATGCGCTCGCCATTGCCATCGCCCACGCTCATCACCGGAAAGCGCGCGCTTTGGTGGCCAGCCTATAAGATGTTACAGAACAGCGCTGCCATTCCGGGACGGCGTGAGCCGATCCGGGATATGGCGCTGATTTCCCTCCACTTTATGGGGGAGGGGGCTATCGGGAGCAGGAAGAACGTGATCGGCAAACTCAAAGGCGTGGTGGATTCCTACGGCGAGGATTTCGTGATCCTCGATGTGCATGGGGTCGGCTATGTGGTTCATTGTTCCTCCCGCACGCTCCAGAACCTGCCGCCAGTCGGCGAGGCGGCCACCCTGTCGATCGAGACCATGGTCCGTGAGGACATGATCCGCCTGTTCGGCTTCCGGTCGGATTCCGAGCGGGAATGGTTCCGCCTGCTCCAGAGCGTGCAGGGCGTGGGCGCCAAGGTGGCGCTGGGCATTCTCTCCGTTCTCGATCCCGGCAGCCTCGCCACCGCCATCGCCACCGGCGACAAGGCCTCGGTCGCCCGCGGCCCCGGCGTCGGGCCCAAGCTCGCGCAGCGCATCGTTTCGGAACTCAAGGACAAGGCCCCCGCCTTCGCCCCCGTCGACCCGACCCTCATCCGCCTCACCGGCGCGGTGGAGGACAAGAGCGCACCCGCGCCGGTGGCGGATGCCATCTCGGCCCTGGTCAATCTCGGCTATCCGCAGGTCCAGGCCTCCGCCGCCGTTGCCGCCGCCATGAAGCAGGCGGGCGAGGAGGCCGAGGCGAAAACGCTGATCCGGTTGGGGTTGAGGGAACTGGCGCGGTAGCGCGACCCGCATGGCGAACTGGCTCATCTTCGCAGGTTTGGGGCCGCCCATCGGCTTCGCCAGCCTTTTGGCCGCGATCGCCGTCCTTGACGGAGCGCCATCATCCGAGGGCGTCGGGTTCCTGATAATGATCGGAGTGCCTTTGTCCTATCTCGTCGGCCTTGTTCCGGCACTCCTGACGACTGCTGCGTTGCGCTGGGTCCAAGCCCGGGCATGGCCTTTCGACTGGCTCTGGGGTGCCCTCGCAGGGGCTGTGACCGGTGTAGCACTCGCCGATGCCGCCGCAATCGTCGCCGGCGAGGAGCCGTTCCCCATAGAAGGAAGGATCATTGGGGTCTATGCCATTGTCGGCGTCGTACCGACCTTGGTCTGCTGGCATCTGAGCAGGAGGCTTGATAAGACCGCCCGGTAGAGGGTGCATGACCTCCAACGTTCCTGTTTTGATCTCGTTAAGAATGGCGTATTAGGGTGCCAGCGCCTATATGAAGCCTTTGGAAGGTAGCTCTCCTTGACCGATTCACGCCGCCTGCTGAGCCCCGAGAAGCGCGAGGACGACGTCGACGCGTCGATCCGGCCGCTGTCGCTGTCCGACTTCACGGGCCAGGCCGCCGCGCGCTCCAACCTCCAGGTCTTCATCAACGCTGCCAAGGCCCGGGGCGATGCCCTCGACCACGTGCTCTTCGTCGGGCCGCCGGGCCTCGGCAAGACCACGCTGGCGCAGATCGTCGCCCGGGAACTGGGCGTGAACTTCCGCTCCACCTCCGGTCCTGTCATCGCCAAGGCGGGCGATCTCGCGGCCCAGCTGACCAACCTCGAAGAGCGCGACGTGCTCTTCATCGACGAGATCCACCGCCTCAATCCTGCCGTGGAGGAAATCCTTTATCCTGCCATGGAGGATTACCAGCTCGACCTGATCATCGGTGAAGGCCCGGCCGCGCGCTCCGTGAAGATCGAGCTGCCGAAATTCACCCTCGTGGGCGCCACCACCCGCGCGGGCTTGCTGACGACGCCCTTGCGCGACCGCTTCGGCATCCCGATCCGGCTCGAATTCTACACCATCGACGAGCTGGAGCTGATCGTGCGCCGCGGCGCGCGCGTCCTCGGCCTCAACATGAGCGAGGAGGGCGCGAACGAGATCGCTCGCCGCGCTCGCGGCACGCCCCGCATCGCGGGCCGCCTGCTTCGCCGCGTGCGCGACTTCGCCATCGTCGAAGGCGTGCAGATCGTCTCCCGCGATCTGGCGGACCGGTCGCTGCGCCTGCTCGACGTGGACCCCATCGGCCTCGACCTCATGGACCGCAAATATCTCACCATGATCGCCACTTCCTTCGGCGGCGGCCCGGTCGGCATCGAGACCATTGCAGCGGCCCTTTCCGAGCCGCGTGACGCCATCGAGGACATCATCGAGCCTTACCTGATCCAGAAGGGCTTCGTGCAGCGCACGCCGCGCGGGCGCATCCTCACGCCCCATGCCTTCAAGCATCTCGGGCTTGCCGAGCCCTCTCGCGAGACTGCGGCGCAGTTCGGCCTGTTCAATGGGGACGAGAATGAGTGAGGCGGGCCATCCCTGGCCCCATCTCTCCGGCCACATGCGGGACGGCGCGCATGTCCTGCCGGTGCGCGTCTATTACGAGGACACGGACTTTTCCGCCCGCGTCTATCACGCGAGCTACCTGCGCTTCCTGGAGCGTGGGCGCACGGAGATCCTGCGCGCGGTGGAGGTGGCCCAGTCCGACCTTCACGCGGAGATGGGCGGGCTCGCCTTCGTGGTCCGCAAGATGAATATCGATTTCCTCGGCGCCGCCGTTATGGACGACGTGCTCACCGTGGTCACGCGGCCCAACGATATGCGGGGCGCCTCGATGACGCTCGCACAGGAGGTGCGTCGCGGGGAGGACGTGCTTGTGCGGGCCGACGTGATGGTGGCGGCCGTCCGCGACGGCCGCGCCGTGCGCATCCCGGACAACCTCCGCGCGGCGCTGTCGACGACCCAGGACATCTGACCCCGGGAACGAACCTCCCGGGCGCGCAGACGTGCCGCAGGGGGAGGTGGGCTGGATCTGCTTCCAGCGCATGGCAGCCCGGACAAAGCTTGGCTATACGGCTGATTTCAGAGTGATTTAGCCCCTTTTAAACCAAGCCTTAACCACACCGAGTGCCTAAAAGAGCACACTCGGAAGGTCTTGCCCGCCCTGGGAGTCCACGCCCTTATTTTCGACAGATTCGCGGGCGAACGAGCAGGGTAAGCAACAAGATTTTCCTAGACACGACTGCGGTGGGCCCTGGGCTCCTCCCAAGGCTGCTCGAAGAGCGAGGACGCAACTGATGAATCCGGCTGATGTGGCCCAGGCCGCTCCTGTGGCCCACGACCTGTCCTTCTTTAGCCTGTTCTGGCAGGCGCATTTCATCGTCAAGCTCGTGATGATGGGGCTGCTCGCGGCCTCCGTGTGGTGCTGGGCCATCATCATCGACAAGACCCTGCTCTATGCCCGCACCAAGCGGGCCATGGACCGTTTCGAGGACGTGTTCTGGTCAGGCCAGTCCCTGGAGGAGCTGTTCCGCTCGCTCCAGAGCCGCCCGGCGACCGGCCTCGCCGCAGTCTTCGTCGCCGCCATGCGCGAGTGGAAGCGCTCCTTCGAAGGCTCGGCCCGCTCGTTCCAGAGCCTCTCCCAGCGCATCGACAAGGTTCTCGACGTCACCATCCAGCGCGAGGTGGAGCGTCTCGATTCCCGCCTCATGATCCTGGCCTCCATCGGTTCGGCCGGCCCCTATATCGGCCTCTTCGGCACGGTGGTGGGCATCATGAACTCCTTCACCTCGATCGCCGCCTCGAAGAACACGAGCCTGGCGGTCGTGGCTCCCGGCATCGCGGAGGCGCTGTTCGCCACCGCCATCGGTCTTTTCGCCGCCATTCCTGCGGTGCTCGCCTACAACAAGCTCCAGTCCGAGGTCGGCAAGCTGCAGTCGCGGCTGGAGGGCTTCGCCGACGAGTTCTCGGCCATCCTGTCGCGCCAGATCGACGAGCGTCTCTCGTCGTCCTCGCGCGCGGCTTGAGGGAGGAGCTTTAGGCCATGGCCATGGTTGCAGCGGGTGGAGCGGGCGGACGTCGCCGCAGGCGCGCAAAGCGCGGCGGCGCGATCAACGAGATCAACATGACGCCGTTCATCGACGTCATGCTGGTGCTGCTCATCATCTTCATGGTGGCGGCGCCCATGATGACCGCCGGCGTGCCGATCGATCTGCCGGAGACGAAGGCCGCGCCTCTCAACTCCGATGCGAAACCCGTGACACTCTCGATCAAGGCGACGGGGCAGGTGTTCCTGGGCGAGACCGAACTCACGGACGAGGCCATCGTCGGCAAGCTCGCCGAGGTGTCGAAGGCTGGCTTCGACGAGCGCATCTTCGTGCGCGGGGACAAGAAGGTCGATTACGGCCGCGTCGCGCAGATCATGTCCATCGTGACAACCGCTGGCTACAAGCGGGTCGCGCTGGTGACGGCAACGGAACAGAATTAGCGCATCGGGCGGTCAAGAGGATAAGGTTTTCCGTATCAACGATGCGCTTCGTGAGAGAGTGAGCATCGGATTGAAAGCAAGGGGCAGAACGACGTGGCGTTGAAGCTGAAATTCAACACCTCCGAACCGGGCTTCTGGGTGTCCGGCGGCGTCCATGTGGCGCTGCTGACGGCCGCCCTGATCGGATTGCCCTATGCCACCGAGTTTCCCGAAGCGCAGGAAGGCATCCCCGTCGAGGTCATCACCGACAATCAGTTCTCGCAGATCACCAAGGGCGAGACGGACGCCAAGTCCGTGCAGCCCACGCCGAAGCCGCGCGCCGATCGCATCGCGGATAAGACCGAGCAGCGCGCTCCCGGCGAAGAAAAGGTCGATACGCCCGCGCCTCCGAAGCGTCCCGAGGACATGAAGGTCGCGGACGAGGAGGCGGCCGCTGCGGCGGCGGCCGCTGCCAAGGCCGCAGAGCAGAAGGCTCAGCAGGCCAAAGCGGAAGCGGAAAAGAGGGCGGCCGAGAAAGCCGAGGCCGAGGCCATCGAGAAGGCGAAGATCGAGCAGGCCAAGGCTGAAGCGGAAGCCAAGGCGCGCGCCGAGGCCAAGGCCAAAGCCGAGGCCGAAGCAGAGGCCAAGCGCGTCGCCGAGGCAAAGGCCAAGGCGAAGGCCGAGGCCGAAGCGAAGGCCAGGGCGGAGGCCGAGGCGAAGAAGGTCGCGGAGGCGAAAGCCAAGGCCGAAGCCGAAGCGAAGGCGCGCAAGGAGGCGCAGGTCGCCAAGAAGCTCGACATGGGCGACCTCAAGCAGTTCCTCGACAACAAGCAGAAGAGCCAGTCCAGCGGCGCCACCGGAGCGGAGGTTCAGAAGACCGCTTCGCTCGGCACGGCGACCGGCACGGCGGCGAAGCTCAACCCGAGCCAGCGCGACGCGCTCATGGGAATCCTGCAGGAGCAGATCCAGCGCTGCTACACCGCGCCGATCAGTGCGTCGGGAAGCGACGGAACGCCGCCGATGCTGGATATCCGCCTCAACCAGGATGGTTCGCTGGCGAGCGAGCCGACCGTTCTTCGCGCAGGCAGCAGCAGCACGGATCAGGCCGTCGCGGGTGCTGCTCTGCGCGCCGTGCGCCGTTGCGCTCCCTACCGTGTGCCCGCCCAGTACATGCAGTTCTATTCGGACTGGAAAATCCTGAACGTCCAGTTCGACCTTTCCTGATCTTTAAGCCCATTACGCTTGAGACATGACATCATGATCAATCGCCTCGTCTCCCGTCTTCTCTTCGTGCTCTCCGTCATCGTTCCGATGGCGGCGCTCGCGCCTGTCGCTCATGCGCAGCTCACCTTCCGCGTGGGTCCCGGCGGACAGTTCCAGCCCATGCCGATCGCTGTCGCCGATTTCTCGGGCGAGGGCGATCTCGGCCAGCGCGTCTCCGGCATCATCGCCGGCAACCTGCAGCGCTCGGGCTATTTCGTCGCTCTCGACAAGTCGCGCTTCCCGGAGCGCCCGTCCTTCGATGCGGCTCCGCGCTTCGACGCCTGGAAGATGGCGGGCGCACAGGCTCTCGTGACGGGCCGCGTCACGCGTGATCCGTCGGGCCGACTGCGCGCCGAGTTCCGTCTGTGGGACATCGATTCCGGCCAGCAGCTCACCGGTCAGCAATATGTCACAGACGCCAATTTCTGGCGCCGCGTCGGCCACATCATCTCCGATGCCGTCTATACGAAGGTCACGGGCTTTGGCGGCTTCTTCGACACGCGCATCGTCTTCGTCGAGGAATCCGGACCGAAGGAGAACCGTCGCAAGCGCCTCGCCATCATGGATCAGGACGGCGCCAATGTGCGCTACCTGACTCAAGGCGAGAGCAGCGTGGTGTCGCCGCGCTATTCTCCCGTGACGCAGGAAATCGCCTTCATGTCGCAGGTGGAAGGCCAGCAGCCGCGCGTGCAGGTGATCAACCTCGAAACCGGGTCGCGCCAGATCGTCGGCAACTTCCCCGACATGACCTCCAGCCCGCGTTTCGCGCCGGATGGGCAGCGCATCGTCATGAGCCTGCAGCAGGGCGGCAACGCCAACATCTATATGATGAATCTCGGCTCGCAGGCGACCACGCGCCTGACCTCGACCGCCGCCATCGACACCTCGCCGTCGTTCTCTCCGGACGGGTCGCAGATCGTGTTCGAGAGCGACCGCGGCGGCAAGCAGCAGCTCTACGTCATGGGCGCCGACGGCTCCAACCAGCGCCGCATCTCCTTCGGCGACGGCTCCTATTCGCAGCCGGCGTGGTCTCCGCGCGGCGACTACATCGCCTTCACCAAGCAGCATTCCGGCGGCTTCGCCATCGGCATCATGAAGCCGGACGGATCGGGCGAGCGCATCCTGACGGAGGGCTTCCACAACGAGAGCCCGGTCTGGGCTCCCAACGGCCAGTACATCATGTTCTTCCGCGATCCGGGCGGCCAGTCCGGCGGCAAGCTCTACATGGTGGACGTCACCGGCCGCGTGGAGCAGCCCGTGCAGACGCCGTCCTTCGCGTCGGACCCGACCTGGTCGCCGCTTCTCAGCGAGAGTCGGCAGTAAGAATAACGCGAAAGGGGCGCTTCATCAGCGCCCCTTTTTTGTTGCGTTTCCCATATTCACTCACGTCATCACCGGCCTTGTGCCGGTGATCCCGATTGCTTCAGGCGCAGCGCCTCTCGTCATCGGGACGGCGGGGACAAGCCCGGCCATGACGGGGAATAACCTGCCTCAGGCGCGCAGGGGAGCGCCTCCGGTCAGATCGTCCTTCCGGCTGCGCAGCTTGAAGGCGAGGACGATGAGCGCGATGCCGAAGACCAGGGCATAGGCCCCGAGCCACCAGGTCAGGACCACGGCTCCGACGAGCGGCGCGATCAGAAGCGCTACGCCGAACAGAACCGAGACGATGCCGCTGAAGATCAGCCAGCCGCGCCCGAAGGCAGGATCCAGCCTGAAGGCGGCGACGATCATCAGGATGCCGGTGATCAGGGACCAGACGGCG
Source organism: Microvirga sp. HS2 (assembly GCF_055792805.1). Taxonomy (NCBI): domain Bacteria; kingdom Pseudomonadati; phylum Pseudomonadota; class Alphaproteobacteria; order Hyphomicrobiales; family Methylobacteriaceae; genus Microvirga; species Microvirga sp. HS2. Next base: position 95,940 of record NZ_JBVVAJ010000019.1, read on the forward strand.
AGCAGGGTGACGAAGAAGACCACGGTCAGGCCGGGCATGAGGAAGGCGATGACGCCGACGAGGATGTTGAGGACGCCTTCCAGGATCAGCAATCCCCAGCGCTCGTTGCGGGAGGCCGCCCGAATGCCGGAGACGATGCCGAACACGCCGTCGACCAGCATGTAGGCCGAAAAGAACAGAACGAAGGACAGGAGGGTCGCTCCCGGCCAGAAGAAGGCGATCAGCGCAAAGATGACGGCGAAGACGCCGCGCAGCGCCACCGCCCACCAGTTGCGCGCCAGCAGCGCGCTCATGGACTCGGCGCGATAGAGCGGATCGTAGGAAGATGAACTGGAGGTTCCGGTCGCCATCGTCGTCTCCTTCGGTCGGACCTCCTCGGGGGGAGGCATCCTGTCAATGCCGAGCTTGGCGGCAGGTTTCCATCATTTCTCCGCGGCGGCCGCCTCGTCCTTGATTTTGCTCAATCGCCTGCGGATGGCGAGCTTGCGCCGCCTCAGCCGCATGCGCCGTTTCAGGTGCAGGGCGCGGATCAGGAGCGCGAGGCCGAACCAGATGAGGCCGATCACGATGGGCGAGACGATCACGACCGGGAAGACGGTGATGGCGACCGCGAGCGCCAGGAGAGCGCAGCCGATGATCGCGATGCTGCTGGTCTCGGTCGCGGTGAGCGAGCGCGACCCCATGGCCTTGCCGATGCTGCTGGACAGGGCGAGGGCGCCGGCGGCGAGCCTGCGCACGCCGCCGCGCTTGAAGCGGTGGCCTCGTCTGGAGCGCATGTTGCGCGCGCGCCTGCGGCGGGAATACGAGCCTGGAACGATCTCGGTGGCGTTGGCCAGATCCTCCAGGTACATCGCCTCCATCTGACCTGCAAAGCCCGAATCCTCGACGATCACGTCGAGCTCCCAGTTCGTCGCCCAGCTTGCGAAGTTGAGGTTGGTGGACCCCACCCGGGCCCAGCGCCCGTCCACCACGGCGGTCTTGGCATGCAGCATCGAGCCGTTCCATTCGAAGACCCGGATTCCGGCCTCGATGAGCGAGCGGTAGCCCGCGCGCACGATCGGCTGGAGCGCCGGCACGTCGCTCGATCCCGGCACGAGCAGGCGCACGTCGACCCCGTCGCGGGCCGCTTCGCCCAGCGCCTGCACATAGGAGGTGGTGGCGACGAAATAGGCGTCCGTGAGCCAGAGGTTGCGCTGGGCGGTGGCCGCGATGAACTGGTCGACGCGATAGGTCCGGAACATGCCGGGCTCGCCGCTGATGAGCCGCGCGGCCACATTGCCCGCAGGGGGAATCGCATCGGCCTGGGGCAGGTCGGCTTTCGGAATGGCCCGCATGCCTGAGAGCACCCAGCTTTCGGCGAAGGCCGAATCGAGGTCGGCCACCATCGGGCCTTCGACGGCAATGCCCGTGTCGCGCCAGGGCTCGCCGTCTTTGCCGCCTTCCCAGCTGTCGGAGATGCACAGGCCCGAGACGAAGCCGACCCGGCCGTCCACCGTGATCAGCTTGCGGTGGTTTCGCCGGATCCAGAACGGGTCCGTCAGGCGGGGCGGGTTGAAGACCCGGGCTTCCACGCCGGCCTCCCGCAGCCGCCGCCAGAAGGCGGGGAGGGCGCGAAAGGATGATCCGAGCCAGTCGTAGAGAACCCGCACCTTCACGCCCGCGCGGGACCGCTCCATGAGGGCTTCCGCGAACATCCGGCCGGTTGCGTCGTCCGCGATGATGAAGTTCTCGAAGTGGATCACGTCTCGCGCCGACCGGATCGCCTCGAGCCAGGCCGGGTAGTTTTCCTTGGAATTCCTGAGCAGCCTGATGGCGTTGCCCTGGCGCAGGTCGCTGTCCGCGATGCGCGAGAAGGCGCGCTCCATGCGGAGTTCGTCCAGGGCCGCGCGATAGGGTTGAGCCGACAGACCGGGCTGGTTCGTCACGAGATGCATGACCTTTCAACGCACAAGACGGGCAATCGGCTCACGAGGGCTCCGGGTAAGCAAAGCTCCGACTTCACTATCTGTTAACCCTAAGCTGAAGTTCCACAACTTGGCCATAATTCACCTTAATCCCGGCTGCCTCCCTCAAGGTTGATGGAACCCTCCCTTAACCATCCGCCCGATATGAAAGACACAACGTTCGGCAAACGTGTGTGTAAGGAGTATTCCCAATGATGTCGCTGCGCGCCGTCAAATTCGCCGCCGCCCTTGTCCTCGCCCTTGGGGCAGCGGCCTGTTCTTCCAACAAAGACGGCATGGCCGATGGATCGGGCGGCTTCGGCGCCGGTGGTGCCGCGACCCCGGGCAGCGCCCAGGACTTCGTCGTGAATGTGGGCGATCGCGTGTTCTTCGAAACCGATTCGACCGATCTCACCCCCACCGCCGTCGCCACCCTCGACAAGCAGGCCCAGTGGCTGCAGCGCTATCCCAACTACACCTTCATCGTCGAAGGCCATGCGGACGAGCGCGGTACCCGCGAGTACAACTTCTCCCTGTCCGCCCGCCGCGCCCAGACCGTTCGCGATTACCTGATCTCGCGCGGCATCCCCGGCAACCGCTTCCGTACCGTGTCCTACGGCAAGGAGCGTCCGGTGGCTGTCTGTAACGACATCTCCTGCTGGTCGCAGAACCGCCGTTCGGTCACGGTCCTCGGCGGCGCCAGCTCGTAAGCTGCCGGAGCCGGGTTGTGAAACAGCGGAGCGTCGCCACATTATCGCCGTGGCGGCGCTTTTGTGTTATCGGCACTCCTCGCATCCGACCCCATACGGGAACCAGCATGTTACGACGAATCCTTGTCTTTTTCGCCTTGGCTCTGGCCTGGGCAGGGCCAGCGGCCGCGCAGGACGCGGCCGATGCCATCGTGCGCCTCAACCGGCTCGAGAACCAGATGCGCCAGATGTCGGGCCAACTCGAGCAGCTCCAGTACGAGAACCGCCAGCTGAAGGATCAGCTCCGCAAGTTCCAGGAGGACGTGGAGTTCCGCTTCCAGGAGAGCGGCGGCCGCGGAGGCTCCAAGCCGTCGGCGACGCCGGCGCCCCGCCCGGCGCAGCCGCAGACGCCGCCTCAGCGGCGCAGCGACGTGTTCGATCCTTCCCAGGATCCCTACGCCCCGGGCGCTCCGCGCCCGCTGGGCACCACTCCCCCCTCCGCGCCCCTGGCCGATTCCGACATGGGCGGGCAGGGCGAGCAGTTCGCCGGCATCGGCGAGCTGATCGAGGAAGAGGGCCAAGCAGGGCCAGGCGGCGCCATGAGCAACGGGATGCCTCTGCCCCAGGGCGCTCTTCCTGGACGTCCCGGCCCGAGCGTGGCGGCGACCGGCACCGGGGATCCGCGGGCCGATTTCGAGGCGGCCTATGCCTCCTTCTCGCAGAAGGACTATGATCAGGCTGAAATGGGTTTCCGCCGCTTTCTCCAGTCGAACCCGCGCGACGGGCTGGTGCCCGAGGCCACGTTCTGGCTCGGTGAAACCTATCTGCAGCGTGGCCGTTACCGCGAGGCCGCCGAGCAGTTCCTGAGCGTCTCCTCCGACCATCCGAACGCCGCCAAGGCTCCCGACTCGCTGCTTCGTCTTGGCATGGCTCTCAACGGACTGGGCGCCCGCGACCGGGCCTGCGCCGTTTTCGCCGAGCTCGACCGCAAGTATCCGCAGGCCTCCGCCAATGTGCGCCAGGGCTCCGAGCGCGAGCAGAAGCGCAACAAGTGCACCTGATCCAGGCCGACCAGTCGAGCACCCGAACCGTGGCCGCTCCTGCGCCTGACGATCCGCTCCCGACCGACGATCCGGAGCTTCTCTTTTCGAATTTAAGCCATGCCACGGGCATTCTGGCGGCCGTTTCCGGTGGTCCCGATTCCATGGCCATGATGCATCTGCTCGCCCGCTGGGGCTCCGAGCGCCGCCCGCCCGTCCTCGTCGCAACGATCGACCATGGCCTGAGACTCGAAGCCGCCGAGGAAGCGGCCTTCGTCGCCCGGGAGGCCGCCGCTTTGGGCTTTCCCCATCGCACCCTCGTCTGGGCAGGCGAGAAGCCGCGGACCGGCCTCCAGGAGGAAGCCCGCGAAGCGCGCTACCGCCTGCTCGTCCGGCAGGCCCGCGAGGCGGGAGCCTCCCATCTCGTCACCGCCCATACCCTGGACGATCAGGCCGAGACGATCCTCATGCGCCTCGCCAAGGGCTCGGGCCTGAAGGGCCTCAAAGGCATGCGCCGCGAGCGGGAAAGGGACGGCATCATCCATGCGAGGCCGCTCCTCGACCATTCCAAGGCGACCCTGCTGGGTCTCTGCCGCCGGAACGGCTGGCGTTACGTCAATGACCCATCCAACGAGGACCAGCGCTTCGCCCGGGTGCGCTGGCGCAGGCTGATGCCGCTTCTGGCCGAAGAGGGGCTGACCGCCGGTCGCCTGGCGCGCCTCGCCGAGCGGGTCGCGCAGGCCGACGAGGCCCTGGACACCAAGGCGAGGCAGGCGCTGGACGCGGCGGATCCCATCGCCGGGGAGGGCGTGTTCTCCTTCCGGGCAGCCTGCCTCGCTCAGGAGCCTTTCGAGATCGGCCTGCGGATCCTGGAGCTGTCCTTAAGCCGGATCGGGCTCGAAAACAGCCGCCTGCAGCGCCTCGAAACCTGCCTGGAACGTCTCCGGGCGGCGATTCTGGCCGGCGAGGGTCTGCGCCTGACGATCGCAGGGGCTCTCCTCCATCTCGACCGGTCCGGACGCTTGAATATGAGGCCGGAACCGCCCCGCTCACGAGGTCGTTAGCCAATTCTCTTAGCCAAGAGCTACGGATGATGCCGTATGCGCGCCGCATTCCCTTGGCAATGGAGAGCGGTATGCCTAAATTGAGTATAGCCGCATGGGGAGATTTGATGTCTTTTCCGTGCTTCATCTCCCTCTGGGGCAGAACCTGAACCGATGAATTCAAATTTCCGCAACTTCGCCTTGTGGGTTGTCATTTTCCTGCTGGTGCTGGCGCTCGTCACCCTTTTCCAGAGCCCGGGCCATCGGGGCGGCGGCAGCGACATCGCCTATAGCCAGCTCCTGAGCGACGCCGATGCCGGGCGCATCACGAGCGTCATCATCTCCGGTCCGGAGATCAGCGGCACCTATAACGACGGCCGGACCTTCTCGTCCTATGCGCCGAACGACCCCACCTTGGTCTCGAAGCTGCAGCAGAAGGGCGTGCAGATCACGGCTCGCCCGCAATCCGATTCGACCCCCTGGTTCATCGCCGTCCTGATGAACATCCTGCCGATCGCGCTCTTCATCGGCGCCTGGGTCTTCCTGTCGCGTCAGATGCAGAACGGCGCCGGCCGCGCCATGGGCTTCGGCAAGTCGAAGGCGAAGTTGCTGACGGAGGCGCATGGTCGTGTGACGTTTGACGACGTGGCGGGGATCGACGAGGCCAAGGAGGATCTGCAGGAGGTGGTCGAGTTCCTGCGCGATCCGCAGAAGTTCCAG